>NZ_KV786007.1:66425-84462 GCF_001806795.1 Brevibacterium sp. HMSC22B09 | reverse complement strand
ACGGGTGTTTTTGTTGCTAACGGGTGTGTGAGCAGGTGCCGATCACAGCGCGGGCCACCGCTTGAGCAGACAGAAATGGCGAGGCCCCAAGATTGGGAGCCTCGCCATTTCTGTGTTTGCAGCGTCAGCCGATTAACGGCAGAACCAGTGCCAGCGACGCCAGCTGCCTAGCGTCGGCCGCCGCAAGCCAAACGCAACCTCAGCCGCGCAGAGCGCTGAGTGTGAAGTCGATGCAGTCGAGCAGTGCCTTGATGTCTTCCGGCGGAACCGAAACGAAGGTGGCAATGCGCAGCTGGTTGCGGCCCAGCTTGCGGTAGGGCTCAACGTCGACAACGCCGTTGGCGCGCAGCGTCTTCGCGATCTCTGCGGCGTCGACGGATTCGTCGAAGTCGATGGTGCACACGACGTTGGAACGGTCGTCCGGGTTTTCCACGAACGGGCGTGCGACATCGCTCTTTTCAGCCCAGTCGTAGACCAAACCTGCCGATGTTGCGGTGCGCTCGGCAGCCCAAGCCAGACCGCCGTTGCCGTTGATCCAGTCGATCTGCTCGGCCAGCATGATGAGCGTGGCCACGGCAGGGGTGTTGTACGTCTGGTTCTTCGCCGAATTGTCAATGGCCGTAACCAGATCCATCGATGCGGGGATCCAACGGCCGAAGCTCTTCAGCGACCGGGCGCGTTCAATTGCACGCGGGCTCATAATGGCAATCCACAGACCGCCGTCGGAGCCCATGTTCTTCTGCGGCGCAAAGTAGTAGACATCGGTTTCGGCAATGTCGACGTCGAGTCCGCCGGCAGCCGAAGTCGCGTCAATGACAACCAAAGCGTCATCGGCGATGCCTTCGGGCCTCCGCACGGGTGCGGCCGCGCCGGTCGAGGTTTCGTTGTGCGGCCACGCGTAGACGTCAGCGCCGTCAACCGCGGTGGGTACAGCAACCGAACCCGGCTGTGCTTCGAAAACAGCGGAGTCGTCGAGGAACGGAGTCGTGTCGGTGGCCTTGGCGAACTTGCTTCCGAATTCGCCGAACGAACCGTGCGCGGCCTTCCTGCGCACCAGTCCGAAAGATGCGGCGTCCCAGAAGGCGGTGGAACCGCCGTTGCCGAGCACCACCTCGTACCCCTCGGGGAGGTTGTACAGTTCGGTCAGTCCGGCGCGGATGCGTCCGACGATGTTCTTCACGGGCGCCTGACGGTGCGAGGTGCCCATAACGGTTGTGGCAGCGTCTGCCAGGGCGGTCATCTGTTCGGGGCGAATGCGAGCGGGGCCAGCGCCGAAACGGCCGTCGGCGGGCAGCAGCTCTTCTGGAATCGTGATCACGCTTTCATCGTAGTCAGGCCCGGCTCGCTGGTCGGACAGGCCCCGTGCGCGCCGTGGGCGCGCGGGTAGTCTTGGAACATGATCGACATCCCGGATTCCCTGGCCGAACTCGCACAGCAGCGCATTGAATACGGTGCTGACGATCTTGACCATCTTGAGAAGACGCCGTTTGAACAGTTCGCCGCGTGGTACGACTATGCCCATGACCACCTGCGCGAACCCAACGCGATGGTTGTTGCCACCGCGGATGACACGGGTCCAACCGCCCGCCTGGTGCTGTTGAAGAGCTTTGATGAGCGCGGCTTCGTCTTCTACACCCACTACACGTCCCCCAAGGGCACGCAGCTTGCGCAGTCACCGCGTGCCTCGCTCGTGTTCCCGTGGCACGAACTCAGCCGCCAGGTGCGGGTGCGGGCTGTTGTCGAGAAGGTCTCGCCGGAAGAATCGGATGCCTATTTCGCACAGCGTCCGCGCGGTTCGCAGATTGGGGCGGTCGCTTCCCACCAGTCCCAGCCGGTGCGCAGCAGGTCTGTTCTTGAGAAGCGCTATCAGGATGTCGAGGCGGAGCTTGCCGGCCGCCCGGTCGAACGGCCGGATACGTGGGGCGGGTATCTGCTTCGTCCCTTCGAGGTCGAGTTCTGGCAGGGCATGGAGAACCGGATGCACGACCGGTGCGTTTTCACCAGTCGTTCGGGCGGTCCGGCAGATTTGGCGGACGCGTCCCAGTGGTCGGTTGCCCGCCTGGAGCCGTGAGTGCCCGCCTGGGGCCGTGAGTGCCCGCCTGGAGCCGTAGGCCGCTGCGGGGAGTGCTGGGTGTCGGCCTGCCGAGCACAGGCCCACCGAGCGCCGACCACCGCTCCGCAGCCGCAACAAGCTGAGCCTCCCCACGTATACGCCTGTGCGTATATTTGTATAGTCAGCCTTCGGACTCGATGGTGAACGGAGAAGCATGCAGGATCTGATCGACACTACGGAGATGTATCTCAAGGCCGTTACGGAACTTGAAGAGCAGAAGGTCGTGCCCCTGCGTGCTCGCATTGCGGAGCGTTTGGGCCATTCTGGCCCGACTGTGTCACAGACCGTTGCGCGTTTGGAGCGCGATGGCCTTCTGATTGTCGGCAGTGATCGTCGTCTGGAGTTGACTGCGGAGGGCCGTGAGCTCGCGACGAGCGTTATGCGCAAGCACCGCCTGGCTGAGCGCCTGCTGTCTGACGTCATCGGCTTGGAGTGGCCCAAGGTGCACAATGAGGCGTGCCGTTGGGAGCACGTGATGAGTGACGAGGTCACGGAGAAGCTCGTTGCGATCCTGCCGGATGCCACCACGAGTCCGTACGGCAACCCGATTCCCGGTGCGGATGTTGAGGCTGATGATGCCGCGCTTCCGGCTTCTGAGCTTTCGCTGCGCGCGGGTGCTAAGAGGGTGCGGATTGTGTGCTTTGCTGAGCCTTTGCAGGTGGATGAGGATCTGCTGGCCCAGTGCGAGCGCACTGGGGTTGTTCCGGGGGCCGAGGTGGAGGTCTCGGTGGCTGGGGACTACGTGACTTTCGCTGTTTCCGGGAATGACGAGGTGCTGGATCTGCCTTCCGAGATGGCTGAAAACGTCCTCGTTATCGTTGTGTAACAGGAATTACACCACTTTATAAAGGTCTCTGACCTGCATAAACGCTGCTCTGCGCAGACTCTCAGCTTCCTGGGCGTTATTTAAATGTGACTTTTAGGTCTCGGTTGTGTAACGTTCCGTTCTGTACTTCGCAGGATTTCGACGTTCAGGGAGAATCACGTGGCTCAGAAGAAGCGCGGACGCAGGGCGGCTGACACCAAGGTCAGGACCCCACTGTCTGATCTGACGGACCTCCTCCGCTCTGACTCCAATGTCCTCGGCAAGCGCGCCGCTGTTGCGGCTGCCGGTGCCGGTCTGGCTCTGAGCGTTGCGGTTCCCACGGTTTCGGAAGCCGGTAATGAAGCCGAAGCAGAGGCTGTTTCCGCACCCCCCGCTGAAGACGACTTCAAGGCGCAGGACAAGGTTGTTGTCGAAGGCAAGGCTGATGGAGCTCTTGCCGGTGCTGCAGAGGTTTCGGCTGTCACCGCTTCGAAGGCTCCTAAACCTGCTCCGACGTCCGATGATGCTGGCGGCGCGGCTGACTCTGTTTCCGATTCTTCGGATGATGCGGCTCCCGCTTCGGGGCCCAAGGCCCAGCAGGTTGTTTCGATCGCCAAGAGCTACGTGGGCACCCCCTATGTATGGGGCGGAAAAACACCTTCCGGCTGGGACTGCTCCGGCTTCACCCGTTATGTCTACGGCAAGGTGGGTGTGAGCCTGCCGTCCGGTTCGAGCGCGCAGAAGGGTGCGGGCAAAGTCGTTCCGCGCTCTCAGGCGAAGCCGGGCGACCTTATGTGGCACCCCGGTCACGTGGGCATCTACGCCGGAAACGGCAAGATGGTCGACGCCCGCAATAAGCGCAAGGGCACGGTTTACACCTCGGCATCGTGGATGAGTGACGCCATCTTCATCCGGGTTCTGTGACGCTTTCTCAACACAAACGCGTCTGACCGTGACCAAAACGCCGCAGAAACCTGAGAATTCCAGTCGGAAACCTGAGAGTTTTTCACTTTCCGTGATCTTAATGTGATTTTCTGTTGCAAGTCCGTTATTGTCTGACGAGTGCAAGCGAAAGCCCGTCAGGGCTCAGCGAACAAGATTTGGAGAACACGTGGCTGTAAAGAAGCGAGGACGTCGCGCCGCCGACACCAAGGTCAAGACGCCTCTGACTGAAATTACAGAAGCTCTGAGCGCCAACTCGGGTGCTCTTGGCAAGCGCGCGGCTGTTGCCGCCGCTGCGGGTGGCCTGGTCATTGCGGCTGTTGCCCCGACCGAATTCGGTGATGGTGATGCCAACGCTGAGGCAACGGCGCAGGCTTCGGAGGGTGACGCCGAGGAAACCAGCTCGCAGGCCGGCTTTACGGTTGACGCTGTTGATTCAAAGGCTCCCGTTGCTGGTGCCGCTGTCGCATCTCCCGTGACGGCGACCAAGGCTCCGGAAGCTCCGGTTGAAGCTCCCGCCGCTGGTGACGGCGCGGCTCAGCAGAACTCGAACTCGACTGGCGGTTCGTCTTCGAACTCGACCGGCACCTCGGCATCGGAGTCGAGCAGCAGCTCCTCCTCGAAGGGTGCGAAGAAGTCCGGCGGCGCATCGAAGAAGGTTTCGGTGCCGGATGGCCCTAAGGCCCAGCAGGTCCTCGCTATTGCGAAGCAGTACGTGGGCACCCCGTATGACCTCGGTGGCACCACGCCATCCGGTTGGGACTGCTCCGGTTTCACCCGCTACGTCTACGGCAAGGTCGGCGTCAAGCTGCCGCGCACCTCGGCTGGTCAGCGCAATGCCGGCAAGACGGTTCCACGTTCGGCTGCCAAGCCCGGCGACATCATCTGGTCGCCCGATCACGTGGGCATCTACGCCGGCAACGGCATGATGTACGACGCTGGCAACCCGCGCGTCGATACCTCGTACCGTTCCATCAACTGGATGGTCGCGGACGGCGCCAAGTTCATTCGCGTTCTCTGATCTTCCAGAATCTGAGTTTTCAGCACAGACCCCGAGCCTGAGTGCTCGGGGTTTTTGCTGTCTGTGCGGCCTTTCGACACCTGCAGTTCACGTCGATGTCGTTGACGCCGGCGCTGTTGTGTGTAGCGTGGTTTTCGTCACGTCGTGCTGGCCGAGTACGACCTGAACCTAGGTGGAACTGATGAAGACCCTCGTTCTGAACGCCGGATACGAGCCGATGTCGGTAGTGTCCTTTAAGCGGGCGGTTGTTCTGGTTCTGGCGGGCCGCGCCACGGTCCTGGCAGCTTCCGGAGCTCGCGTTCGCAGCGAACACCTCGATATTGAACAGCCGGCTGTTATCCTTCTGACTCGGTACATTCGCCCGCCAGTGGGCAGGGTGACGCAGCCGTCACGCAAAGCTGTGCTGCGGCGCGATCACAACAGATGCGGATACTGCGGGAAGCCCGCGGGAACCATCGACCACATCCTTCCGCGGTCACGCGGTGGCCAGAACACGTGGGAGAACCTGGTTGCCTGCTGTCGCGACTGCAATAACCGCAAGGCCGACAGAACACCGCAGGAAATGGGGTGGCAGCTGCAGGTGACGCCCAGACCGCCGGACTATGGCAGCTGCTGGCTGCGCGATCTTGAGCGTCCCGCCCCGGCCTGGCAGCCGTTCCTCAACCTGGCAGAACATGGTGAGCTGACTTCGGTCGCATAGTGTGCCACTGCACACTCTGCGGGGTTGGCCGATAGAATTGCAGTATCAGCAGGCGCATGCCTGAGCCAACCGATGTAAGAGGACCTGCAGTGTCACCTGAGAACAATCTTCCGGACGTCGCAGACGCCCAGGCCATCGTTGTCGGCATCGACGGTTCCGATGCGAGCCTCAATGCCCTCGACTTCGCGGTCAGCGAAGCGAAAGCCACCGGCCGTTCCATCCGTCTGGTCGGCGCGTACACAATCCCGTCGGTCGCCGCGGCGACAATCGACGTTTCCTATGTGCCGATTGACGATGCCGCTGTGCGTGCGGCAGTCACCGAATCTTTGAAGTCCGCGGCCGAAAAGGTCAAGAGTGCCGGTGTTTCTGTCGAAGCAGTTATTGAAATCGGCGACGCGGCGGGTGTTCTCGTGGACGAATCCGCGCAGGCGTCGCTGGCTGTTGTCGGTTCGCGTGGCCGCGGTGGTTTTGCCGGTCGCCTGCTGGGTACTGTGTCCTCCGCGCTTCCTGCTCACTCGCACTGCCCGACGATCGTGGTGCCCGTCGGCTGGTCGAAAGATCAGGAGCGTGTGCCCAAGCAAACGTCGTCATTCCCGCTGGCTGACTCTGCTGGTACGCACTTCCAGTTCGACGAAGAATCCGAAACGATCGAAGGGCCGAACTTTGAAGGCCGCGTGGTTGTGGGCGTCGACGCCATGGGCAAGGAATCGCCCGCGCTGTGGAAGGCTGCCGAACTTGCCCAGGAACGCGGCACTCCGCTGACCGTCATGGGGGTCATCACCACCTCGATCGTCGGTCCGGAATGGCTGCCCAGCACGGAAGAGCTCAAGAAGTTCGTTGAGCGCGGAACCGACAAGCTCGAAGCCGCGTGCAAGTCTGTGCGCGAAAAGCACCCGAATCTTGAGGTCGGTTGGATGCTGCTGGACGGCCAGCCCTCAGAGGCTCTTGTTCGTGCCTCTGACACGGCGGACATTCTGGTAGTCGGCACGCGTGGCCGCGGTGGTTTTGCCGGTCTGCTGCTGGGTTCGACCTCGCAGTCGGTGCTGCCGTACTCGCACTGCCCGACCATGGTGGTCAGCGTGAAGCGCGACTGATTTCGCTTCCGCTCGCAGCTCAGCGCGTGAGTGCAGTGCTGTGAGCGTATGAGGACAGCCGGCCGGCGGATGCCCGGTCGGCTGTCTCAGTTTCGAGGAGTACAGTTACTCCTGTTCCCCCATACTCCATTTTCAGTAGGACTTGCTGTGCGCTTTTCTTCTGTTGGCTGCATTCTGGCGGCCTCGCTTGTCTTCTCCGGCTGCGCCATCAAAGGCGGTGACAAGCCGGGAGCCCAAGTTTCGCAGGACGATGTGACGATTCCTGCCGAGCGTGTGAAGGACGAACTTCCGGGGCTCCTGCGCAGCTACGCGGTGCAGACACAGGAGGCTTCGGTCAATCTGTTCGGCATTCCGGGCCAGGAATCGCTGAACGAGGCACTGGAAGAAGCTGCTCTGAAGGCGCTGGAGGAAGCTGGCGCGTTCAAGGGTCGCAAGGCCTTCCAGCCGGAGGTCACTGCACCGGAGAAGCGCTGGGACGAAGCCGAATACCTTGCCCTTGATGGTCTGTCGGCTGAGGGTGAAAGCACGGAAGCCTCTGATGCGGGCAGTGCTGGCGGCGCGGGCGGCGCAGGAAGCACTGCTGGCAGTGAGTCCAGTGAAGCCGGGGGAGAGGCTGCTTCACAGCCGACCAGCGGTGCGGACAGCAGTGATGGCAGTGGTGGTTCGGCGGCAAGCGTGGAGTCCCACATCGTCGGTGCTGGTGGCGATTTCCTCGTTACCCAGCTGGATGTGCGTGCGGGCGGCACCACCACCAGTCAGCAGTTTTTGACGGACACGAAGAACAACGCCACTGAGCCGATTGACTCGATCAAAGCCGAAGGCGTTGAAGGTCAGATTGCTGTCGCAGGGGACACGATCACTGTTGGCGATGAGGAAGCCGGTGACGACAAGCTCAGTGAATCCGGGAAGAACCTCGCCGGGGTGCTGGGCAAGGGCCTGACCATCGAGGCGAAGGAAAACCCGTACCTGCCTGACTTCACGTGCGCGCTTCTGCCGTGTGCGGCTATCACCTATGACGATGGCCCGGCTGACGAAGCGCTGACCAAACGCCTGGGTGACGCTCTTGACGAAGCTAAGGTGCGGGCCACATTCTTCGAAATTGGGCGCAATGTGGAGAATCTGCCGGAGAATACGCGTCTGCTGTACGAAGCCGGCCACGAAATGGAAAACCATTCGTTCACGCACCCTGCTCTGAGCAAGCTGTCGGCTGACAAGCAGAAGTCGGAGATCGACAAGACCGACAAGGCTGTGTACGACGCGATTGGTGAGTACCCAACCATGCTGCGTCCGCCCTACGGCGCTTCGAACAAGAGCTTGGACACAGTGACGCAGGGTGACGGAACGCTCGGCGAATCAGCTGGTGCGAAGACAACCGCCGAACCGACGGGGCAGGCTGAGAGCAGCGGCGCGCCCACGGGCAATGAATCGCCGGCTGGAAATCCGTCGGGCGACAGTTCGGACCAGAACAGCTCTGACCAGCCGACGGCCGGTGGCAAGGCCAAGAAGGCCGGCGGTGTGAAGACCGACCACGGCAAGGCACTCATCATGTGGGATGTCGACACCCTCGACTGGCAGCACCGCGACCCCGACTACGTAACACAGGTGGCTCTGTCGAACACCAAGCCGGGCTCGATTGTGCTGTTGCACGCTATCCACCCGACGTCTGTCGATGCTTCGCCCAGAATCTTCTCCGGCCTGCAGGACAAGGGCTTCTACCTGGTGCCGGTGGGCTACATGTTCAAGGACATGAAGCTCGAAGCGGGCAAGGAGTACTTCTGCCGCGGCTACCACGGTCAGCTGTGCTCGACGCCAGAACACCCGTACGTGGAAAAGGAAAGCTGACCGCTCGCCCTTCTGCTCTCACGTGCAAAAACTCGAGGAATCCATGTCGGATTCCTCGAGTTTTTGACCACCAGAGCAGAGTTCGCTCCGCGGCGCCCCCGGCAGGATTCGAACCTGCGACACCCGCTTTAGGAGAGCGGTGCTCTATCCCCTGAGCTACGGGGGCAACGCGGAACAGTTTAGCGGACATCGCAGGTGCGAATGACACCGCGGTGTCCCCACCCTCACCCGACCCCGGTACGAGGTGCCGCTCCTGGGGCCAGGGAACCTCCACCTCGGGCTCAGTGCGAGGTGCCGCTCCCGTGGCCAGGGAGCCTCCACCTCGTGGGTGGGGCGGTGGGGTTTCCACGCTCGCACCCTCCAGGCGGCTACCACCGGGTAGCAACGAATCTGCGCTTTAGCAGTTGTTGCTAAGCCGCAGATCCCGGCTAAGGGGAGTCTGCTTACGGCTAACGGGTGTTTTTGTTGCTAAGGGGTGTTTTCTGTTTCTGGGGTGTACGAGGTGTCGCTCCCGCGGGCAGTGGAGTGCTCGGTAGGGAATGACGAGGTGTCGCTCCCGCGGGCGCCGACCTTCTCCTGGGGGCCGGAAGCTGAGATCCCTGAGTGCCGATTCCGGATGCTGAGAGTGACGAATGCGACAGTGGGCTAGCCTGTGTGGTCGGACTTTTGGCGCTGAACGCTGCGCCCGCAATGTGATTCCAAGACGTACACAAGGAGATGCCCATGGCTGAGTCTGCAGCCGATTCCCATTCTGCTGCCGGCGGCAGCGGTGATAAGGCCAATGCAACGACCGTCAAAGCGGATTCGAAAAAGGTGCGCTGGACGAACGTCGGCCGTTTTGCGGGTGCGTCGATCGCGTACCTGATCGGCTCTGGTTTCGCGACGGGTCAGGAGACCGTGCAGTTCTTCGCGTCCTTCGGGATTGTGGGCATGTTGGGCGGTGTCATTTCGACCCTGCTGTTTATGACCGTCGGTGCGCTCATCATGCGCAAGGGCCACGAACTGCAGCTGGAACTGTCTTCCGAGGTGTTCACTTACTACGTGGGCCGTTTCCTCGGCACGGTGCTTGAGTGGTTTGCGGTGCTGTACTCGTTCTCGGTTGCCGTCATCATGGTCTCCGGCGCGGGTGCGGTGCTCAATGAGCTGACCGGTCTGCCCAACTGGATCGGTGTTGTCGGCATGGGCCTGCTGGGCTTGGCCACCGTTCTGGCCGGCCTGGAGCGTCTGGTGGACATCATCGGCACCATTGGCCCGGTCATCATTGCATTCACGGTGGTTGTCGGAACGATCATCTTTGTGCGCGACTTCGGCGAGCTGGGCAATCAGCCGATTTTCGGCAGCCTTCCCGAGGCGGCACAGAGCGCGCAGATCACGGGCCACTTCGCGTGGTCTGCGGTTCTGTACGTCAGCTTCAACATTCTGTTGGGCATGGTGTTCTTCTCGCAGCTGGGCAAGGAGGCTACGAGCACGCGCGAGGCGGGGATTGCCGGCGCTCTCGGCGGCCTGGGTCTGGGCATTGGTGTTCTCATGATCACCCTGGCCATCCTGACCAACCTCACGCTGGCGCTCGACAAGGAAGTTCCGACCCTGGCTCTGGGGCAGACGATCCACCCGGCTGTTGGCGTGGCCTTCGCCGTTGTTGTCATGTTGGGCATCTATTCGACCGCGACCCCGCTGTACTGGGTTGTGAAGAATCAGGTGATGGGCTTTGTTCCGCGCAAGTGGAACGTTGTTGTCACTGTCGTCATCTGTATTGCGCTGATCGCCTGTGGCTTCCTGCCATTCAGCGTTCTGGTCGACAAGATCTACGGAACCGTCGGCTACGTGGGCTGTGCGCTGATCATCGTGATCATTGTGCGCACAATTTACGATTCGGTGCGCAAACGCCGCGCCGCCTGACCGCCGCGCCTAACACGAGCACCGCCAGAACACGACCAGCGCTTGACGCTGCTGCGCGCCCCCTGAGCCCGCCACGCTTTGCGGCTTAGGGGGTTTCGCGCGCTTAGGCGGTTAGGGTGGATGCGTGGCAGATCAAGCAGAAACGCAGAGGGGAATCAGCGACGTCTTCGCTGAATGGACAGCGCGTGCCGAAAAACTCGGCGGGCGCGACACCATGCTGCGGTACCGAGAGTCCCGCGATGGCTCTCTTGATCTTTCGACCGCCCACCCTTCGGGCATTGCACAGCTCATGGCGGGCAGGCCCACGCGCCTGACCAGCCTCATCCGCGATGAACAGCAGCGGCAGGATGCGGGTCGCCGTGCCCGTTCAATTGCCGAAAAGGCCCGTGAACTGCGGATTGAACGCAGCTTTTCTGCCGCCTACCTCGCTATTGGCGCTGTGCGCTTTACCCAGCGTTTGTCCGGTTCGGGCCAGCAGGTGCACGCACCGCTGGTTCTGCGGCGGGTTGAGATCCGCCCTGTCGGCCGGCGTGAGGACGACGTTGAGCTGACTCTTGACGACACGATCTCAATCAACCCCGCTTTTGTTGCGTTCTTGCGCTCTGAGTTGGGCATTGAGGTTGATGTTGACGAATGGCTCGAGTCCACGGGCGGTCCCCGCCGCTTTGATGCCCGCCCGGTGCTTGAGCGGGTGCGCGAAGCCACTGTTGACTATCCCGGTCTGACCGCAGAGTACAGCCTGTTCGTGTCGACCTTCGCGAATGTGGCATCGGCTATTGGCTCCGCCGACATTCCGCAGGACCACCCGATTCTTGCGCGCATGGCCCAGGCTGTTCTCGACGCCGAAAAGGCTGAACCCGCCGAACCGCCCACCTCCACCGACTCTGGCACCCCGCCCGCAGACACCCCAGACGAAGATTCCCCCAAGAACGACACCGTCCCGCTGCTCAGCGGCGGTGTCACCCCTGATGAGGCCGGTTCGACTGACGAAGAGGAAGGCCGCAAGCGGACCGTCGATACCGCCTCGAGCGCGGACACCCTGATCGCCTCTTTGAGCGCTTCCGTGTCAGCTGGGACGCAGGATGTCGGCATTGCCGGCCAGCACGGTGCCGATGGCTCGGCACCCGGGTCAGAAACCTCGCCTTCGGAAGCTGACGAGGCGCCGCTCACCTCTTCCGCGGATTCCGCAGCTGAAGCTACCGGTGGGGAAGGGGCCGTGAAGCCCAGCCCGGCTGAGCAAAGCCCAGCCGGCACCACCCAAACCGACCCCAGCGAAACCGAGGACAGCCAGCGCGGTGCCGCGCGGCGTCTGGCCATTCGGCCCTTGGAAGACCGCGACCCGCGCGATGAGTTTCTGGCGCTTGATGTTGATGGCGACCAGCAGGCGGTTGTCAACGCGATTATGGAGCGCTCGAGCGCGGCGGTTGATACTCCCGCTGGCACGGGTGCCACGCAGGTGGCGGTTGCCGCGGCAACGAGTTTGGCGTTTGCCGGTCGGCCCAGCCTGTTTGTGGCCAATGACTCCGACACGCTCGATGACTACCGGGATCGTTTCGCGTCCGCCGGGCTGGCGGGCTTTGTGGTGGATGCGCGTCGCAGTCGTTCGGCGGTGAAGAAGCAGCTGATCGCCATGATTTCGCAGGCGGAAAAGGCTGCGAAACCGGACATCGACGATCTTGTTTCGCGTCTGCGCAAGCAGCGTAAAAAGCTGACGAAGCACGCCAAATCGCTGCACGAACCGCGCCGTCCGTGGGGCATTTCGGTGTACTCGACGATGGAGCACCTGGCGGATCTGACCTCTGCTGAGAACAGCCCGCGCACCGAGGTGCGTCTGCCGGTTGGCGTTATGCGCATGTCGCAGGCGCAGCGCTCCGAGCTGCGCAGCCAGCTGGTCCAGTTGGCGAAGCTGGGCGAATTCACCCTCGGTGTTGAGGACACCGTGTGGTTTGGCGCGCGCTTCGACACGGCCGCGCAGGCGGAAAAGGCGCGCGTGACGGCTGAACGCTGTGTTGACGCTCTGCCGAAGCTCACCCGGATGATGCGCACCGCGCTGGAAGAATCCGGTGTGACGGCCGGCTGGACGATGGCCGAATGGGCCGACAGCCTGGCGCTGCTGCGTTCGATTGACAGCAGCATGCGCACGTTCATGCCGGAGGCCTACCGCGAAGATCTCGACATGCTGATTGACGCGACCGGTTCGGTTGAATACCGCCGCGATCACAACGTTGATATGGGTGTTTTTGAGCGCGGCAAACTCAAGCGCCACGCGCGTTCCCTTGTGCGCAGCGGACTGGCTGACGTCGACGTGCACGAAGGGCTTAAGACGCTGCGGGATCAGCTGCAGCAAACTGAGCGGATCACCGGGCGGGCCAACATTCCCAGCCTGCCGTCGAACCTGGCGGAAGTATCGGACCTGTTTGACCGCGTGGCCGCGGATCTTGATTCTCTTGCCCCCATCCTGGCGGACACCCCGGACGGGGGAGACCTCGATGCGATGCACATCGGGGAACTCGAAGCGCGCCTTGCTGCCATGGCTGATGACCGAGCCGCTCTGGACGACCTCCCGCGCCGCACGGGCTTGCGCCGTGACCTTGAAGCTGCGGGACTGCGCGAACTGCTGTACGACCTGCGCAGTCGCCGTGTGCGCCCGGAGGAAGTCGGCAGCGAATTCGATCTGGCCTACTGGGCGACGGTTCTGCAGCAGATGGCGGCGGCTGACCCGCAGGTCGGCGAACACGACGGCGATGCCCTGCACCGCCTGGCCGCCGATTTCCGTCGCACGGATGCGGCGTTTGTGTCCGCCGGAGCTTCGCGTCTGCTGTATGCGCGCGCTGAAGCCTGGCAGCAAGCCATTGCGGATTACCCGGAAGAAGCGGCCCTCCTGCGGGCTGAGTTGCTGGGCGAGGGGCTGAACCTCAGCCGCCTGGCCGCCGGCGCCCCGCACGTTCTGCTGGCCTTGGCGCCGGTGTGGATGATGAGCCCGGTGAGCGTCCCCGACACCTTTGGTGACGCCCTTGCCCGGGTGCCGGCAGAGGACCGGGTCGGTGGCACCTCGGGTGCGGAAAACAAGACAGAAGAACCAGGTGCCGAGGGCACCTCGAGTGATGGCACCTCGGGAACTGCTGAGGGTGCGGAAGACGAGACTAACCCGGCAGACGGCGCCAGTCCGGCTGGCGAGACTTTCGAAGACGAGTTCTCCGGCGAGTTCGGCACGGACCCGGCCCTGGTGGAGCGGGCTCTGTTCGACACCGTGATCATCGGCGATGCCGCGCGGGTGTCGGTGCCGGAAGCGCTCGTGCCGATCGCGCTGGCCAAGCACACGCTGGCCCTGGGTGACGACAAGCTGCTGGGGCCCACGGAGTTCTCCGTGTCAGCACAGCGGCGGACCGGTACACAGCCCGAATCAGCTGGCCTGAGCGTGTTCGAAGCACTCACCCCGGTGGTGCCCAGGCTGCGTCTGCACACGAATCACAGGGTGGTTCCGCAGGAGATTGCGGGTCTGCTCAACGATGTCATCTACGACGACAAGCTCGTGTCCCTGCCGATT
Organism: Brevibacterium sp. HMSC22B09; assembly: GCF_001806795.1. Taxonomy (NCBI): domain Bacteria; kingdom Bacillati; phylum Actinomycetota; class Actinomycetes; order Micrococcales; family Brevibacteriaceae; genus Brevibacterium; species Brevibacterium sp. HMSC22B09. Next base: position 70,499 of record NZ_KV786007.1, on the reverse strand, counting down.
GCGGATGCGGGTGCGCCCACGGGTCTTGCGTTCATTCACGTGGACGGGGGAGAGGGCAGCCCGGATTCGGCTACCGGCCAGGTGGAAAGCCCCGATGTCGAGGTTGCCGAGGTGGTGCGTCTTGTTTTCGAACACGCGCGCACCAGCCCGGAGCAGACACTGGGCGTTATTGCGCTCACCCCGTGGCACGCACGCAGGATTGCGCTCGCGGTTGCCCGCCAGATGCCGCGCTATCCGGAGCTCAAGGCGTTCTTCTCGAATGAGGGCGACGAACCGTTCGTCATCACGGATGCTTACCGCGCGCAGACGCTGTCGCGCGATGCGGTGATCTTCACCGTCGGCTGGGGTCGCACTCTGGCCGGCCGGATGCTGTACAGCTTCGGTGAACTTGCGCAGCCGGGCGGGCAGAAGGTGCTCGCTGCTGCGGTCACGCCGGCTAAGCAGCGGTTGACGGTTGTTTCGTGCCTCCACCCGGACGAGTTTGATCGGTCCAGGCTGCGGCACGGTTCGGCGCTGTTGCCGGTGCTGTTTGAAGCGGCTCGGTCGGGTTCATCGTTCATTGAGAAATCGCAGGATGAGCGGGGGCGCTCACCGTTGATGGCTGATCTTTCTGCACGTCTGCACGCTAAGGGTCTGGAGCCCGTTGACAACTACGGTGGGCTGGATCTTGCGGTGCCGCTTGTTTCGCAGGCTGGTTCGCGCATGGTCCTGGCTGTTGAGGCCGACGGGCTGGACTACACAACCTCGCCTTCGCTGCGTGAGCGTGAGCGCCTGCGCCCGCTGAGCTTCGCTCGCCGCGGCTGGACGTTCCTGCGTGTGTGGTCGACTGACGCGTTCATTGACCCGCAGGGCCAGACCGACCGGATCTACCAGGCGTGGGCTGATATTGCTGCGGAAGAAGACCCGGAAGCTCTGCAGAGGGCTGAATCTTCGGCTGAGGTTGCGACTGAGGCTGGGGCTGGTGCAGGGGCTGACGGCCGAGGTGCCGGTTCGGCTGGTGCTGGTGGGCAGCCGGGTGAGGCTGCGGGTGCTGCCGATCAGTCGCAGGCTTCCGCGGAGCAGCCGCAGACTCCAACCGAGCAGGCTGCTTCGCTGAGCGCTTCGCCCGAAGCGGCAGTTGAAGATCAGGTGATGCCGGCATATGACACGGGTCTGCTGCGCGATGCGGATCTGATTGACGCTGGTCTGCGTGAAGACGATGCAGATGGCGAAGAAGACGCTGGTGAAAAATCTGTGTCCGGCGGGAATGTTGGCTCGGGCAGCGCAGATTCTGCTGACCGGGACTGAGTGTGTCGTGACTGAAGGTTCTTCAGGGGAGTCGCACTCGGGTGACGACAAAGTTTGTGGTGCGGCACCTCGTGCGGGTACAGCCGCGGGCGAATCGTCCAGCCGTGAGGCGGACCCCAGCAAAGTGACCCGCAGCGCCGCTGATGAGGCCAAACGTCAGGCGCGCATCGCCGCGGCGAAGGCTGCGTACTTGCGCACTGTGCGCAATGAGTCGGGGCAGAGTGCCGGTGGGTCGAATGACGACAGGCTGTTGGCTGATCGTCCACCCCACTGGGCACCAAAATCCCGCTGACGACCGCCTCTGTTTGTTGCTGAATCAGCAGGGCGGGGTGGGATCGTGCTTCGGCGCACCCGTTAGATGGAATCTGCGCTTTAGTCACTAAAACACCCGTTAGAAGCGAATCCACGCTTTAGCCACACACACAATGGACTTGCCCCCCGTTAGCCACAGCGAGACTCCCTTTAGCCGGGATCTTCGCTTTAGCCGCAACTGCTAAGGCGTGGATGTGTTGCTAAAGCGTGGGGTGGGTGTTGGGACGCTGCTGCAGGCGGGGCATGAGGTGGAGGTTCGGGTCTGGCTGGGTTGGCACCTCGTGGTTTTCAGCAGTTCTCACCTCGTTCAGCCAAGAAAAACACCCGTTAGATGGAATCTGCGGCTTAGCCGTAAATACTCCCGTTTGCCGCCGCGAGACTCCCTTTAGCCGTAAATACTCCCGTTAGCCACAGCGAGACTCCCTTTAGCCGGGATCTTCGCTTTAGCCGCAACTGCTAAGGCGTGGATGTGTTGCTAAGGCGTGGGGTGGGTGTTGGGAAGCTGCTGCAGGCGGGGCACGAGGTGGAGGTCCGGGTCTGGCGGGGATGGCACCTCGTGGTTTTGGGTGTGGAGGCAGGGAAAAACGCCCGTTGGCAACTAATCCACCCGTAAGAAGCGAATCCACGCTTTAGCCACAAAAACACCCGTTTGCTGCAGGGAGACTCCCTTTAGCCGGGATCTGCGGTTTAGCCGTAAATACTCCCGTTTGCCGCCGCGAGACTCCCTTTAGCCGTAAATACTCCCGTTAGCCGCGGGGAGACTCCCTTTAGCCGGGATCTTCGCTTTAGCCGCAACTGCTAAAGCGTGGATGTGTTGCTAAAGCGTGGGGCGGGGTGGGATGCAGCGTTGACATATCTTTGCGAACACAAAAATGCTGATGCCCCGAGCATTGTGCTCGGGGCATCAGCATGTAATTCAGGTGTCAGCGCTCAGCGCTGATCCTCAACCTCAGTGACGGGGCGAGGAGCTCGAACCGTCGTCGAAGTTCACGTTGTTGCCTTCTTCGGTCGCGTCGCCGGCAAGCGAGCGGCCAGCAAGCAGGTCGCGAATTTCAGCAAGCAGTTCTTCCTGAGTGGGCGGAACGTCTTCGTCTTCGAGTTCGCCGGTGTTGCGCAGGCTGTTGAGCTTGTTCATCGGAACGATGATGACGAAGTAGACGATCGCTGCAACGATGATGAAGTTGATGGCCGCGGTGATAACAGCACCGAAGTCCATGAACGTAGCCTTGTTGCCCGAGACGATTTCGAAGCCGAGGCCCTCCATGTCCGGCGGGCCTGCAACGGCCAGCATCGGCTGGATGAGCTTGGTCGAGATCGCTTCGACAATTGCGGTGAACGCAGCACCGACGATGACAGCGGTTGCCAGTTCGACAACATTGCCGCGCAGAATAAAGTCGCGGAAGCCTTTGAGCATTGTTTTCCCTTTCGCAGTCCTGGTTTCTGAACAGGACACTGCTCGAGACAGATACTCTTTAAGTTTAGGCTGAAAATCGGCCGAGTTTACAGGGTTTCATCCCTTCGCCGCGTGCAATCTGTCACAGGATCACAGCTTTTTGTGACCCTCGTCCTGTTCAAGCGAGCAAATGGGGTCGTATGCACCAGCGAAAGAGTGCTCACCGCCAACCTCACAGGGCCCCGCTGACACCGCAGGCCCCGTCGCCAGCCGGTCATTGCACGATTGCGAAGCTCAGCATGTCCGGCGGGATCGTTGCAAGTCGGGCCGCTTCGTCTGGCGTGACAGCCAGTGTCAGAACGAGTTTGCCGTCATCAAAAGCACCACCGGACGGGCGAGACACTCCCGTAACCACGGCTGATTGCACAACTGCGGAATTGTTCTTCACAAGATCCTTCGCACCTGAACTACCAGCACCGCCGCTGTTCTTCCCGCTGTTTTCGTCCGCGGCGCCGCCCTGTGCACCTGCATCCGCACCTGCCACCGTGTCGAACCCTGCAGCTCCATCGAAGCCGCCACCCTGTGCTGAATAAATGCGCACTTTGCTGCCGGTTTGGATTATCGAAGCTGCCGCCGGGTCTGCCGCGGGCACCGGCACCAGGACTGTTCCTTCCGGTGCGGTGCCCTTTTCCAGCAGAGAGTCATCCGTAATAGGAGTGCCAGCAGACAGAGCCCCGGCAGCGTGCGCCCCGATCACCGCGTCAATGGAGTTGTGAGCGCTGTCGGGAATGAGCGCTGGAGGATACGTGCGGACGTCGAGATCGGCCGACGTGATTTCCTCTCCTGCCGCAAGACTCGTGGCAGCAACCACAACGGGCTTGCCAGACGTCTGGGGGATGACAGCCCAGACAGCGATCAGCGTGGCAAGTCCCACCAACAGCGGGGCGAGGACCATTCGGTGCGCTCGCACTGTTCGGCGCAGAGAGGCAAGGCGTTCAGACATGCCTCCAGTGTGTGCTCACCCAGAGGCCGACACGCGAGGAAAACAACAACTGTGACCTATAGTCGCGAACCGGTCCGAC
>NZ_KV786007.1:0-66405 GCF_001806795.1 Brevibacterium sp. HMSC22B09 | reverse complement strand
ACCGGTCCGACCCTGTGACCTATAGTCGCGCAGCGCTGCTGCCCGGGCCTGCCGCGCTCAAACGCGCTTTTACTCCCCGGAACCTCCGCCGGATGAGCTGCGCGAGTCATTGCGGTAGAACCCCGAGCCCTTGAACGACACTCCGAGTGAGCCGAACACTTTGCGCAGCTGTTCCTGCCCGCATTCGGGGCATGTGGTCAGGGCGTCGTCGTTGAAACCCTGGTGGATGTCGAAGCTGTGACCGCAGTTCTTGCAGGCGTAGGAGTACGTGGGCATGTGTTCTTTCCTTGGCGGTGGGCCGCTGCGGCCCGTGTGACCGACCCAGAAAGTATAACCAGCCGCGCATGCGCACAATTCGCCAGCCTGACGCCGCACCCGCACCAGCCTGACGCCGCGCCCACCACGCTATTCGGCGGCCCGCAGTCCGTCCTCGGTCAGCACGGATCCGACGGTCAAGTCCCACTCCTCGGCTTCAAGATGACCGCCGAATTCCCAGGAGAAGCAGACGCCGGTGAGCGGCACCTCGTGAGCCAGAGCAGGAGCCGCGCCCCGCGGCCCGAACGTCCTGTCGTAGAACCCGCCGCCGTTGCCCAGCCGGGTGCCGTCGGCGCCGAATCGCAGGCCGGGCACCAGCACGAGCGGGGCCCGCGGGCGCTCCTGGGGGAGCACTCCCGAGGCTGATTCCGCTCCCGAGGTGCCGCCCGGGTCCCCAGCCCGATTCCGGCTGGCCGTACGGGCCAGGGTGACGAGGTGTTCGGCCAGCTGTTCCGTCGTGAGCTCTTCGCGGGGTTCGCGGATGCGCCATTTGCCCTGCGGTGGGAGGTCCATCGTGCCGGGTGCACGACCCCAGCTGAGTGGCTCGTTCGGGTGAGTCACGGGCAGGAACACGGTGCCGCCGCGGCTCATGTAGGCGTTCAGTGCGGCATCGAGGTTGGGCTCGCCGGCCAGTGCCGCGTAGGCGACGACGGCAGGCCGGTCAGCGATGAGTTCCAATGCAGTATTCGCCAGCTCCTCCTGTGCAGATGCCGGGTGCCCGCCTGACCTGCGGATTTTTCGCACCTCGGCGCGCAGGGCGGTTTTGTCTGAGTGCTTCGTCGTGTCGTTGGACTCGTCGGCGGGACTGCTCACTTTTGCTCACCTTCCGTTCATCTGACACAGCTTAGAATGACCGGCATGAAGAACCCAGAGCGAAAAGTCCGCAAGGCTGTTATCCCCGTTGCGGGACTCGGCACCCGTTTCCTTCCGGCCACGAAGGCCATCCCGAAGGAAATGCTGCCGGTGGTCGACAAGCCTGCCATCCAGTACGTGGTTGAAGAAGTTGTCGATGCGGGGCTGAACGATGTCCTCATGATCACCGGACGCAACAAGCGTCCGCTGGAGGACCACTTCGACCGTGTTGACGGTCTGGAAGAAACGCTGCGTGCCAAGGGCGATGACGCCAAGCTGGAAAAGGTGCAGAAGGCCAGCAGCCTCGCGGATGTCCACTACGTCCGTCAGGGCGACCCCAAGGGTCTGGGCCACGCTGTTCTCAAGGCCGAACAGCACGTGGGCGACGAACCGTTTGCCGTGCTGCTGGGCGATGACCTCATCGATGAGGCCAACCCCATCCTGCCGACCATGATCAAGGTGCAGGAAGCCACGGGCGGTTCGGTTGTCGCACTCATGGAAGTGCCGCAGGAAGACATCAGCCTGTACGGCTGCGCGGCTGTTGAAGATGTTGCCATTGACGGTGTTGACGCTGATTCGGCCGTCAAGATCACCGGCCTGGTCGAAAAGCCCGCCGCAGACGAAGCTCCGTCGAACTACGCGGTCATCGGCCGTTATGTTCTCGCGCCCGAAATCTTCCCCGTGCTGGCCAAGACCCCTCCCGGCCGTGGAAACGAAATCCAGCTGACGGATGCTCTGCAGACGCTGGCCGAGGACCCTTCGTCCAACGGCGTCTACGGCGTTGTGTTCTCCGGTGATCGCTACGACACCGGCGACAAGCTCAGCTACCTCAAGGCTGTTGTCACTCTGGCCGGCCGTCGCGATGACCTGGCGGAAGATCTCAACAGCTGGCTGCGCGGCTACGTGGCTGGGCTTGACTGACCTGTGTGATTCACTGGGTGCAGCTGCACCCATGTCGCACAATGACAACCGGGAGGTTCTCTGATGACCGCAGGTCAATGGCAGCCGCCGCGCAGAAGCGCGGCTGTTGCTCCGCTCGGCGGCGATTCGCTGGCCGCACAGGCCGCGACCGCCGTCCACGAGGAGCTCGACAGTGCCGGATTCGACGCCCTCGAGGCGCTCCTGCCCGATGTCGCCGGAGTCGGCCCGCTGTGTGATGCCTTTGCCGATTCGGCGGATCTCCTGGTGCTGGTTGGCGGGCTGAGCGCCGACGACAGCATGGACGTGGCCGGTGCGCTGTCGCAGTTCACCGACACTCCGCTGCCGGGGCTACAGGCGATCATCTTCGATTCGGCTCGCCGACACGGCGCGAACCACGTGCTGTTCACGGCCCCGTGGGTCGGCTGGGTCGGCACGACTCTCGCCATTGCCCTGCCGGCTGACGAGGCGGTCGCAGCTTCCGTCATGTCCGAAATCCTGCCGCTGTACGCGGACGTGTTGGATCAGCGTGATAACGGCACTGTGCCGGGTGGGCCGTCGGGTGGTTTTGGTTCCCGAGGCGGTTCGCGCGGCAGCTCCCGCGGTTGGGGCGGACCGCAGCGCGGTCAGTCACAAGACAAAGGTGCCGATGATGAACAGCCCGGCGGCGCCTCGATCCTCCAGATGCCCCGCCCCGTCACCCCTGACGATGAAGGTGACGCCTAAGCGCAGCTCCTGGGTGTGTTTGGTGTGGGTGTTCCATGGTGGCCGATGCGGCTGACCGGGCCGCAGGGTGTGATTCTGCGGCCGCTGAAACGCGCTGACGCTGAAAAGTTTGCCGAGGTCAGGGTCGCTAATCGCGATTGGCTCCAGCCCTGGGACGCAACCCTGCCCGGTAGGGACATACGGGGTGGTGCTTTGGCAGGGGAAGCTCCCGGTTCTGACGAGGGGCGTTACGGCCCCGAACTCGAAGCCGCCCTCCGCAAAGAGCGCGCAGCCTTCCATTCCATGCGGCGGGCACTGCAGTCGCAGGCCAGACGGGGTGTGGCGTTGCCGTTCGCTCTCGAGGTGGACGGCAGCTTCCGCGGGCAGGTCACCGCGTCGAGTATTCAGTGGGGGTCGATCAGCTCAGTGCAGATCGGCTACTGGATAGATTCGCGTCTTGCCGGCCGTGGACTCATGCCGCTGGCCGTGGCAATGACCGCCGACGCGTGTTTCTTCGACCTGGGGCTGCATCGCGTCGAGATCAACATTCGTCCCGAAAACAGCAAGAGCCTGCGGGTGGTTGAGAAGCTCGGCTTCCGGTTTGAAGGTGTGCGCCGCGGGTACATGCACATCGCGGGCAACTGGGCGGACCACCGTTCCTACGCGCTTCTTGCTGACGAGGTGCCGACTGGGCTCGCCAGCGCCTACATCCGTGACCGCGGGTGGGGTCAGAGGTAAGCCCGGCATGACGTGAAGTGTGGTCGGCGGCCGGAGAGCGCCTCGGGAATTGAGCTCCCCGGCAGGTGAGGGGGAGTGGGTTTCTGGAGGGCGCCTCGGGCAGGGAAAATGAGTGGACGCTGACAATGTGACAGACACACCGCGAGGCATCCCCAATCCGACATTGGGTGTGCATATTGTTGTGTTTTGGATGATCAGCGAAATCGGCGCCGGACGGACACATCTATGAATTCACACAGCTCATCGACCACGCGCGGCCCGCAGGAAACTGCACGCGGCGCGCAGAATGCTGCCCCGACCCGTGAAGCTGCAGTTGACGGTGCACACGGTGGTGCTGAGGTTGGTGCCGGCGTGGACACACGGAATGTGCGTCGTGCGCTCGGCGTTGGTGTTCTGTTCTTCGGTCTGGCAACGATCGTCACGTTCTTCTTTGCTCTGTTCGCGGCCCTGACCTGGGCGGTTCCCGTTCTGAGCGCGGCTATGGCGCTCAGCTGCGTGCTGGTTGTCATCGCCATCAACGGCGAAGCGTCGGAAGGTGCTGTTGAGCGCCGCTCGGCACCGGTGGCTTCGTCTGCTGCGCCTGTGGCTGCGGCTCCGGCGGCGAAGGCTGCTGAGCCTGCCCCGGCTGCGAAGGTTCCCGCCGCGAAGTCCGAACCTGCCGCGCCCGCCGCCAACGCTGAAGCGCCCTCCGTCAAGGTCACCCCGCAGGTGCCGGCCCAGAAGGGGCAGACGAGCGGCACCTCGTCCGTTTCGAAACTCATGTCGAACCGCAGCGGTGCGGCTCGCGAAACTCGTGCGGAGCGCGTGCGTCGTCTGGCGGCAAGTTCCATGCGCCGTAACGATGTTCCCAGCCGCGAGGTGCTTGACCTCGAGGCCCCAACCGGCGAAATTCCGGTTGTTTCCACTGGTGAGAAGCGTGTGCGCGAGGTCGTCGCGAGCAGTGAGTTTGCACCTCGCCCGGTGCCGGAGCCGACCTACGTCAAGGTGGCTCGTGCGGCTGGCGAAAGCGCGGCGCAGGACGGCGCGGCTGCTTCGGCTGCCGAACGTGAGTCGGCTGCTGAACACTTCGCCGCCGCCGAGGGCACTGTTCCCGAACTGGTCGATGCCGCGAAGGAAGACGACGGCACCGCTGCTCTGAAGCACGGCCGGAAGGCTATTCGCGCCGATAAGCAGGTTGCGAAGCCGGGTGCCGTGTCGCGTGCCGCGGAGGACGCCGCATACGAAAAGGTCAACGACCTGCTGGCTCGCCGCCGCGCTTGATCTTTAGCCTGCGGCTGCGTTCAGCCCGCCGCCGCGCCTGAGTTCTAGCGCTTCAAGCCCCGTCCGGTTCTTACACCGGACGGGGCTTCAGCGTTTCAGCGTCTGCATACAAAAGTGGAGGCGGGCTCGATGCCCGCCCCCACTTTTACGCCGCAGCTAACGCGCCCAACCGCAGCTGACGCGCCCAGCTGCCGCAATCACGTAGGCCGAATCACCCCACGGGTGTGGCGACATCACCCCACGGGTGTGGCGACGTATTTGATTTCGAGGTATTCGTCGATGCCGAACTGCGAACCTTCGCGGCCCAGACCGGATTCCTTCACACCGCCGAAAGGCGCAGCCGGGTTGGATACCAGCCCGGTGTTGAGCCCGACCATGCCGGCTTCGATCTGCTCGGACAGGCGGAGTGCCTTTTCGAGGTTCTCGGTATACAGGTAGGACGAAAGCCCGAACTCGGTGGCGTTGGCCATGTCGATGGCTTCGTCTTCAGTATCGAAGGTGTAGATCGGGGCAACGGGGCCGAAGATCTCTTCGCGGTTGATCGCAACATCGGCGGGGATGTTCGTGAGCACGGTGGGCTCGTAGAAGAACCCGTCGCCTTCAACCCGCTTACCGCCGGTCACGACGTGAGCACCAGCCGAAACAGCTTCGTCCACCAGCTCAGCAACCTTGTCGAGTGCCTTTTCTTCAACCAGCGGGCCGATGTCAACGCCGTCCTCAAGCCCGTTGCCGACCTTGAGCGCTTCCATCCGCTCCGCCATCCGCTTGGCGAATTCGTCGGCAACAGAAGAGTGCACAATGAGGCGGTTTGCCGCGGTGCAGGCTTCGCCGATGTTGCGCATCTTCGCCTGCATTGCACCTTCGACGGCCTTGTCGAGGTCAGCGTCTTCGCACACGATGAACGGTGCGTTGCCGCCGAGCTCCATCGAGGTCTTGAGCACGTTGTCAGCGGCCTGCTTCAGCAGGTTCTTGCCGACATCCGTGGATCCGGTGAACGAAATCTTGCGCGCAATGCCGGATTCCATCCACGGGGTGACCACTCGGCGGGCAGAGCTCGACGTGACGACGTTGACCACACCTGCGGGAACACCGGCTTCGACCAGCACTTCCATAAGCATGAACGATGTCAGCGGGGTCAGCTGCGCGGGCTTGAGCACAACGGTGCAGCCTGCTGCCAGCGCGGGTCCGATCTTGCGGGTGCCCATGGCCAGCGGGAAGTTCCACGGCGTGACCAGGATGCACGGGCCGACCGGCTCCTTGGAGATCATGAGGCGGTTCTTGCCGTCGGTGGACTTCATGTAGTCGCCGCCGATGCGCACGGCCTCTTCGGAGAACCAGCGGAAGAATTCGGCGCCGTAGGCGACTTCGCCCTTGGCTTCGGTGAGCGATTTGCCCATTTCAGCGGTCATGACCGCACCGATTTCGTCCTGCTTCTCCATGAGCAGTTCGAAGGCGCGGCGCAGGATTTCTCCGCGTTCGCGCGGTGGGGTGGCAGCCCACGATTTCTGTGCCCGGCCAGCTGCTTCGATGGCGTCTTGGGCGTCTTTTTCGCTGCCGTCGGCAACTTTCGCAATGACTTTGCCGGTTGCGGGGTTGATGACGTCGATGGTGTCGCCGGTTTCGGCGTCGCGCCACTGCCCGTCAATGAACAGTCCGGTGTTGACCTTGTCGATGATCGACTGCACGTCCATGCTTGAGCCGTCCTTTCTTGTCGCTCCTGTGCCAGTGTATGCCCCGAGGGCGCCGCCCGGCTGACCGTTTTGCCTGCTGGTCAGCGCTTGTTCTGGCCAGCTGACGAGGCGCCGCTCACCACCGCACACCACTGCCCGGTTTCGCTGTGCTCACCGGGCACACAGCCGCCGAGGTGGAACTGAGCTGGCGCTCTTAAGCTCACCTCGGCTGGCGCTCACTTCACGTGTTCGGCGTATTCGGGGTGCTTTTCGATGTAGTGCTCGACGTAGCTGCACGAAGGTGTGAACGTGAACCCGTCCTGGACGGATTCACTGAGTGCATGCCCGACGATCTGCCCTGCAACGCCTTTTCCGGTGTAGCCGTCGTGGGTGACGGTTTGGAAGAAGTCGCGGTGGGTGCCGTTTTCGCTGTAGGCGGCGAAGCCTGCTTCTTTGCCGTCGATGAATCCGACGTAGCGCTTGTTGTCGCGCTGGTGTTCGATGTTGACGTCTGTCATGGGTTTCCCTTTCGCTGCTGGGCTGGCCGCGGCCTCGGGGCGCCCTCAGGCTGAACCCCTGGGTGCAGGCGGCGTCTCATCCGGCCCAACGAAGTGAGACACTCACCTTATTCCGTTTACAGTGGTGAGCAGCACATGCAAACCCGACCGCCAAAACCCGCACACCCAAAGCACACCGCCAAAACCCGTGGGAGGTTCCCTTGTTGAACATCGATGCTGAAACCCTGCTGTCGACGGTGTCGTCAGCGCAGGCGCGCGACGGCATGCGCGAAGCTCTGCGTGCCGGCTATGACCCGGATACGTGCCTGCCGCGCACATCGGCGGAGCTTCCCAACGGCCAGTTCCTGTTCATGCCCAGTGCGGCTGATGAGTTCGTGGGCATCAAGGTCCTTACCCTCACCCCGGAGAACGCCGACCGTGGACTGCCGACTATTCAGGGCAGCGTCCTGCTGTTCGACGGCCAGACCCAGGCGCCTCTGGCAACCGTCGATGGTGCCGCGATCACCGAGCTGCGCACTCCCGCGCTGTCAATGGCCGGTGTGAAGGACGTGCTGCAGCGCCGCTTCGCCGATGGCGTCCACATGGTGATCTTCGGTGGGGGAGCGCAGGCTGCTGCTCACGTCGAAGCCGCCCAGGCCACAGTGCCTGTTACCTCGCTGACCGCTGTCGTCCGCGGTGAAGGCAAGGCGCAGAGGGTTGCTGCCAAGGCCGCCGAATTCGGCATCGAGTTCACGGAGGCTATCTCCAACAGCCCCGAAGCCATCGCCGCAGTCGAAAATGCCGGCTTCATTGTGACTGCCACCGGCGCCTCGGAACCGCTGCTGGAGGACTCTCACGTCCGCGATGATGCCGTTCTCGTGGCGATGGGCTCCCACCTGCTGGACGCGCGCGAACTTCCCGGCGATCTGCTGGGCCGTTCGACCGTCGGCGTCGAATCGATCGACAACGGCAAGCGCGAAGCCGGCGATGTTCACCAGGCCATCGAAGAAGGCCACTTGAGCTGGGATGACGTTCTGTCGTTCAGCGAGATTGTGAAGTCTGAGGGTGCTTGCATTCCGGACGACCGCCCCTTTGTGTGGAAGTCGGTCGGCCAGGGCTGGGAAGACATCGTGGTGGCCGGCCTGGCCTATCGCGCTGCTCTCAAGGGCTCCACCGCACTCAAGGACTCCGACAAGTGAGCTCACTGACCATCCGTCAGGCCGAACCCGCTGACGCTCCCGCGTTGGTCGACCTCATCGAGTCGGCCTACCGCGGGGATCGTTCGCGCACCGGCTGGACTACGGAGGCCGACCTCCTGGACGGCCAGCGGGTCGACCTGCCGATGGTCGAGCAGATGCTCAGCACCTCGACTGTTCTGGTCGCCTTTGCCCAGGATCACGAGGCGCCTGCCGGCTCCCACTCTCCTCTTGCCACCGTGACGCTTACGAATGAGGGCGATGGTGTGGCGTATTTCGGCACGTTTGCGGTGTCACCAGAAGCGCAGGGGAGTGGCGTGGGCAAAGAGCTCATGGCGTTTGCCGAATCCTTCGCGCAGCACGAATGGGGTACAACTTCCATGCGCATGACGGTTATCAGCAAGCGCGCCGAGCTCATTGCGTTCTATGAGCGTCGCGGCTATCGGCGCACGGGCGAAACCGAGCCGTTCCCGTACGGGCAGGAGCGCTTCGGCGTGCCCAAGGTCGACGATCTCGAGTTCGCGGTTCTCACAAAACCGCTGTCCTGAATCCTGTTTCTTAACAGGCGGGATTATGTCCCGCGCGTTGTGTGATCGTGGGCACATTGGGTTTAGACTCGTCAGTAGCCATCCGCCGGACAGTTCGTGTGTCAGCGGTCGGCCCACATAGACGTGGGTTGGCTTCTGCGCTTCGGCCTGTGCGGCGGCACGCTGTTTCCACAGGAAGCGAGGACACATGCTCAAGGGAATCCCTTCAACTCTCGGTGACAGCTACCAGCTGAACACCACCACTCTGATGCGGCACGCGGTGAAGAACTTCCCGCAGCAGGTCATCACCCACCGCACGAATGACGGTGAGTGGCACAACACGACGTATGCCGATTTCGGCAAGCGAGTCAGCCGTCTGGCGCACGCTTTGGACAAACTGGGCATCGGCCCGGGCACGATGGTCGGTGTTGCCGACTGGAATTCGCTGCGCCACTTCGAGCTCTACTTCGGCATTCCGGGTGTTGCGGCGACGATGCTGCAGATCAACATCCGCCTGGCTCCGACTGACATTCAGTACGTTGTCAACCACTCGAACGCCGAGTGGATCTTCATTGACGAATCCCTCCTGCCGATTGCTGAGGCGATTGCCAAGGCTAGCTACGTTAAGGGCTTCGTCATCATGACGGACAAGCCGTCGTCGGAAGTTGATCACAACCTGCCGAACGCCTACTTCTACGAAGATCTGCTGGCTGAGGCCGCGGAAGAGCACGGCGATGACTACGAATTCCAGCAGGTCGAAGAGACCACGGCCTGCTACGCCGGCTACACCACCGGCACAACGGGCCGCCCGAAGGCCGTCTACTATTCGCACCGTTCCATGTACCTGCACGCTATGGCGGTCATCAGCAACCTCAAGGTCGACTTCACTGACGTTGTTATGCCGTTTACGCCCATGTTCCACGTGCTGTCGTGGGGCTTCCCGCAGGCTGCAATGGGTGCGGCCGCGAAGCTCGTGCTGCCGGGCATGTTCTCGGCAACCGACATCGGTCCGGTGGCCGAGGCGATTGCCCGCGAGGGTGTGACCGCCACGAACGGAGCCCCCGCACTGTTTGCGCCGATTCTTGAGTACTTCCGTTCGCTGGACACTCCGCCGGACCTGTCGCGCACCCGCATGATCGCCGGTTCCACCGAACCTCCGGTTGCGCTCATGAAGGGCTTCAAGGAACTGACCGGTGCCTATGTCATCCACGGCTACGGAGCGACGGAAACGTCCCCGCTGGCGTCGATCAACTGGCAGCTGCCGCCCTGGCTCAACGACTTGTCGGAGGACGAACAGTGGGACATCCGCCGTGCCCAGGGCCTGCCGCTGCTGGGTGTGGAGTCCCGCGTGGTCGACCCCACTGGCGAGGATGTTCCGCACGACGGCAAGTCCAACGGCGAGATCATCATGCGCGGCCCCTGGATCACGGAGTCGTACTACAAGCTCGATGACAACGACGACCGTTTCATGGACGGCTGGTGGCGTTCGGGCGATGTCGCCGTCATCCTGCCGTCGGGTCACCGCAAGATCACCGACCGCCTGAAGGACGTCATCAAGTCCGGTGGTGAGTGGATCAGCTCGATCGACATGGAAAACGCCATCCTCGACGAACCCGCTGTCCTCGAAGCCGCTGTCATCGGTGTGCCGGATGCCAAGTACGACGAACGTCCCGTCGCTTTCGTTGTGCCCCGCCCCGGCAAGGAAGTCACCGATGACATGGTCATTGACGTGCTCAAGAGCCGCTTTGCCAAGTGGCAGCTGCCGGACAAGATCGTCATCACCGACGAGCTGCCCCGCACCTCGGTCGGCAAGCTCGACAAGAAGGTTCTGCGCAGCGAATGGGAACAGAAGAACAGCTGACCTGACCAGCACCTTCACCCTCACGAGGCGCCGCCTGCCTCCCAGCCGCACCACACCCTGGTGCGGTGTCCGGGATGGTGAGCGGCGCCTCGTGATGTGTTTCCTCTACCCTGGTGGGGTGATGAAAACCCCAGCAAAGAGTTCTGACGAGGTCCAGGCGGACACTCGTTTCTTCGGTCATCCGCTCCCGCTCGCCCAGCTGTTCGGCTTGGAGATGTGGGAGCGTTTTTCGTATTACGGCATGCAGGGGATCTTGGCGATCTACCTGTACTTCTCGGTTGCCGACGGAGGTTTGGGCTATAGCCAGACCACGGCTACCGCGTTCGTCGGTGCCTATGGCGGGGCGGTGTTCCTGGCGACCATCCTGGGCTCCTGGATTGCCGACCGTGTGCTCAGCTCCGAGCGTGTGTTGTTCAGCAGCGCGATCATCATCGTTGCAGGCCACGTGGCTTTGGCGGTTGTGCCGGGCTTTGCGGGCGTGCTCATCGGTACGGGGCTTGTGGCGCTCGGTTCGGGTGGTCTGAAGGCGACGGCCTCAGCGATTGTCGGCACGCTGTATTCGGAAAAGGACCCGCGGCGCGATGCCGGGTTCTCGCTGTTCTACCTGGGCATCAACATCGGTGCTCTGCTGGGTCCGCTGATTGTGGGTCTGCTGCAGGATCGGATCGGCTTCCACATCGGCTTCGGTGCCGCTGCTGTCGGTATGGCGCTCGGCCTGATTGTGTACATGACCGGTCGGAAGAACCTGCCTGCGGATTCGCGTAAGACGGTGAACCCGCTGCCGCGCAACAAGCTGTGGATTCTGCCTGCCGCGGTTGTTGCGGTCGGTCTGGCCATTTGGGCTGTTGTGGCTCTTGGTTGGCTGACGGTGTCGAACATCTCCACGTGGATTGCAGGTGTTTCGGCGTTTGCGGCGATTGTGTACTTCACGATCATGACCACCAGCAAGCAGGTCACCTCTGTTGAACGTTCGCGCGTGTTTGCGTTCATTCCGTTCTTCTTGGCGTCTGTTGTCTTCTGGGCGCTGTATCAGCAGATCTTCGGTGTGCTGGTTGTGTACTCCGATGAAAGCCTTAACCGTTCGGTGTTCGGCTGGGAAATGCCGATTTCGTGGGTGACGCTGATCCCCGCCGCGTGGGTGATTCTGCTGTCGATGGGCACCTCGGCGCTGTGGCTTCGCATGGGTGACAAGCAGCCCTCGACCATGGTCAAGGCCGGTCTGGCGCTGGTGCTGATCGGTGTGGCGTTCCTGCTGTTCATCCCGTTCTCGTCCAGTGGTACCGGTGATGCGCGTACGCCGCTGCTGTACATGATCTTCCTGCTGATGCTGTTCGTGATCGCGGAGCTGCTCATTTCGCCTATTGGCCTTTCGGCAGCTACGCGCCTGGCGCCGCGGGTGTTCCGTTCGCAGATGATTGCCCTGTTCTTCCTGGCCTCCGGTGTGGGAACATCGCTTGCCGGTGTGACCTCGCAGTTTTACGCGGTGGACAACCAGCTGCCGTACTGGATGTGGCACGGTATTGCCGCTCTGGTCTTCGGTGCGATTGTTCTTGCCGCAGCTAAGCCGGTTACAAAGCTCATGAAGGGAGTCCGCTGATGAAGGTTGCTGTTATCGGTGCTGGCACTATTGGCCAGTCGTGGGCGAAGCTGTTCGCCTCCCACGGGCACGAGGTTGTTCTGAGCGATCCCCGTGACGACCTCGGGGAGATCGTTTCTGTGTTGGTTGACGAGGTGCCGGCTGGGGCTGGTTCGAGTTCGGCTGGTTCTGTGCGGGCTGCCGAGGGGGAAGATCCTCTGGCCGATGCCGCCTCGGGTGCTGACTTCATTCAGGAGTGCGGCCCGGAGCGTGTTGATGTGAAGCGCGAACTCTTTGCTGCGGCCGCCCAGCATGCGTCGGCGCAGGCCGTGTTTGCCTCAAGTTCGTCGGCGATTCCGGCCTCGGAGACCGCGGCGCAGCTGCCGGACGATGTTGCTGCTCGCCTCCTGGTGGGACATCCGTTCAACCCGCCGCACATCATGCCGCTGGTCGAGGTTGTTCCTTCACCGAAGACTTCGGACGAAGCAGTGCAGACAGCTGTTGAGTTCTACCGCGGTGTGGGCCGTGAGCCGATTGTGCTGAAGAAGGAAGCGCGCGGTTTTGTGGGTAACCGTCTGCAGAATGCCGTGCTGCGTGAAGCTGTGCACTTGGTGCAGAGCGGTGTTGTCAGCGTTGAAGACCTCGATGCTGCCGTGCGCAATTCACTGGGCATCCGGTGGGCGGCGGTCGGGCCGTTTGAGGGTCTGCACTTAGGTGGCGGCAAAGCTGGTCTGCGCGGGCTTATGGAGCATATTGGGCCGAGTTTTGCGCAGATCGATCTGCCGCAGCCTGACATGTCTATGGAGGGCATGGCCGAGATCTTCGATCAGGCTGAAACCGCCTACGGAATGCCGCCCGAGGAATCGATCGCTGTTCGCCGCGACGAAATCCAAAACGCGATCCTCCGCGCGAGGACCGCTGGGCGTTGAGGCGGGCCACTGGCCGTTAAGCGGGGCTTGAGCTTCGTTTAAGCGTCAAAATCCCTCGTCGGGCCGGTTTTTTGGTGCCCGGCGGGGGTTTCTGCTGTCTAGGCGGAAGATTGAGGCGAAGTGCGTTTTGTCGCGTTCTTCCACCTAGACGGCGGAGCAGCTTTTAGCCACACCTCACACTGCGGCGCGGTAGAAGTAGCTGGTGCGCTTGGCGATTGTGCCGTCGGCGTTGAAGACGAAGAAGTCGGCGAAGCCTTCGTGGGCGTCTGATCCGTCTTTGAGTTTGCCGTTGAATTCGCCGCGCGAAGCCGCCTGGTTGCCGCTCACAATGACATTGAGCAGAGTGTGTTCGCCTGATTCGATCACGCGGTTTTCCAGGTAGAAGCGGCGGATGTCTTCGCCAACCATGGTGTCGTAGCCGGGTCGGTCGTAGGTGCCGTCGGCCGCGAAGAGGTCTGCGGTGGCGTTGTCGTCGCCGGCATCCACGGTGGTGTAGTAGCGGCGGACAAGAGCTTCAACGTCGGTGGGGGACAGTTCGGCGGTCATGGGCCGTCCTTTCTGTGGCGTCATTGCAGCGGGTGCGCAGACACGCTCTAGACACGTGTCTGCGACAGGCGTTCTCACCAGAGTTTTCGCGCTCCGGCTGTGTGTTCTCTACGATAACTGTGAATCAGCACACGAACGCAAAGGAGCGCTTTCATGTCGGACTCCGCAAACGGTCATCCTGACGGCACAACACCAAACGCCAACACCACTCAGGTGAACACACCGCCCAGCTCGGCAGCCGCCCCGGCGGTCATGCGTCCTCTTAATTCTCTGCTTGAGAAGTGGACACCGTCGGCGCTCATGTTTGCGATCGTGCTGAGTGTTGTCGTTGGCATCCTGGCGCTCATCCTCACCCCGACCAAACCTGTCGATGTGCTGGTCGGCTGGGGTGATGGCCTGTCGGGCCTGCTGGAGTTCATGACCCAGATGGCGCTCATCATCTTCTTGGGCCATATGTTGGCGCACACCGCACCGGTGCGGAAGCTGCTGGCCAAGATTGCCGATGTGCCTTCCGGCCCGCGTTCTGCCTACGTCCTGGTCTTTGTGGTGGCGGGCATGTCGGCCCTCATCACGTGGGGTCTGTCCTTGGTCGTCGGTGCTCTGCTGGCGGTCGAGGTGGCTCGTTCGGCTCGCCGTCGCGGCTTCAAGGTGCACTTCCCGCTGCTTGTTGCGGCTGGTTATTCGGGCATGGTCGTGTGGCACATGGGCTATTCGGCTTCGGGCCCGCTGACTGCGGCAACGCCCGGTTCGTTCCTTGACGAGGCCATGGGCGGCACCATTCCTGTTTCGCAGACCATCTTTGTGTGGTGGAACCTGGCGGCGGCTGCGTTGGTGCTCATTGTCATGGCGATTCTGTTTGCTTTGACCGCCCCGAAGCCGGGCGCCCCGATTGTTGAAATGCCTGCTGAAGTTGAGCACGGCGAAAAGCCCTTCGTGGGCGAAGAGGTCGTCACCCCGGCTGATCGCATTGACGCATCCCGCATCCCCACGCTGCTGGTGGGCCTGCTGCTTGCGGCGTATATCGTGGTGCACTTTGCGCGGGGCGGCACGATGACTCTGGACATCGTCAACTGGAGCTTCCTGACGCTCATCCTGCTGTTGGTGCGCAGCCCCTTCGAGATCATCTACTTGGCCAAGGGTGCGGCGGTCAACGTCGGCGAGATCCTTCTGCAGTTCCCGCTGTACGCCGGCATTATGGGCATCATGAGTGCGTCTGGTCTCATTGAGATCTTCTCCAACGCACTGGTGTCGATCTCTGGTCCGCACACATTCGGCGTGCTGGCGTTCGTGGCGGCAGGCGTTGTGAACTTCTTCGTCCCCTCCGGGGGTGGGCAGTTCGCGGTGCAGGGCCCGATCATGCTCAAGGCCGCCGAATCACTGGGCGTCGACCCTTCGGTTGCGATCATGGCTGTGTCCTACGGTGACCAGTGGACGAACATGATCCAGCCGTTCTGGGCTCTGCCGGTGCTGGCGATTGCGGGTCTGAAGATGCGTGACATTCTGGGCTACACCACGATGACGCTCGTGGGTTCGGGCATTGTGCTGGGTGGAACCCTGTTCGCGGTGAGCTTCCTCGCCTGACGGGGTGCACAACCGCCCACCGCGCTGCACAGCCGCCGGCAGCCCGCACTGTCTCATGTGACTCCCATACCGGTGGGCCATACTGGTGGAATGAGCAAGTCCCCGAAGCAATCCCCTAAGTCTGTTGTCGTCGCCGCTGTGTGCTTGATCCATCCGGACAGGCCGGAGCTGCTGATGGTTCGGAAGAAGGGGACGAGCTCGTTCATGTTGCCGGGAGGCAAGATCGAATCTGACGAGGAGCCTCTTGCCACCGCTGTCCGCGAAATCGCCGAGGAACTGCACCTAGACCTCGACCCGGATCAGCTGGATCTGCTGGGCTCCTGGACGACGGATGCGGCGAATGAACCGAACACTCATGTGACCGGCACGGTGTTCGCCTACCGCGGGACTCCGGGTGGTCTGAATGTTCAGGAACCGCGGTTCTTCAATGAAATTGACCAGGCGGAGTGGTTCCCGATCGCGGATCTTCCCCAGGACACGGCGGAGCGTTCTTTTGCTCCGCTGACGCGCAATCACGTTATCCCTGAGCTGCTGGCTCGCGGTCTGGCTGCTGGCCAGGTGAACTGAGTGAACGACCAGAAGCCGAATCCACCGGTCAAGCGGATCAGCACCGGCGTGCTGCTTTTCGCTCTGGTGGTCATCTTGGGTCTGTTTGTGCAGACGAGCTTGGTGATGGAGGCCGACCGCGAGGTGCTTGGCGACATGATCGAACACCGCAGCGACCCGCGTACAGCCTTCCTGGTGTTCTTCACCAATATCTTCAGCCCTTTGGGCACGATCATCCTGGGCGTGCTTGTGTCAGTGTTCGTGTGGGTGCTGGCTGGCAGTTGGCGTCCGGCGGCCTATATTGCCGGCTGTGTTGCGCTCGCCTCGGCGATCACGCATTCGCTCAAACCGCTGTATGCGCGTCCACGCCCGGCAGTAGAGCACCGGCTGGTGTTGGAGACGAACTTTTCGTTCCCGTCAGGGCACGCCACGGGAACGTCGTCGCTGCTGTTTTCATCGGCTGTTGTGTTCAGCTTGCTGTTTGTGCGCCTGTGGCAGCGGGCCATCATTTGGGCCGGCGCCTTGGGGATGACCGCGCTTATCTGTCTGTCGCGCCTGTACTTGGGCGTGCACTATTTCACTGATGTGACGGCCGGTTGCCTGGTGGGCGTGGGTGCCTGCTTGGTGCTGTACGTGCTTGTCAGGCACAGGATGATGTCGTTGAAGCGCAGAAAAGCCCTGCGGAAATCGCGCGAACAGCAGCACAACAATGAACTGCGCAGCGCCCACGCTTTGCAGAACACAGAAACACGGCAATGACTCGCATCTCCAGCAGCCACACGGCACGCAACAACCACAAAGCGCATAGTCGAAGCACCGACCGCCTCGTCCCAACCCTGGCGGATACGGAAACCTCAGCCGATCTCATTCCACCGGACCAGCGCAAGCGCGAGCATTGGCTGCACGTGATTTTCTACATCACGCTGATCGGCAAGGGTCTGTTTGGTTTGGGTCAGATGGCCTCGGGCATTGTGGTTCTTGTTGTGCCGCGGCACGTGTGGCATCAGCTGGCGGTGAAGCTTACGGCGGGCAATACGGGCAACCCTGTTACGGCGTGGCTTCTGCATCAGACGGAGAATCTGGATTCGGGTATTCAGCTGTATGCGGCGATCTACATGATCAGCCACGCGGCTACGAAGATTGTTTTGGTGTGGGCTGTGCTGAAGGGCAAGATGTGGGCCTACCCCTGGATGATGGGATTCTTGGCGGCGTTCATCATCTACCAGACTTACGAAATCTTTGCCCGTCACTCGATCTTCTTTTTGCTGCTGACGATCTTCGACATCTTCATCGTGTGGCTCACCCGTCACGAATGGAATCTGCAGAAGCGCCAAAGGGCGCTGAAGCAGGCTGCCGAATCTGCCGCGTCTGGCCCGGCTTCAGCCGGACGTCCGGGCACACCCGCGGACTGACCTGACCCCAGAAAAATATGAGGTGCCTGCTTACGTGAGCAGGCACCTCGTCATGTGGTGGTGGGTTCAGTCGCCGGTGAGGTCGTCGCGTCCGGGTTGGCGGGCGGTCAGTTTGGTGGGCAGGATGCACAGGACGATGTTGATGAGTCCGCCCAGGTAGGGAATGAACGCCAGGAAGATGAGGGCGCCGTGCATGCCGGCGTCTTGGATGCGTCGCCAGCCGGAGGACAGGGTGGGCACTGCGGCGACCAACAGGAACAGGAACGAAACGAGGGTCCCGATGATCGCAAGCGCTGGGACGTCAGGTTCGACCTCGTATCCGGTGGCCTCGAAGGTTCTTTGGGCTTCGGCCTCGGCCATGATGACGGCGACGATGCCGGGGACGAACAGAACGAAGCAGATCAAGGTGTTGATCAGCTGCGGCCACCAGTATTCCGACAGCGATGCGTAGCCCTTGAACCGTGCGAACTTCTTCCAGAACCGCGTGTAGGCGGTCACTGGGCCCGCGCCGTAGAGAGGCTGCGACAGCGGTGGTTTTTGACCGGTGCCGCGGTAGTCCTTTTCGGTGATTTTTCGGCGCTGCGGGGCGGATGGCGCCCCAGCGCCGAAGGGGTTGTGGGCGTAGGGACTGTTGTCGAAAGGGTTGTCGCCGTTGCCCGGCTGCCCGCCGAACTGGCTGCTGTCACCGAAGGGGCTGCTGCCGCCGTAGCTGGGTTGCCCGCCGGGACCGCTTCCGTAGGGGCCGCCACCAGGGCCACTGCCGTAGGGGTTGTTGTCGTAGGGGTTCGAATTCATCGTGCTCCTGGGTTGGTATGGGTCGGTCGTCAGTGTAGTGATTTCCGGTTACTCGGAAGGAAACAGCGACAGTGCTGGTTTCTGCGCTGGCATACTGGTCTGCATGATGAACAGGGTGTCCCACGTGTTTTCGTCGGCGAAGCGGTTCTCATCTCAGGTGGGTCGTGAACTGTCGGTGCGGGCTGCTGAGCGGCGGTTGGATCCGAAGTTTGTGCCGTCGCGTGATGACGGTTTTGTGGTTGGTGTGTATCACGCGGGGGATAGGGCCTCGACGTACCAGCTCAAACAGTGGTTGGCCCCGATTGAAGATCTTGCGGCGACGATGCATTTGGAGTCGGGGATGACTCTGGACGGTCCGGGGGAGGGTGCGCCGTGGCCGGTGGGCATCCTGATGCGCAATTTGGACAATGCGCGTGAGATCGCGCAGTTGACGGAGCTTCCTGTGCGGTATGCGCGGTTGACATCTGATGTCGATCGCTTCATGACACAGCCGACCTTGTGTGCGGTGCTGTATGTCAATCAGGCTGTGTTGAACTTTCAGGCTTTGCGGTATCCGGGGCCGGCTCATGTGCATTTGTCGCATGGCGAGAGCGAAAAGATTTCGATGGTGTCGAATCAGCTGAAGGCCTATGACTGTGTGTTCACGGCTGGTTTGGCTGCCAGGGAGCGTATTGAGAAGGCGCTGTTGGGCCGTTTGCCGGACATGATCGATGTGGGCCGGCCGCAGCTGGATTATGCGGGGCCGGTGCCGGAGCGTTTCCAGCAGGTTCTGGATGGCAGCAGGCCCACTGTGTTCTATGCGCCCACGTGGGAGGGCGATTCGCCGTCCATGGCCTACGGCACCTTGGCGCAGTCGGGTGTTCCGCTGGTGGAAGGGCTGGTCGAGGCTGGTTTTGGTGTCATCTACAGGCCGCATCCGCGTACGGGTGTTGTGAAGCCGGAGTTTGCGCGGGCCGATGCGCAGATTCGCGAGCTTGTGACCGGTGCTGCTGGTTGTGTGTTTGACGATTCGCCGACGGTGTCGTGGCAGTTTGCTGCGGCTGATGCGTGTGTGGCCGAAATGTCGTCGGTTGCTTTTGATTGGCTGTCAACGCATAAGCCCCTTGTGGGGGTTGCTCCGACTGACCCGGGTGCCGAGGTGCCTGCCGGTGGTCTGCTTGAACGAGTGCCGTCGGTGGTCGGCACTGCAGATGGTGGTCGGCGGGCTTCGCACATGGTGCAGCAAGGGCTGGGCTCTGGGGAGTCCGGTCGGGCTGAACGGGAAAAAGTGTGCCGTTATTATCTGGGGGATACAGGGCTTGGAAGTCAGCGCAGACGGTTTGTGGCAGCTGTCGCAAGTGTGGTGGAACAGCGGTGGGCAGACAGGCAGCTCACAGATTTCTCTTGAGGTTGCCATCACACCGTCCGGTGTACCGGACGGTAGCTTCCGGGCGGGTCCGGGAGATAGGCGCATGTTTCTGGGCCGTGCTGGTATTGAGTGAAGTTTCAACTCTTCCGAATCCTGTGGGAAGTCTGGCAGATAGTTAAAGTATTTATGAGGGTATTAATACTTGGCCCTAAGTTCTTCACGGTTTTCGGAGCGGTTTTCCGCCGCTGCGGAAACTGTGAGTGAATCTATGCCTGCGCGGAACGGCGCGGGTGTCAACCGAAAGGAAAATTGATGAGCCAACAGCGTTCTCACCGACGCCGCGGGATGAAGACAGCAGCAGCTGGTCTGACTCTCGCAATGGCTGTGGCATTCGCACCGGGCCTGTTCCCGGGTGTGGAAGTTGCACCTGTTCATGCTGCCCAGGATGCGATCGACTCTCCGGGTAACTGGCTGGGGCAGAAGACCGTCAACGGTAAAGTCTTCCTGGACCGCGACGGCAACGCGGCCACTGCTCAGAATGTTGACGAACCGCTTGCGGGTGTCAAGGTCTATGCTCAGTGGATCGACTACCCCAACAAGAAGCAGCGTGGCGCCGTATCGCCTGTCTACACCGCGCAGACTAAGGCTGACGGTACGTACTCGATTAGCCTGCCGGACTGGACCGATGCTCTCGGTACTGTCCACAAGTGGGAGGCCACTGCTGGTCAGAAGCTTCGCATTTGGGCTGAAAACCCAGATCCGAAGAACCTCCAGGTTGCCTTCATTGAAGGTGACTCGGTGTTCGGCGGTCAGGGTGACCGTTACCACGGTACCTGGAACGGCACGGTCGGTATCCAGCTTGCCGAGAACTACAACATCTCCTACCACGAGCGCGATGCCGCTAAGGATGGTCAGGACTGGCTGTACCTGCCTGAGGATAAGTCCACCACCGGCGAAAAGCAGGTCGCTAATGGTGGCCGAGCCAAGGGACGCGTCTACTACGACCAGCGCGGTACCTTCGGTAAGACCCTCTTCACCAACCAGTATGAGAAGCGTTACGGCGATGTAGCTGTCCCGAAGGTGAAGATCCGCGGCTCGTACGTGCAGGATGAGGTTGCACGCCGCTTCGACAAGTGGGCTGACGACAACAAGGGCTACACCACTGAAGCTTTCCGTGAAGCGCAGAAGAAGATCATGGCCGAATACGAGGCCGAGACCGGTAAGAGCGCTATCGCCGAAACCGTAATCACCGAAACGGATAACGAAGGCAAGTACCACCTTCAGTTCAAGGGACTGTGGGGTAACAACTACAAGGCCAAGGGCATCATGAACGCTGGCGAGTGGGGCGAGTTGGCTCCCTCGTCTGACGAAGGCAGCTGGGCAACCGGTAACCTGCGTTCGAAGCACATCAACTACGAGTACATGTACGTCTCGCCGGTTCTCCCCGAGGGCGTCGACTCGAACATGGACTCTTCGCAGAGCGCGATGTTCCAGAACATCATGCGCACTTCGATGGTGCATGCAGTCTCCGGTGGAGGCCACGCGGGTAACTACATCGACAACCTTGACTTCTCGCTGCGCCAGACTTCGCGCGGCTTTGACGTCACGCCGTACAACACCACGGATAAGCCTGCTGCTCCGGGTGACACCGCAAAGACCGACACCTTCGGCCTGACTCCGAACACTGCTCACGTCATTGTTTGGACTGACAGCGAGGGCAAGGAAGTTCACCGTTGCGAGGCGAACTCCGACAACCTCGGTGTGATTCCTTCGTGTGACTTCCAGGTTCCGGAAGACCTCGCTGAGGACACCATTTACACCGCTACGGTGTACAACGCGTCAGACGAGAGCACGCCTCTCATGGCTGACTCTTTCCTGGCCTACGTTGCTCCTGAATACAAGGAGACCGAGGTCAAGGTTGGCGAAGAAGCTACGGCTGAGCGGCCGGTCAACAAGAACGGCACCGCAGTTCCTGACTCCGCTAAGTTCGCTGCAGCAACCGCAGACGATGTCAAGAACGCTCCGGAATTCCAGAAGGCTGGCCTTCCGGAAGATGTCGCTCCGCAGGACTGGGTCACCGTAAACGCAGATGGAACCCTGACCATCAAGCCGGGTGCAGACGTCAAGCCGGGTACGTACAACGTTCCGGTTAAGGTCACCTACGAAGATGGCACCACCAAGGTCATCAACGCACCTATTAAGGTCGTTGACGAGACCAAGCAGAGCGACGAATACACTCCTGCTTATGAGGACAAGCTGGTTGTTCCTGGTGAGGAAACCAAGTCGTCGCCGACCTTCACTGACAAGGACGGTAAGGACGCGAAGGCTCCTGAAGGCTCGAAGTTCTCGATCCCTGAAGACTTCAAGGCTCCTGAAGGCTACGAAGTCAAGATTGACGAGAACACCGGTGAAATCACCGTTACCTTCCCGGACAAGTCCAAGCTGAACAAGGACACCGTTGAGGAGTTCGATGTTCCTGTCACGGTGACCTACCCGGACGGCAGCAAGGACGACGCTAAGGCGAACTTCAAGCTGGACACCGATGGTGACGGCAAGCCTGACACCGAGGACGAGGATGACGACAACGACGGCATCCCGGACGACGAGGACAGCAACCCGAAGGTTCCTAACCAGAACACGATCTTCGAGCCCGGCTACGAAGACAAGCTGGTTGTTCCTGGTAAGGAAACGAAGTCGTCCCCGACCTTCACTGACAAGGAAGGTAAGGACACCGAGGCTCCTGAAGGCTCCAAGTTCTCGATTCCTGAAGACTTCAAGGCTCCTGAAGGCTACGAAGTCAAGATTGACGAGAACACCGGTGAAATCACCGTTACGTTCCCGGACGAGTCCAAGCTGAACAAGGACACTGTCGAAGAATTCGACGTTCCTGTCACGGTGACCTACCCGGACGGCAGCAAGGACGACGCTAAGGCGAACTTCAAGCTGGACACCGATGGTGACGGTACGCCTGACACCGAGGACGAGGACGACGACGGCGACGGTGTCCCGGACGAAAAGGAAAAGGAAGACGACACCAACCCGAAGTCGCCTAACCAGAACACGATCTTCGAGCCTGGCTACGAAGACGGTTCCGGTAAGCCGGGTGACGACGTCACAATTGACGCTCCGACCTTCACTGACAAGGACGGTAAGGACACCAAGGCTCCTGAGGGCACGACCTTCGGTCCTGGTGAGAACGCTCCTGATGGTGTGACTATCGATGAGAACACTGGTGAGATCACCGTTACCATCCCTGAGGATGCTAAGCCTGGTGACAAGATCACTGTTCCTGTCGAGGTGACCTACCCAGACGGCAGCAAGGACAACGTTGACGTCACCGTCACGGTTGAAGAACCTGACGCTAAGGACAAGGACGCTGACACCTACGAGCCTGGCTACGAAGATGGTTCGGGTAAGCCGGGTGAAGACGTCAAGGTCGAAAAGCCTGAGTTCAAGGACAAGGACGGCAACCCGACCGAGGCTCCTGACGGCACGACCTTCGGTCCTGGTGAGAACGCTCCTGATGGTGTGACTATCGATGAGAACACTGGTGAGATCACCGTTACCATCCCTGAGGATGCTAAGCCTGGTGACAAGATCACTGTTCCTGTCGAGGTGACCTACCCAGACGGCAGCAAGGACAACGTTGACGTCACCGTCACGGTTGAAGAACCTGATGCTCCGGAGCAGCCTGACACTAAGCAGGCTGACGAGCTCGAACCGAAGTACACCGACGGTGCTGGCCAGCCTGGTACCACCGCTCCGGTCGACGCTCCGACCTTCACCAACAAGGACGGCGACAAGGTCACCGTTCCGGAAGGCACCAAGTTCACCACCGACAAGGACGGTGTCGAAGTTGCTGAAGATGGATCGCTGAAGGTCCAGATTCCGGCTGACGCCAAGCCTGGTGACAAGATCACGGTTCCTGTGACTGTGACCTACCCGGATGGCAGCACCGACAAGGTGGACGTGACTGTTACTGTCACCGACCCTGACTCGAAGCCCGAATGGGGCGACGGCGAAGGTGAACCCGGTGACAAGGTGACCGTCCCGAACACCGGTGGCGACGTTCCGGAAGGCTCCACGACTGAGGTCGAAGGCCCCGGTAAGGCTGAAATCGATGAAAACGGCAACCTCGTCGTTGACATCGACAAGGACGCCAAGCCTGGCGACAAGATCGTCATCGTCGTGAAGGACAAGGACGGCAACAAGATCGACGACTCGACCGTGACTGTTACCGAACCGTCCAAGCCTGACACCGAACAGAAGGACGAGTTCGAGCCCGGCTACGAAGATGGTTCGGGTAAGCCTGGTGAAGACGTCAAGGTTCCTGCTCCTGAGTTCAAGGACAAGGACGGCAACCCGACCGAAGCTCCTGACGGCACCACGTTCACCCCTGGTGACGACGCTCCCGACGGTGTGAAGGTTGATGAAAACACCGGTGAAATCACGGTTCCGATTCCGGAAGACGCCAAGCCTGGTGACAAGATCACCGTTCCGGTTGAGGTGACTTACCCGGATGGTTCGAAGGACAACGTTGACGTCACCATCACGGTCGAGAAGCCTGACGCTCCTGCTGAGAAGCCAGACTGGAAGGACGACAAGGGTAAGCCTGGCGACAAGGTCGAAATCCCGAACGACGGCGGTCCGGTCCCGGACGGCAGCACCGTCGAAACGGAAGGACCTGGTAAGGCTGAAATCGATGAAGACGGCAACCTGATTGTCGACATCGACAAGGACGCCAAGCCCGGTGACAAGGTTGTAGTCGTTGTCAAGGACAAGGACGGCAACGAGATCGACCGCGTAGTCGTCGAGGTTGAAAAGCCTGCTGACCAGCCTGACTGGAAGGACGGCAACGGTAAGCCTGGCGACAAGATTGTCATCCCGAACGATGGCGGCCCGGTTCCAGACGGCTCGACCGTTGAGGTCGA
Source organism: Brevibacterium sp. HMSC22B09 (assembly GCF_001806795.1). Taxonomy (NCBI): domain Bacteria; kingdom Bacillati; phylum Actinomycetota; class Actinomycetes; order Micrococcales; family Brevibacteriaceae; genus Brevibacterium; species Brevibacterium sp. HMSC22B09. Next base: position 42,202 of record NZ_KV786007.1, on the reverse strand, counting down.
AGGCCCCGGTAAGGCTGAAATCGACAAGGACGGCAACATCGTCGTTGACATCAACGATGACGCCAAGCCCGGTGACAAGATCGTCGTGACGGTGAAGGACAAGGACGGCAACGTCATTGACACCATCACTGTCACGGTGGACGACAAGGGCAAGACCGGCTCTGGTGAAGGTAAGCCTGCACCGGCCCCCGGCAAGCCTGGTGACTCCGGTGACAAGGGCTCGAGCAATGCTCCGCTGCCCCGTACCGGTGTTGAGATCGCTGGTGCACTGGCTGCAGCAGCTGGTCTGCTCGCCGCAGGTGTTCTGATGGTTGCTCGCTCGCGCCGCAAGAACAACTGACGCTCATCTGCTGACGCGCCCGGTTGGTGAGAACCGGGCGCGCACGCAGACAGGCCGATAAACAATTGTGGGCGGTTCCGCATTAGCGGAACCGCCCACAATCGTTTTCTCACCACCTCACTCTGGTGCAAGTGGCTGCAGAGCCGACCTCCACCTCGCGAGGTGTCAGTCAGCTTCTATCTGCAGGTTCAACTGGCCTTTGTCGGTCAGTACCGGGGTGAAGAAGGAGCCAGCTGCGGCGGGGGTTTCGTCAGCGAGGATGCGGGTGCGGTGGAATGAGCGGCCTTCAACGAAGTCGGCGGACAGTTCCAGGGTGCCTGCGGGAAGCAGTTCCAGTTCGGACAGTGGGACCTCTGCGCGCAGGGTAGTTCCGTCGAATTCGGCGGGTGTGCGGCCGTAATAGGTTTTGCCGGCCAGCCGCCATGACACGGAGGTGTGGGAGGTCTGCGCCCAGGGGTGGTCGTGGACGGTGGCTTCGAGTTCCAGTCCCGTGTCTGTCACAGTCAGCGAGGTCAGCGCTGCGGTGGCCTGTGAGCGTTGGAATGGCTCAAAGGAGCATTGGCGGAACATGGTCGCCCACTTGTTGACGACAGCGGTTTCGTAGAAGTCGGCAGCTCGTCTCAGGGCGTTGCGGCGCATCTGGGTGAGCTCGGCATCGTCCATGGTGGCCACGCGGATGATTGCCTGGGTGAGTGCTTCAACATCCCCGTCGGGGATGAGGAAGCCATCGACACCGTCGGTGATGATGTCGGCTGGGCCGTACTTGATGTCGTAGGCAATCGGGATGCATCCAGCAGACATGCTTTCGAGGAGAACCAGGCCTTGGCCCTCCTGCTTGCTTGTCAGGAGGCTGAATGATGCTTCACGGAAGTGATCTTTTGCATCGCTTGCGTAGCCACGTAGGGTGATGTGCTCACCTGCGTTGTTGGCGTTGATCTGCTGGGTGAGTTCGGTGTGCATATCGCCATCGCCGTAGACGTCCATGTGCAGTCCGGATGCGCTGGAGCGTGCCGCTGCCACAGCGCGAATAGCGTGATCGATCCTCTTGCCCGGGGTCAGCCTTGCAAGCATGATTCCGTGAGCCTTATCACGGGGTGCTTCCGCATCGCCGTGGAGGTCGCGAACCACGTTGGGTATGACCGTGAGGTTGCCCGAAGACAGGTTCAGCGCGAACATGTCCTGCTGTTGGGCGTGGGTCAGTGCGATGACCCGATCAAAACGGTCGGCGTTGTGAAAGATGTCGAACCTGGCGCGGTTGAGTTCGCGCGGGTGCACGCTTTCGTTCTTGAGGAAGTTACTGTGCAGCACGTGGCAGAACACAACGTTCTTCTTCCGGTAGGTGCGGAAGATTGAACTTGCATAACCAGAATCGACAATGACGTAGCTCGGCTGGTCGCCGAATACTGCGTTGAGCCACGCTTTGTAGAATGCGCCGCCGGAGCGCCACTGTGCGACAATCCTTCCGCGGGAGTCTAGGAGCGTCAGCAGGCGGCCGCCTGTGGTGCCGCGTTCTGTGGCGTCGTGACGGTCGATGATGCGCAGGTGGCCCTGCGTGCTGTAGTAGTCGGTCTGGAGGACCGTACCGGCATCGTCTGTGCGCTGTTCGCGTGTGTTTCCCGAGGTGTGGGGGAGTGCATCTTTGAGGGCACCCAGGTCAGGTTCTGCCGTGCCTTTCATTCGTTTAAGTTCAGTGTCTGACCACGTGCTGAGGTCCTCCCAGATGTTCAGGATGGAAACGCGGTCATCCAGTCGGCCTTCGGCTTTGAGTTTCTGCTCGCGCTCCTTGCCGCTGTTATCCGGGGAAAACGTGAGGATTTCGACGGGACGGTTGTCTTGGCGAGCGAAAGCTGACGATCGTTCGAGAGCAACGGAAGTCAGCCCGCCGAATGTTTCGGGGATGCGCCACAGCACGGTGTAGTAGTTCCCCGCCGGAAGGACTTGCTGGGGGCGGGGACCGCTTGAGTTGGGGATGATGCGGCGCAGAAGCCGTGACAGTGACGCTTTCATAGCCATCTATTTTATTTCCCGTACCTGAGTGGGATCACAGGTTGTAGGTCCTGACCATGAACAGCCTGATGAAACGGGACGCGGTAGTGATCGTTGGCCGGCCCGGCCTTACGAGGTGTCAGTCAGCTTCTATCTGCAGGTTCAACTGGCCTTTGTCGTTCAGTACCGGGGTGAAGAAAGAACCGGCTGCGGCGGGGGTTTCGTCAGCGAGGATGCGGGTGCGACGGAAGGAACGACCCTCCACGAAGTCTGCTGATAGTTCCAACGCGCCTGTGGGCAACAGTTCCAGTTCGGACAGAGGGATCACTGCGCGCAGGGTGGGTCCGTCGAATTCGGCAGGTGTTCGGCCGTAATAGGGTTTGCCAGCCAGCCGCCATGACACGTAGCTGTGAGAAGTCTTCTCCCACGGGTGCTTCTCAACGGCTGCTTCGATCTCGAGAGCGGTGTCTGTCACTGTCAGTGAAGTCAGCTTTGCGGTTGCTGCGGATTTCTGTATGGGGTCGAAAGAGCATTCGGCGAACATCTGTGCCCAGTCCCGCACGATTGATTCTTCGTAGAAATCCTTCGCCCTCTTAATGGCATTGCGGCGCATGGTGCGCAGAGCGGCGTCGTCCATCGTTGCGACTTTGACGATCGCTTCAGCCAGAGCGTCAACGTCGCCCGCAGGTACGAGGAAACCGTCCACGCTATCGGTGATGATGTCGGAAGGCCCGTACTTGATGTCGTATGCAATTGGGATGCACCCTGCCGACATGCTTTCGAGCAGCACGAGACCTTGGCCTTCAAACAGGCTTGATAGAACGAGAAATGAAGCGCTGCGCAGGTAACTCTTAGCCTGTGTGTCGTGTCCGCGCAAACGGAAACTGTCAGTGATCCCCTCTTCTTCAATGAGGCAGGTTAGGTGTTGCTGTTCGCCACCCTCTCCGTAAACATCGATGCTCAGTTCGGGCACTTGGACTTTCGCGCGTGCAAAAGCTCGAACAGCATGGTCAAGACGCTTCTGCCCGGTGAGGCGAGCAATTATCTGACCGTCTGTGCGGTCCCGGCGTGATCGGGCAGAGCCATGGAGATCAGGGATCAGGTTCGAAATAACACGGACGTTCCCCGATGTGTAGTGTTCGCTGACGAGGTCGTTTTTCTGCCCATCTGTAAGGGCGATACCGCGGTCGAACTCGTCGAGGTGTTGAATCAGCGGCAAGTTACCTTCATATAGTTCGACTGGCCGCAGCGAAGTGTCGACGGCGTGGGCGTTGTGGATGACCTGGCAGAAAATCACGTTGTCCCGCCGGTACCCATGAAAAAGGCGGCCGGCAAAAGCTGAATCGACAATGACGTAGCTTGGGTCCTCGCCGAAGACAACGTCAAGCCATGCCTTGTAAAACGCAGTCGCCGTCCGCCATTGACCGATGATGTCGCCCTGCGGGTTCAACAGTGTCAGAAGGCGCCCGCCCTTCGTGCCGCGTGTTGTGGTGTCCTGGCGGTCGATGACCAACAAACGGCCCTGCGCGTCGTAGTGGTCAGTCTGGAGGACCGCGCCGGCATCGTCTGTGCGCTGTTCGCGTGTGTTCCGCGCCGCATGTGGCAAGACATCTTCAACGGCTTCTGGCGCGCGCCGAGCAGTGCCTTTCATTCGTTTACGTTCGGTGTCTGACCATGTGCTGAGGTCTTCCCAGATGTTCAGGATGGAAACGCGTTTATCCAACCGGCCTTCGTCTTTGAGGGCTTGTTCGCGTTCTTTTCCGCTGTTGTGCGGGGAGAATGTGAGGATCGTGACGGGGCGGTTGTCCTGCCGGGCGAATGCTGAAGCGCGTTCAAGTGAGGCGGACGTTAGCCCGCCGAAAGTCTCCGGGATGCCCCACAGGATGTTGTAGTAGTCACCCGACGGCAAAACTCCGCGAGGGGACTGCGGTTTGAAGAGCGAAGCTACTCGGCGCAGAGGGCCGGCCAGACTGGTATTCATCGTCCGTTCATTCTAGGCGAGGGGGTATCGGTTAGCTCCTGTGACCGGTGTGCGTGTCTGTGGGGAACAGCACCCGCTCAACAGGCGGTTAGACGGGACTTCAAGTGGGCCGTGGGGTATCGTTTATATGATCTGCAAGTTAACTTCAAGTTAAGCAAGGGGCTTTTTCATGCGCCGTGTCATCACCTACGGCACCTTCGACTTGCTGCACTACGGTCACATCCGACTGCTGCAGCGCTGTAAAGCACAGGGCGACTACCTGGTAGTCGCCCTGTCCACTGACGAATTCAACGCCGGTAAGGGCAAGAAGTCGTACTTTTCGTGGGACGACCGCAAGAACATGCTCGAAGCTATCCGTTACGTCGACCTCGTGATCCCCGAAAACACGTGGGAACAGAAGCGGACCGACATCGAGAAGTACCACATTGACACCTTTGTCATGGGTGACGACTGGGAAGGCAAGTTCGACGACCTCAAAGACCTGTGCGACGTCGTCTACCTCCCGCGCACGCCGGAAATCTCCACCACCAAGATCAAGGGAGACCTCAGTCAGTAAACTCCAGCACTTCTGCTGGAGTGACACCTAGCCTTGAGATATGAGCGAAGCACACTCTTCCCGGCCTAAGAATCCGACGCTGGAACAGCTGCGAGCTGTTGCCCAGCCGCCGGAAGTGCGCGCGCGCAAAAACGCCGAACACTGGACGGCAGAGCTGTACCTGCGGCACATCTCCATCTACTTGACCGCGCTGCTGGTGCGCACGCCTATCACCGCCAACGGCGTGACGGGACTGATGATCCTCTCCGGATGGGCAATCGGCTTTGCGCTGCTCATCCCCGGTGTGTGGGGTGCACTCCTCGCACTGTTCTTTTCGCAGCTGCAGCTGTACTTCGACTGCTGTGATGGCGAAGTTGCACGCTGGCGCGGCACCCGCAGTGCAAAGGGTGTCTTCCTTGACGCGGTTGGCCACTACACAACAGAAGGCTTCGTCGCCTTCATGTTGGGCGTGCGGGCAGTGAGTGACCTGGGACTGCTGAAGTCCGATCCAGGGTTCGCCTACCCCTACCTGGTTGCTGGGGGAGTGGTGTCATCACTCGTTCTGCTGAACAAGGCGCTGAACAGCTTGGTGCACATGAGCCGCGCATTCAACGGCCTGGACAAGCTGGAAGACTCCGCTGCGGCAACTGCTGTGACACACGGCGGTCTTGCCCGAGTGAAGCAGCTTGCGCGTTTTGTGCCGTTCCACCGCATCTGGCATTCGGTCGAAATGTCGATGCTGGCTGTTGCGGCAAGCGTGGTGTCACTCATCGTGGTTGCTTCCGGCGGCCCAGAACTGACTGGTGAACGGTGGATGATCCTGGTGATGGTCCCGCTTGCCGCGCTGTCGGTCGTCGGGCACTTTGTGTCGATCTGGTTCTCCAGGAGGCTCGGCTGATGGAAGTTTTCGACTACGGCGTCGTCATCCTCACCATGGGCAAAAGGATGGATGACCTGAAAAGGGGTATCGATTCGCTGTTGGCCCAGCGGAACGTCAACCTCGACGTTGTGTGCGTGGGCAATGGCTGGGACCCTGTGGGACTGCCGGAGGAAGTCAAAACCCACATGCTGCCCGAAAACGTGGGAATTCCTGCCGGACGCAATGCTGGTGTGCCCCTGGTTAAGGGCGAGTTCCTGTTCTTCCTCGATGACGATGCCTGGCTGCCGGATGAGGACACGCTGTGGCGGATGGCACAGTACATGCGTGAAAACCCCAGTGTTGGTCTGGTTCAGCCCCGTGTGGTTGATCCGGACAACCCGAATGCGCCTAAGCGGTGGATTCCGCGTTTGCGCAAGAAATCGGCAAGCCATTCATCGAATGTGTTCTCTGTATGGGAAGGCGCCATCGGCATGCAGCGCAAGGCCTTCGATGAATGCGGGGGCTGGCCGGGTTCGTTCTGGTATGCCCACGAAGGCATTGAGCTGGCCTGGCGCGTATGGGATGCAGGCTACGACGTGTGGTACATGGGCGATCTTGCAGTGGCCCACCCCGTGATAGACCCGAAACGCCACGACGAATACTTCTACATGAACGCCCGTAACCGCGTGTGGTTGGCACGCAGGAACCTGCCGTGGCCATTCAGCTGGGCCTATGTGGGTTCATGGACGGGCGTCCAGGTGCTCAGGTGGGCACGCAAGCCCGAACAGCTCAAACCGTGGTTCAAAGGATGGGCTGACGGCTGGCGCGAAGACCCGTGGGATGGCGAAGAAGACGAGGCCAAACTCAGCAAGCGCGGCGTCCTGCGCATGAGCTTCAAAGGCCGTCCGCCGGTTATCTAGAGATGCCAGTTCTTGGTTAAAGCTTCATACAACCAAAAGAGAGTGGCCGCCGGCGTTTGCGCCAGCGGCCACTCTCTTTTGCTTTCAGTCTTCGCTCTCGTTGTCGTCCTCATTAGCTTCGGCTGCTGACACCATGTAGCTGCGGTCAATGTGCTTTGCCTCGCGTTCGGCAATAAGGCGCTCAACGGTCGAAATAAACGCCTGCTTTGACTCGCCAACATCGTGCCCACCAAAGTACAGAGCTCGCGCTTCGGCGCGGGCTTCGACGTTGCCGCCGCTTGTCAGCTCTGCGTCGATCATCGTCTGAATGTCGTTGACGGTCGAATCGTCGATGATCGGCACACTGGACGCAATGGGAGACTCATCGACGAGCTTGGCTCGGTCTGTGCGGCGGTCCGTTAGAAGCAGCGGACTGTCGGCCTTGAGGTAGAGGAAGTCCAGCCCGACGCTGGAAATATCGGTGACCATGAGGTCAACATCGTCGAACATGGCCAGGATGTTGCCTTCGGTCAGAACAAGGTGTTCGCCACCCTCGGCATTGGCTTTCTCGATCAGTTCCAGAATCATGGCGTGACCGGTCTGCATGTCTTCGTCGCGTGAACCAGCCACGCGCGGGTGCGGCTTGTAGACAAGACGGGTGTTAGGCGTCGCCAGGGCAGCTGCAACGATCGCGGGGCCGAAGCAGTCGACCGATGTGTAGTTGTTGTTGTCGTTCTCGCCTTCCCACGTGGGCGCATACATGATGGTGCGCTTGTCGCTTGGGGGAAGTTCGGGTTCGTAGTCGAGGTCCAGCTGGGGGCGTCCGACTTCGATCAGTTTGGATTCGTCGAAGTCGACAAGTGCCCGCTGGTGCCTGCGCAGTGCAGCAGGGCCTGCTGTGAACACGGCATCATAGGCCTTCGCCTGGTTGGACACCATGGACAGCTTGTCAGATTCACCGTGGTTGATGTGGACGTGAACTGCAGGCGCGTAACTCAGTACCTGGAAGTTCGAACGCCCGTTGTTGACGTATAGGAACAGCTTCGGCTGGTTTTCCTCTATATACGTCATCATGTTGTCGAACGACTGTCGAAACACGATGGGCAGCGTTGTAGCTTCAGCGACGGCGGCAATCGCAGAAGGCCTGCGGAGAAAAATGGCGGTCGGAACCGTCTTGTTGAGTTCTTCGAGAACGGGAATCCACTGCTTCAGCTGGTAGAGCTTCGCCTTCGTGTCACCGAAGTAGGCAAAAACCTTCGCCTCAGGAGCAGTGCTTTCTTTGAACTCACGGGCCGTGAGAGTGTACTGCCTTGTGCCGCGGATCCGCTGGCTCGTTGCTTTCCACGCTCTTGACCGAAGTACCTTCCGCAGTGTTCTGCGCAGACGCTTGCCCACTGTGCCTCCAAAATGACGATTGACCCGCTCATTGTACTGGGCACCAAACTCGTACAGCGGCTGATCCTCGCAGACTCCCTCTTCAGTGAGACACTGGTCTCATGACTGTTGACCAGGAGATCGCACGCAAAGCTCAGATTGAGCGCATCGACTCAATTGCCCAGTCGGTGGGACTCAGCGCTGACGACATCATTCCGTTCGGCCACTACAAAGCGAAAGTACCCGCACCTGATGTTGTGGGGCGCGGCAACAGTGCCGAGCACGGCAAACTCATCCTCGTCACCGCCATGAGCCCAACACCTGCGGGCGAAGGCAAAACCACCACGAGCATCGGCCTGGCCGACGGCATCAACCAACTTGCACAGCAGGAAAACTGGGACGTCCCAGAAGGCAAACAGCCTGCCGTGCTTGCCCTGCGCGAACCATCCCTGGGCCCCGTCTTCGGCATGAAAGGCGGCGCCGCAGGCGGCGGATACGCACAAGTGCTGCCCATGGAAGACATCAACCTGCACTTCACCGGCGACTTCAACGCCATCGCTCTGGCCAACAACCTCGCCGCAGCCGTACTCGACAACCACCTGCAGCACGGCAACGAACTCGGCATCGACCCGCGCCGCGTGGAAATCCGTCGTGTGGTCGACCTCAACGACCGCGCCCTGCGCCAAATCGCCATCGGCCTGGGCGGTTTCACCGGCGGCATGCCCCGCGAAGACGCCTTCGACATCGTCGTAGCCAGCGAAGTCATGGCCGTCTTCTGCTTGGCCACTTCCATCAAAGATCTCAAAGACCGCCTAGGCCGCATTGTCGTAGCCCGCACCTTCGACAAAGAACCCGTCACAGTCGCCGACCTCGGCGTGCAAGGCTCCATGGCCGCCCTCCTGGCAGAAGCACTCTCACCCAACCTGGTGCAGTCCATCGAACACACTCCGGCATTCGTCCACGGCGGGCCCTTCGCCAACATCGCCCACGGCTGCAACAGCGTTCTCGCCACCACAGCAGCGCTGACCCACGGCCAGTACGCCATCACAGAAGCCGGCTTCGGAGCTGACCTCGGGGCCGAAAAGTTCCTCGACATCAAATGCCGAACCGCAGCCATCTTCCCCAGCGCGGCAGTCGTCGTCGCCACCGTCCGCGCACTCAAGTACCACGGGGGAGTGGCCAAAAACGACCTCGAAACCGAAAACATCGACGCACTCAAAGCCGGGCTTCCCAACCTGCGCAAACACCTGGACAACCTGCGCGAGGTCTACGGCATCCCCACCGTCGTCGCCGTCAACCGCTTCCCAAGCGACACCGATGCTGAACTCGAAGCGCTGAAAACAGAACTCGACGGCATAGCCACGGTCGCCATTGCCGACCACTGGGCCAAAGGTGGAGCCGGTGCGATCGATCTCGCCCAAGCTGTCATCGAAGCTGCTGAGAGCACCCAGCCGCAGCCGAAGTTCGCCTACGAACTCGACCAGCCGCTGGAAGACAAAATCGAAGCAATCGCAACACGCATCTACGGTGCCGACGGCATTAACCTGCCCGCCAAGGTCAAACGCAAACTCGACATGTTCACCGCCGACGGCTACGGCAGCCTGCCGGTGTGCATCGCCAAAACCCAATACTCATTCAGCACCGACGCCGCCCAGCTGGGCGCACCCACCGGCCACACCGTCACAGTCCGCGACGTGCGCCTGTCCGCAGGAGCGGGCTTCATCGTCGCCATCTGCGGCGACATCATGACCATGCCGGGCCTGCCCAAAAAACCCGCCGCACTGTCCATCGACGTGGACGACGACGGGGTCATCTCCGGCTTGTTCTGACCCCACACACGAACGAGGCGGAGGTTCAGAATTCCCGCGGGTTACCGCGGGACCGGACCTCCGCCTCGTCAGTTGCCAGAAAGCTCAGATCAGCGGTGGTCGACCCGGCGAGCCAGCCAGTCACCCACACGCTGGATGATGACGACAATCGCCACCAGCAGCACAATGCAGGCAATCATGACATCGCCCTGGTAGCGCTGGTAGCCATAGGAAATAGCCAAAGCGCCCAGACCACCACCGCCAACAGCACCGGCCATAGCCGTGTACGACACCAGGTTGACCGCCGTGACGGTGACAGCTGAAATCAGGCCCGGCAGCGCCTCGGGAATCAGCACCTGACGGATGATCTGAAAGTTCGTAGCACCCATCATCTGCACAGCCTCGATCTTGCCGCTGGCAACCTCGCGCAGCGCAACCTCAACCAGACGGGCAAAAAACGGAATAGCGCCAATGGCCAGCGGAACAACAGTCGCCTGCCAACCCAAAGCCGTGCCCACAACAAATCGAGTGAACGGGATGATCGCAATCATCAGAATGATGAACGGAATCGACCGGCCGAAGTCGACAATCGCACTGACAACCCTGTGCACAGTCAGCTGCGGAGCCAGAGAACCCTTCGCCGTCACCCACAGCCAAATGCCCAGAGGCAGGCCCAGCAGAACGGCGAACAGCGTGGAAAACACCGTCATCTGCAGCGTCTCAATCGTCGCCGGCAGAAGGTCCTTCGTGATTGCCGGGTTGTTCAGCCACCTTGGTTTGTCGGCAGCAGCAAGCACAACATCAGAAGCAAACATCAGCGTGCCTCCTTGCAGTAGATTCCGGCATCCGCCAGAGCCTTGCCCAGGCGCACAGTGGCAGCGTCATCGGTACTGCGCACCCGTAGCCTGCCGACCTCCAGGCCGTCGATCGTCTCAAGAGTTCCCGCCTGCACCTCGGCAACCGGGGCGCCAGCAGATTCAGCCAACGCAAACAGCTGTGCAGCCGACGTTCCCGCCAAGCTGACTTCCAGAGTCCTGCGTTCCTCACCCTCCTTCGGCAGTGGTGCCGACGGCAGGGGAATGAGGTCCTTCGCCAGCGGCGACGACGGATCAGCAAGAATGTCGCGCAGACGGCCCGTCTTCATGTTCTTGCCCTCAGCCAGCAGAGTCACCGAATCACAGATTTCACGCACCACCGACATTTCGTGGGTGATGATGAGCACCGTAATGCCCAGTTCGTCACGCAGCTGGCGGATCAGGCCCAGAATCTGGGCTGTCGTCGTGGAGTCAAGGGCCGAGGTGGGCTCATCACACAGCAGGATCTGCGGGTCCACTGCCAGGGCACGGGCAATGCCCACACGCTGACGCTGACCACCCGACAGCTGAGCGGGGTAGCTGCCGCCGCGGCCCTCCAAGCCCACACGCGCCAGCAGCGATTCGGCTTTTGCGAAGGCTTCCTTCTTCGGCACACCGGCAACCAACAGCGGGTGGGCAATGTTCTGCAGCGCGGTTTTCGCCGACAGCAGCTCAGCGTGCTGGAACACCATGCCGATATTGCGGCGGGCCTTCCTCAGAGCGGCTCCGCGCAGCTCAGTAACATCGACCCCATCGATTTCCACCGTGCCGGACGTCGGGCGTTCCAGCCCCGTCAGGCAGCGGATGAGGGTCGACTTGCCGGCGCCTGAACGGCCGACAATGCCGTGAATGAGTCCGGCATCAACCTGTAAGTCGATGCCGCGTAAAGCCGTGGTGCCCGCGAATTCCTTCGTCAGGCCAGTCAGAGTGATCACCCGGCAATTTCCTTTCCATGGGGATAAGCCGCTGTGCCAAGCAGGCGGGGAGTACCAGCACAGGCAGCAAAGAAAATTGTGACACCATATGACGGCCTATACCGCTCTGCTCGTCATAAAGCGTCGTGAAATCGCGCACAGAAGAAGTTCACTAAGATAAGCCCGATGGTGAGGAAGTATCGCGGCGAAATTCAAGCCCTGCGCACGATCGCAGTGCTCGCAGTCGTCGTCTACCACATCAACCCCGACTGGCTGCCCGGCGGATTCATCGGTGTGGATGTCTTCTTCGTCATATCCGGCTACCTCATCACCGCGGGCCTGCTGCGCCGCGTAGCCGAACACGGCAGAATCTCCGCCGCCGACTTCTGGGCTAACCGAGCACGCCGAATCCTGCCGGCGGCCACACTGACCATCATCACGGTGACAATCGCGTCGCTTTTCATACTGCCGCGCTCACAGTTTGCCACCCTGAGCCTGCAGGCTGTCGCTTCCGGCTTCTACGTGCAGAACTACGCACTGGCCCAACAATCCGTCGACTATCTGGCAGCCGATACCGCCCCCACACCGTTTCAGCACTTCTGGTCGCTGTCGATCGAAGAGCAGTTCTACATCTTCTGGCCCATGCTGGTGGTCGCCGCATGGCACATAGCCCAGCGCATCCGCTGGGCCAGCCCCACCGACGACATCCGGCACCGCCGCCGCGTCAGGGTGATCGCCACCGTACTGTTCTTCGCAGTGGTCGGAGGGTCGTTCGCCTACAGCGTCTACATCACCGCGCAGGACCCCACCAGCGCCTACTTCTACACGCTGTCACGCGTGTGGGAACTGGGAGTCGGCGGCCTTCTCGCGGTGTACCTGGGCGATCCTGTGCGCTTCCCCCGCACGCGCAAGTGGCTGGCTCTGGTCGGCTCGCTCACCATCATCACGTGTGCCTTCGTGTACTCCGGCGACATTCCGTTCCCCGGTCTGACCGCACTCGTCCCGGTCGCTGCAACCGCCGCCGTCATCACCGCCGGCCACACCACCGGCTGGGGATCCCCACAGCGGATCTTCGAACTGTGGCCCGTACAGAGAATCGGCGACTGGTCGTACTCCATGTACCTGTGGCACTTCCCGATCATTGTGTTCTTCGAAGCGCTCGCCGGTCGCAAAGCCACCGTGCTCGAAGCCGTCATCATCGTGCTGGCCTCCATCCTCATTGCAGGATTCAGCTTCTACCTGTTCGAAAAGCCGATCCTGCACTCACCGACCATGCGCCGCTCATCACCCTTGACCCTGTCCGGGGCGCTCATCGCAGTCACCGCCGCAGTCGGTATCGGTACCGTGCCGCACGCGCTGGTGAAAATGGACGAGGCGAAGGTCGCCGCCGCTGAAGCTCAAGTATTTGCCCCACCAGAACTCAACACGGCTGGGGAATTCGGGCCCGGATTCCGTTCCCTGCGGACCACTATGTACGAACCGCGCTACCAAAACCAGCCCCTCAAACCGGGCCTGGGCTCGATCGGCGAAAACTATCCCACATTCGCAGGGTGCGGAGATGTGCCCGCCCTTGGCACCTCGTCAGATACCCGGCCGTGTGTCACCGGGGACAAGAACGGAACCAAAACCCTCGTCGTGGCAGGGGATTCCCACGCTGTGCAGTGGGTGCCGGCATTCGAAGAAGCGCTGAGCCGCGACGGCTGGAAGATTGTCGTCATCGCACGCGAAAACTGCCCGCTCAACCCCGAACCGCGTACTTTCGAAGAGCGGCGGAACGGCTTCGTGTGCTCGCAGGCTGTGCCTGACATGCTGGGCAGCATTGAACAGCAGAAACCCGATGCGGTCGTCATCACCAACCGACGCTACGACGACTTCGCCGGTGGCCAGTCAGCTGCGCAGCGCGGCTACGATGCGGTGTTCAAACAGCTGACGGGCAGGCTGAATGGTGCGAAGATCATCGCACTCGGCGATTCTCCCGAAGTCCCAGACGGGGAGAACATGGCCGACTGCGTGGCTGCCGCAGGTGACGACACCAGCACGTGCGACTTCCCAAGGCCCGGAGCGGCAGAAGAGAAATCCAATAAGCCGCTGCGGGCTGCAGCAGAAGCCGCAGGAGACACGGTCGACTATGCCGACACCCTCGACGCCTTCTGCACCGAGAGCACCTGCCCGGCGGTCATCGGATCGCGCGCCGTCTACCGCGATTCCAACCACATCACCGTCGAATACTCGAAAACACTCGGTACCTACATCACCCGCGATATCGTCCCGTTGGTCACACCTGCCGAATAAATCCGTTTTTCGGCAATGCTCCTCACTGTGGAGGGCTACCATTGCTGTGCGTACAGTCCCGTCCAATCTGTGAAGCTGAGAGTGCAAGAGAACAACCCCTTCGGCTCGCGCCGCATTGCAGCCATCGTCCCCTGCCACAACGAAGAACTGACGGTCGGAAAAGTCGTCTCTGACCTGCGTGCCGCCCTGCCCGGAGCTGACATCTACGTCTACGCCAACAACTGCTCCGACAACACAGCCGAAGTCGCACGGGAAGCGGGTGCAATCGTGCGCTTTGAAAACCGTCCCGGCAAGGGCAATGTCATCCGGCGGGCTTTCGCGGACGTCGACGCGGACATCTACCTGATCATCGACGGTGACGACACCTACGAAGCTGCCGACGCCCCCGCCATGGTGCAGACCATGATCGACGGCAACTACGACCACGTGCTCGGCGTGCGCACGCCCGCCGACTCATCGGCCTACCGGCCAGGGCACGAACGCGGCAACCGCGCATTCAACGTGCTGACCAGCTGGATGTTCCGCGACAACGTCACCGACATGCTGTCCGGATTCCGCGTGTTCTCGCGCAGATTCGTCAAATCCTTCCCCGCGGTCAGCCGCCACTTTGAAATCGAAACCGAACTCACGGTGCACACCATGTCGCTGCGGCTGCCCAACGCCGAATACCCCGTCGGCTTCCGTGACCGCCCCGAAGGCAGCTTCTCAAAGCTGTCCACGTTCAAAGACGGCTTCAGGATCCTGTGGCTCATCACTCAGCTGACAGCCCACGAAAGGCCGCGTCTGTTCTACGGCGGACTGACAGCGCTGTTCGCACTCATTTCACTGGCCCTGGGCGTTCCCGTGGTGTGGGAGTTCTTCCAAACCGGCTACGTGCCGCGCCTGCCCACCGCGCTGCTGTCAGCCGGCTGCATGATCCTTGCGTTCCTCATGGGATCGGTGGGAATCATCATGGACGGCGTGCGTCGCGCTCGCCGCGAAACCTCACGCCTGCACTACCTGGAACTGCCGGCACCCGGAAATGAATGAGAGCCGGCGTAGCTCGCTGATAAAAGAGGCGCTGCAGTTCCTGACCGTCGGCGGTGTCAGCTACATCGTCGACGTTGGGCTGTCCAACCTTCTGGTGTACGGCCTGTGGGCAATGCCCGCACTGCTGCACGACGGTCCGATCAAAGCGAAGATCATTTCGACCATCGCATCAGTCATTGTCGCCTGGATGGGCAACAAACTGTGGACTTACGGTGATCGGGAAACAGGTTCGAACCTGCGCGGTTTTGTGCTGTTCGTCCTGGTCAACGGGGCCGGCATGATCATCACCGTGCTGCCGCTGGCCTTCACCTGGTACGTTCTCGGCCTACGTGGTCCGATCGCCTACAACATTTCAACGAACATCGTCGGCATCGCCCTGGCCATGGCGTTCCGCTTCTACGCCTACCGCACCTGGGTTTTTCGCGACACGCGTGAGGTTCTTAACGAGTCTGCGTCCTGACCGGTACACGCTGACCACCTGCTTGGGTGCGTGAGCTCGCAGCTCCGCACGCAGGGTCGGCCACGACTGAATAGAATCGCGGGTCTTCCGACCATCGAGTTCGTAGTTTTCCGAGCGGCGAGCAAGGCACGCCAGCTGTGAGGAGAGCTCCTCACTGGGCTTTTGGAAGTAGTTTGCCTCAAGCCATTCGGGGTCAGGATGACGGAACCTGCCTGCAACAAGATCATCGAAGCTGCCGATGAGGTTCGAACCGGCAAAAACCTCGTTGAGCATGCTTCGGCTGACACCGAAGTCGCCGATGATGAAAGTGCGCAGGCCTCGATCGAGGGATTCCAACGCCGCGGTTGAGGACACCGTGACGAGTGCTGCGCCGTCGGTGAGGAAATCAGCCATGGGCCCGACCTCCACCTGCAGGTCATCGGGCCCAACAGCCCCTTCGGCAATGAGCTCCGACAAGATCTCAATGTAGGTGTGCTGTTCGTGGTGGGTTTCGTGTTCACCCGGACGGCTGCGGACCTTGATGATGACAGGAACATCGAGCTGTTTACCGGCACGCGCAAGCTCCAGCAGAAGTGTGCGGCGCTGACTGCGTTCTTCGGGGACTTTGGCCTGCGGGGCAAAGACAATGCGGTTCGGCGGAGTGCCGTCAGCAAACTGCGGCTGCGGAGCACCCACAGACTTCAGCATGGGCAGGCGCCCCACCCACACATCGACCGGCAGGCCCAAACGCCGGTTGACTTTGCGGTACAGGTGGCGCTCGTGTTCAGAATGAGCGATAAAAGCATCGCCGCGGCGGCGGTAGCGCTGTCCCTTGATGGTTGCCGGCAGACCCACACCGGGGAGGCCCGACACCAAACCGGGCCGGCGCGGCAGGCGAGCAGCCGTGGAGTACACCGTCTGTACGACAGGGCCCGTGGCCGCCGCCAGCACCACGTCTGGGCTCACTGCTGACAGTTCACCCTCCAAACGCGACACGGGAATCACGGGAACTTCGGCTTCGGCCCTCGAGGTTCCGGCAACAGCGTTGGCAATCTGCTCACCGGTGGGCTGAATGGGGGATTCGACAATCCACAGGTCCGTCTCAAAACTGTCATCGAAGCCGTCGAGCATCGCGGCGGCCCACTTGAGATACGACTCGCTGTCACAGACAGCGACAAGCCGGTGGCGCCTCGTGCCCCGAGAATCGAGCATCCGACCGGGTGAGAGAGCAGACTGTGCGTTGAGTTCTCGACGCAGAGAGTCCGGAGCGGAGGTTTCCCACCAAGCGCGCGGAATCTCAGTGATGTGGATTTCGGGTGAGTCCATGACCAGAGGCAGAGTCTGCACCGCCGTTGACGGCAGTGAATACACCGCGGTCTGCGCGGGGAACGGCGCCAAACGCAATTCCAGCGGCGTACCGGACTCCACCACTGTGATGCCGGGCAGGGAATCGAGAACAGCGAGTTCGTCAGCCGTCTGACGGCGGTGGGCAAAGAACAGGGCAGGCTGCTGTGCGCCGATCTCGGCGGCCCAGTCAATGAGCGCCCGCTGGTTGATAAGGCCATCTGCGGCAAGGGCCGTTCCCACAATGACGGCGCGATCGGTGGGAGTGTCAGGGGCCGTGGCCTCCAAACACGTGCGCACCTGTGCAAAGGAATGGCGGATGAGTTTCCCGCCGGCTGCTGTAAAGCGCTGCGGCAGGGATTCATCGGGAGTGAGCGCGCTGAACCACGAAAGCCGGCCCAGCTTGATGGCGCTACGCAGCACCGCGGCGGCGGCGTGGCCCAGGGCGGTGCGGCGGACTGTCGGCTTAACGCGGGCACGAACGAGCGCCTGGCGTGTGGGGCTGAGAATCAGGCGGATCGCGCGGACCGTGGCGAAGCCGTCATCAAGAATCGTGATGTGGGGCAGCCCGCCCGGGCGGACCGCGCATTCGGCCAACAGCCGCTGAATCCTGCCGGAGAGAGGATCGCCCAGCAACAAGTGGTCAGCCTGCGCGGCCTGAGCGGGGGAGGGGAAACCCGAATGCAGCAGACAGTCATCCGGCAGCAGTCCCGCCGGCAGGTTGCCTGCGAACGCCGCCAGCGAGGGGCTGTCTTCGCGTATGCAGACCACCACGTCATTTCTGTGCTGAACAGCGTGCAGAGCTTCCAGCCCTGACAGCAGCTGCAGAGGTGATTCAGCCAGAATGTACGTTCCTGCCACGCAGTATCCTCCTAGGTGTGCGGCCCGGCGAAGACTGTGAGAAGGCCGGGGTGCGCTGTGAGACTATGGGCCCAGCGTGAATCAAACAGATGACCGGAAGGTAAACACATGGCAGTGATGGTGACCGGCGGTGCCGGCTACATCGGTTCGCACGTAGTACGACTGCTGCAGCAGCGCGGCGATGACGTGGTCATCGTTGACGACATGTCCAACGGTGTGCGTTCGCGCGTTGACGGACTTCCGATTGTCGAAGTCGATCTGGCCTCACCAGAGGCACCTGAGGTGTTGCGCGGAGTGTTTGCCGAACACCGTGTTGACTCCGTCATCCACTTTGCCGCGAAGAAGCAGGTAGGCGAGTCCGTCGAACGCCCGCTGTGGTACTACCAGCAGAACGTGGGAGGACTCACCAACCTGCTGCAGGCCATGGAAGACGCCCGCATTGAAACGCTCGTGTTCTCGTCATCGGCCGCGGTCTACGGTATGCCCGATGTCGACATGGTGCGCGAAACAACTGACTGCCACCCCATCAACCCCTACGGCCACACCAAGCTGATCGGCGAATGGCTCATTGACGCCCAAATGGCCGCCGGCCGCCTGTCTGCTGTGAAGCTTCGCTACTTCAACGTGGCGGGTACCGGATGGCCGGAACTTGCCGACACCGCGGTTATGAATCTCATTCCGATTGTTCTCAACCGTTATGACCAGGGCCAGCAGCCGGTTGTCTTCGGTGACGACTACAGCACCCCCGACGGCACATGCATCCGCGACTACATCCACGTTGCTGACCTCGCAGAAGCCCACATTTCCGCCCTCGACTACCTCAAGGGCGGCAACATCCGCGGAACATCGTTCAACGTCGGCACGGGCACTGGCGCTTCTGTCCTCGAAGTCATTGACGCTGTTGGGAAGGCACTCGGCGAAGACCTCGAGCCCATCATGGCCGATCGTCGTGCCGGCGACCCGCCGCAGCTTATTGCCGACCCCGCGGCCATCAACGCCGACCTGGCGTGGAAAGCCCAGTTCACCCTGGAGGACATCGCCCGCAGCGCGGTGGAAAGCCGCGGTCGTTGACCTCTGCGCGCACTGGTAACCCCGCCGCTGAGGCGCCCCTCAACCGCCGCCACCGTCAGATCCTCGCCGCCGCTGCGGTCATCGGCGCACTGCTGGCCTGGCTGCTGTATGCCGCGATGGCCCCCGGCGGTTTCACCAAGGACACCGTTTTTCAGCTGGAGCAGGCTAGGCGGGTTCTTCCCCTCAACGACTGGCACCCCATAGCCATGACCTGGACGTGGCAGTGGCTCATTGACCTCACTGGGACCATCAACTCGATGCTCGTCCTGCAGGTATCTGCTGCCTGGGTCTGTGCTGTGCTGACCTCCTACTACCTGCTGAAAGTGTCCCGGCGCGGCTCGAGTGCTCTGGCTGGGCTGTTCATCCTCTTCCTGCCCAACACCGTCAACCTCGTCGGAGTCGTGTGGAAAGACACCCATCTGGGTTTGGCACTGTACTTCGCGGTTATCCTCATGCTGCTGATACCGGTTGTGCCCAAGCTTCGCTGGGTATTCGCGGTGCTGGCTTTCGGAGCCCTGGTCTATGCCGGGCTGGTGCGGAAGAATTCCGCGGTGGCCGTCCTGCCGATCATTGCGGTCATAGCCGTATGGCTGCTGGTGCGTATCAAGAGCAAGAAGCCCGGGGGAGAAAAGCGCACGCTGTCCAAACGGCGCAAACTGATTGCCGCGGTCGCGGCCGTTGTCGGCTTCGGCGCGGTGCTCATGGGCGTTGACACCGGTTTGAAAGCTGCGCTCAAGCCGACCGAGAACTCGCAGTACACCCAGGTGATGCTCGACGACCTCATCTTTGCTGTGCCGCAGGCGGCCATTGACGACGCAGACGCCTCCGCGGCGGAGAAGACGCGGCTGGCCCAAGCAAAAGCCGCGTGCGGCAATAAGAATCGCGTGCGCCATGAAGACGGCAGGCCGGAGATCATCTGGGACGGATACTGGGCCTGCTACGGCAAGGGAGCGGAAGGCGCCTACACAGAAATCGAAGACCCGGAAGCCGTCACCAGCATTTGGAAGCAGACGGTGCCGCAGCACTTGGACAGCTATGTCGCATACCGGGCGCAGACCACCACGAAATTCCTCTTCACCTCGAAACTCGAGTTCGTTCGCGACCGCAACTTCGACTACCCCGCACAGTCGCAGGCACTTCGCTCATCCCTGCGCATCTACGTTGTCGACTTCGGCGTTGCCACTTTCCCGTGGCTCTACTTGGGTGCAACGGCACTGGGAATGTCAGCCGCCGGAATCGCTGTGGGTGCGAAGAAGAAACGCCGTTCGCTCGCCGGGCTGGCCATCTTCAGTTCTGCCGTTCTGTACCTCATGACCTACGTGCCCACCGCACCAGCTAATGACTACCGGTACGTTTTCTGGCCGTGGCTGGCCGCAATACTCGGCTGGCTCGTTCTGTGGGCCGAACGCCAGGGACGACGCCGGGTGCGATGAGATAGCTCTCACACGGGCAGACGCCCGGGAGTTCACTGGTTTTGCAGGATCAGCCCGTACAGTTCTCCTGTGCCCAAAACCGCTGCCCAACCCCACGCTCCCCCTTTGCCCGCCGTGTCTGAACGTGCTCCTCTGAGCGCGGAGCACCGCCGGGTCATGGGCGTGCTCGCAGCCATCGGCACGGTGCTTGCCGGCCTCATCATCTTTGCCATGTACCCCGGTGGAATCAGCCCCGACGGGGTTTTCCAGGTGCGGCAGATTCGCGGCGAAGTCCCGTACAACGACTGGCAGCCGGTCTCGATGACCTGGACGTGGCACCAGCTGACAAAGGTCTTTGGCACCGTCACGGCACTGCTGTGCGCACAGGTGTTCTTCGGCTGGGTGTGCGCACTGCTCACCAGCTACGTGCTGCTGAAGATCTCACGGCGCACCTGGGTTGCAGCCCTGGGCCTGTTCATGCTGTTCATGCCGAACATGATCAACATCCTGGGTGTGTTCTACAAAGACGTGCAGCTGGCGCTCGCCCTGTACTTGGCTGTTCTCATGATGTTCCTGGTGCTGCTCCAGCCAAAGGGCCGCTGGGTGTGGGCCGCGGTGGCGTTCGGCAGCTTGGTGTACGCGGCACTCGTGCGCAAAAACTCCGCCGTTGCAGTGCTGCCCATTGTTGCGGTGTTCGTTCTGTGGTTCCTGCGGGCCCGCGGCAGCCGCGTCCGCGGCGAACTGGCCAAAGTCGGCGCCATTTCGATCATCGCCACCGGCGTTGTCGGCGGAACTGTGCTCGCAGCAGACAAAGCACTCGCCGCCGCCACCGGCGCCACGCAGAACTCGCAGTTCACCCAGGTGTTCATCGATGACATCGTCTTCGGCATGCCCGAAGAGGCGATCCGCAGCGCGGATGCTCCGCAGGCAGAAAAAGACCGCATCATGTTCGCCCGCGAAACGTGCAAAAAGCGCGAAGAACAAGAAGGCCGCGAAATCATCTGGGACGCCTACTGGAACTGTTACGGCCTGGGCGTCAACGGAGCGTACACAGAAGTTGAGGACCCCGACGCGGTGGTCGCCCTGTGGAAGGCAACTGTTCCACACCACCTGGGTGACTACGCCGAATACCGAGCTAAAACAACGTGGCGGTTCCTGACCAGCACCTCGTCCGTGGCATCCTCAGCCGTCCGGGGAGACCAGGTGGACCTGCCGCCCACCCACCCGAAAGCCCGGGACATCCACTCCGGCTACGTCTACGCTGCAGCCTACGGCTACATGCCGTTCATGTTTTTAGGGATAACGGCGTTCACCGCCTGCATTGCCGGTGTCGTCGTCAGCCTGCGCACCCGCACCCGGTCCCTGGGAGCGTGCGCCGTGTTCACCTCGATCATTCTGTACGTTCTGACGTATTTCCCCACAGCACCGGCAGACCTGTACCGCTACAGCTACTGGCCGTTTGCCGGAGCGATGTTCGGCTGGCTGCTGATCGCCGCATCCCGCAGACACACCCGCAGGCTCCGCGCCGAAAAGAAGAACCGCGTCGCCAAGCAGAGCCGCACTGAAAAGGACATCCAGCCAGTCGCGCACGATTCCGCCGCCGACTCTTATTAGTCTTAGAGTGCGAATCACACAGACAGCCAATTGACCGCCCACAGGCCGCCAAACGAACGAGGAGCCCATGCACCGTAGGTTTCGACCGGAAATCCAGATGCTGCGCGCACTGGCCGTCGTCACCGTGGTCATCTACCACATCAACCCGGATTTCCTGCCGGGCGGATTCGTGGGCGTTGACGTTTTCTTCGTCATCTCCGGGTTCCTCATCACGGCGCACATGCTGCGCGAAGCCGAACGCACCCAAACGGTCAACCTTCTGACGTTCTGGGCCAACCGTGCCCGCCGCATCCTTCCGGCCGCGACCGTCGCCATTGTGGTCACCGCCCTGGCCTCCCTGTACTTCCTGCCGCGCAGCTCACTGTCCCAAGCGGCAATCGAAGGGCTGTCTTCGGCGTTCTACGTGCAGAACTGGGCGCTGGCCATCAACTCTGTTGACTATCTGGGTGCGCAGAATTCGCCGTCACCGTTCCAGCACTTCTGGTCGCTCTCAATCGAAGAGCAGTTCTACATCATGTGGCCGCTGGCGGTGATTCTCGCCGTATGGATTGCGGGCCGGACTGTCGCCCGCCACTCCCGAGGCGCCGTCCCCGGTGCCCTGCGCAAGATCGGCACTGGGGGTGCTCACCACGTGTCGCCCGAACAGCAGTTCCACAGGACGTTTCGGGTGGTTGTCGGCGTGCTCTTTGCCATCATCATCCTGGTGTCGTTCGTGTGGTCGGCAGTGCTGGTGGGATCGGGGGACCCCACGGCGTACTTCGTCACACAGTCCCGCATTTGGGAGCTCGGCGCCGGTGGTCTGCTGGCCGTTGTCATGGTGGACACGGAGCGGTTCCCGCGCCTGCGCACGGCGATGGCGCTTACCGGTATTGCCGCAATTCTTGTGGCCTGCATTTTCTACACCGGCACGACACCTGCATTCCCAGGTGTCTCTGCGCTTCTGCCGGTTCTGGGCACGATGGCTGTCATTGCCGCCGGCCGCACGCAGGGATTGGGGTCGCTCACCCCGATTGTTGATCTGAAAGCCGTGCAGAAGATCGGCAACTGGTCGTACTCGCTGTACCTGTGGCACTTCCCGCTGGTGGTGTTCTTCACCGCGCAGTTCGAACGTCACGCCAACACGATCGAAGGTACGGGTCTGCTGGTCTTCGCACTGGCTCTGGCCTACCTGAGCTTCAACTTTGTCGAAGAGCCGCTGCGCCGTAACGAAATGTTCAAGAAGCGCAGGTGGTTGACGGTCGAAGCCGCAGCAGTGTCCATGGTCGTTGCCGCGGCGGTGGCGCTTGTTCCGCAGTGGGCAGTCAACCGTGAATACGAACGGGTGCCCGAAGCACAGGAAAAGTACGACACTGTTGCAGACGATCAGGCCACGCAGAAACCTGAAGACGGTGAACCGCTGTTCGGTGCTCGGGCAATCAGCGATCCGCTGGAGTCGCTTGACCTGCCCATGCACGCGGAAGGACAGAAGGACTACTTCCCCAAAGCGGTCGACCTCATTGAGGACCGTCCGAAGTTCCCCGAAAAGTGCCACCCGTATCCGAATAAAAAGGAATCGGACACCATCCGCGGTTGCACTGTGCTCAACCCGGAGGGATCAAAGGAACTGGCTGTCGTGGGGGACTCCCACGCGGCCCAGTGGGTGCCGGGACTGGAAAAAGCACTCGAAGGAACAGACTGGAAACTGCAGGTGTATGCGAAAAACGCCTGCGGGCTCAACGCCACCCCGCGCAATTACAAGAACGAAGGGCTCAACTGCGTCGAGCCGGTGAAGAAGCTCGTCAAACACCTTGTGGACGAAAAACCTGACAAGGTGCTCATCGCCAATCTGGACGTTGACGACTATGACGTGGATGCAGCGCGGGAGCAGGGACTCGCCGAATCTGATGTGGTCGGCTATGACGGGTACATCGAAACGCTCACACCGCTGAAGGACGCTGGCATCGACGTCGTAGCGTTCGGCGACACTCCTGTTCCTCCATTCAACATGGCCGACTGCATGGGCCTGAACGAAGCCGATCCGGCAGAGTGCAACTTCAAGCGCGAAGACCCCAAACCAGACGGTGCTGACCTCGCACTGAAAAAGGCTGCGGAGGACCTCGACATTCGCCGTTGGGATCCCACGCCCTATTTCTGCGGACAGTCCACAACATGCCCCGCCGTCGTCGGTTCGGTGGTTGTGTACCGCGACCAGGACCATATTTCGGCATCGTATTCGGAAACCATGTCCGACTATGTGGTCAAGGCACTCAGGATTGATACGGACGAGAAGTGAACACCCGGCTCCGGTTGGGGTGGGGCAGTGAAAGCCCGCGCTGGGTAGCGCGGTAAGCCGTTTCAAACTCGGCGGGTGGGACGTGCCCGATCTCGCCGTGCAGGCGACGATTGTTGAACCAGTCGATGTAGTCCGCCGTCGCGGTCTCGACGTCGTTGATACCCGTCCAAGGGCCGCGGTTGCGGATCAGCTCGGCCTTATCGAGCGAGTTCAGCGCCTCAGCCATCGCGTTGTCGTAGCTATCGCCCTTGGAGTCGACGGAAGCGACCGCGTCGCATTCGTCGAGGCGCTCCGCATAACGGATCGCTCGATACGGACCACCCCTGTCACTGTGATGGATCAGGCCGGTGTGGCCGTCGCCGGCATGCTGACGACGCCAGATACCCATCCGCAGCGCGTCGAGAGCGAGATCCCCTCCCACCAGCGTCGCTCATGAGGCGGCGGACCGTCGGCTCCGCGGCCCTCTCGCCCTGACGACGCAGCTCCGCATGTTCCTTCCGGATCAGCACCAACAGCTGCTCGTTACGAATCTCCCTCGCCGACGGCGGCCTGGACACGGCCGCATAGAACGTCGACGGGGCGACCTGCGCAGGCGTTTCCTCCAGAATTCGGCAGATCGGCGAACCCCGTGCTTGCCGCGATGCTCCGCGACGAACCGGACGCGCTCACTCATCGGGAGGGGCAGTCGAGCTCCGCCGCGAAGAAAGCCGACGCCTGCTTCACCCTGGTGCGCAGCGCCTCGGGATGGACACCGCGCTGCTCACCGACGCGCTTGTAAGCACCGGTGCGCGCCTCGGGATCTTTCCGCGCGTCGATCGCCATGCGCATCGCTCGTTCTTTGAACTCGGCGGGGTACTTGCGTGGTGCTGCCATGATGGCGGGTCCTTCCGGGTTTCGTTACCCTCCATCAAACTCGACACGATTCACTCAAACCGCTCAAGGACGCCGGCATTGACTTAACGGTCTTTGGCGACACCCCATTGCCGCCACAGAATATGGCTGACTGCTTGGTACGGAGCGAAAACAACCCTGCTGAGTGTGACTTCACGCGCAAGAAGCCGCTGCGCAATGGATTGCAGCAGGCACTGCAGAACGCCGCGCAGGAGCTCAATTTGCGCTATTGGGACCCCACTCCCTATTTCTGTTCGGAGATCGCTCAGTGTCCGGCAGTTATTGGTTCGGTTGTTGTATACCGGGAAAAACCACACCACCGCTAGCAACGCAGAAACACTCGATACCCGGACTAAGCGAGCGCTTAAGCTCTGAGCTGCTCGCCGCCTGACGCGGCACCCATAGTCGCGCCCTTCTGCACCCGGCTCATGACACCGAGCGTTTACTTTTAAGTTCCTGCTGGTTTTTCTTCGGCTGGCAGGCTCCACTCGATGTCTGCCGTTCTCGACCCCGTCCGTTCTGCCCCGCCCGCTGTTCCCTCAAAGCGGGGCAAGCCGCGGACTTTCCGCCCTGAAATTCAGCTGCTGCGTGCTATCGCGGTTCTGACGGTAGTCATTTATCACCTCAACCCATCCTGGTTGCCCGGTGGCTTTGTGGGCGTGGACGTGTTCTTTGTCATTTCCGGCTTCCTTATTACCGGGCACATGATTCGCGAGGTGGAGCGCACGGAGCGGTTGTCCCTCCTGAAGTTCTGGGTTAACCGGGCCAAACGCATTTTGCCGGCGGCAACCCTGACGATCGTGCTCACGGCTATTGCTTCTGTGTTCCTGCTGCCCGTTACGCAGCTCACGGCGGCCGCCGTGCAGGGTATGGCTTCTGCGCTCTACGTACAGAACTGGGCGCTCGCCTTTAAGTCCGTGGACTATCTGACCCAAGATTCCGCGGATTCGCCGTTTCAGCACTTCTGGTCGCTGTCCATTGAAGAACAGTTTTATCTCTTCTGGCCGCTGTTAGCCCTCGGTGCTGGTAGGATCGCGTTCCGTTGGGGTAGCCGAGGCGCCGCTCACCGCCGCTTCCGCGTTCTCCTCGCGATGGTGTTCGGGTTGGTTGTTGCGGCGTCTTTTGTCTATTCGGCAACCATCACCCTCGCGGGCGAACCAGAGGCCTACTTTGTCACCCAGTCGCGCGTGTGGGAGCTTGGTGCCGGGGGATTGCTCGCGCTTGTCATGGTGGATACCGAGCGGTTCCGCACTGTGCGTAGCGTGCTTGCATTGGGTGGCCTTGTGGCAATTGGTGTGGCTTGTATTTTCTACACGGGTGCTCAACCGCCGTTTCCTGGCGTTGCAGCTCTTCTGCCAGTTCTCGGAACGATGGCGGTTATTGCGGCGGGCCGTACCTCGGGGCCTTTGTCGCTGCACCGCGTGGTTGATCTGCAGCCAGTTCAGCTGGTGGGCAACCTGTCGTATTCGCTGTACTTGTGGCATTTCCCCCTCATCACGTTTTTCGTGGCAGCAAAGGGGCGCCATCCCGGATTGTTTGCGGGCTCAGCTCTTTTCGTGCTGGCGCTTCTTTTTGCTGCTGGCAGTTATTTCTTTGTTGAAAACCCCGTGCGCCGGTGGCGGCACTGGACAGATTTTCAGTGGAAAACAATTCTCACCGCAGGCGTATCCATGGTGACTGCAGCCGCTGTAGCCGTCCTGCCGCAGTTGGCCTTTGCCGTTGATCAGCATCAGCAAAAAGTGGCGGTGGAAACCCTGCTGCATAAGCATGCCGACGAGCTCGGCCACAATTCATTGGGCCGGCACGATTTCACGCGATTTGTGGGTCAAGAAGGCGTGACCGTTCCAAGTATCACCGACGCCCTCAACGACGAACCAGAATATGACTGTGACCAGACGCCAGCGCCGGCTGATTCCTTAACAACACCTCAGTGTGTCATTGCCAATCCCGACGGCAAGAAGACACTGGCTGTCGTTGGTGATTCTCACGCTTCGCAGTGGACACCTGCCTTGAAAAAGGCTGTCGAAGGCACTGATTGGAGGGTTGTCGTTTACCTTCACAACTCGTGTCCGTTCTCCCTGGGCGAGCGTTCCTTGGAAGCCGACGGCACAATTAAGTGCAAGCAAGCCAACAAAGAGACACTTGAGCGGCTCAAAGATCTCCGGCCGCAAAAAATAGTCGTGGCCGGTTACGCCAAGGTTGGCTTTGAGCGCATGGATGGAGAGAAACGCCCCGGCGTCACCGGATACTCCAAGATGTTCAAGCAGCTGAAGAAGACCGGCGCCACGGTGTATGCGCTGCAGGACAATCCCGTGCCTCCGGGCAATGTGCCCGACTGCTTGGCGCGGCACACTGATGACCTGGAAGCGTGCGATATTCCTCGGGCTGACAGTTCGGAAAATACCGGTGCGAATCGCGTGATGCGCACGGCAGCTCAAAACGCAGACGTGAAATTCGTGGGCACTACGTCAATGTTCTGCACAGAAGAACCACATGGCGTCTGTCCAGCGATAGTAGGTTCAACCTTGGTGTACCGGGATCACAACCACGTTACAGGTACGTACATGTGGACGCTTGCACCTTCCATCGCTAAGAAGTTGGAGCTTTGACGGTTCGCGCGGAATCTTTCAACCGGCCGAGCGTGTGGTACTTGGCCGGCGGCGCTTTTCTGTGGGCGATTGCCATGCGGATCTTCATTGCTCCGGGCCAAATTGAAAACGACATCTACGAACAAGCCAACCAGGCAACTGGACAGACTCCCATGTCGGACTGGCACCCGCCCATTATGAGTGCGCTGTGGGGTGCACTGGCTCAGCTCATGGGAACCATGGACGTATTGCTGAGCATCAATGTTTTGCTCATGGCCACGGGAATCTGGCTTCTCTGCTGGACGATTCTGCTCCGTACCGACCGCCCAGGGCTAGCGTGCCTTCCCCTGGCAGTGCTTGTCACGCCGTGGACGCTGTCGCAGCTGGTCCTTTTGTGGAAGGACACTACGATGGCCGCAGCACTTGTTTTTGGCTGCGGGGCGGTGTTCCTCGCTGCAGAGTGCCGCAAGCGGCAAGGCCGAGTTAACGTGGCGCCCATTGGACTCATGGTGCTGGCTGTCATTTCAATTGCATTTGCGGTTCTTGTGCGCAAGAACGCCGTGGCAGCCGTTGTGCCGGTGGTTCTTTATGCTGCCGCTGTTTGGAGTCCCCGGCAGGCGGTGCTGGGACGGCTGCATATGACGGGTTCGTCAGTTGCACGGCGACTGCGCACTGCTGCTGGCAGTGCGGGCAGGTTTGCAGTCCGGAGCTTTGCTGTAGTGGCAGCGGTTGGCTGTGCCGGGGTCGGCATGAATCTGTGGGTGGAATCAACCCACACCATTGAACAAACGCACCAGATCGACCAGATCATTCTGGATGACGTCATGTTCTCTGTTCCCAGTGAAGAGCTGCACAAGAGTGGAGCGTCACCAGAGCTCATTACCCGCTTGGATACTGCGCGCCGCCATTGTTTGGACATTGGGTGGATTTCTGATGCCTATTGGCGCTGCTGGGGTCGCGGACTTGATGGAGAGGCCTATCAGCCAGTAGAGCACGCTGGTGAACTCAAACAGCTGTGGAAACAGCACGTGCTCACCCATCCGTTTCGCTGGTTTGACTACCGGCTGGAAAATTATTCTAGGTATTTGACGACCACTCAATTGGTAACCTTGCGAGAACATGGTCGAGGCGCTGAAATTGGAATGCCGTTTACGCCTAATCCTGTAAGTGAAACTGTCCGTGGGGTAGTGTTCGCCGCTGAACCAACTGCTGTATTCAAAGCATGGTTTTGGCTTGCCCTGAGCACATTGATGTGCCTTGCGGCTATCGTTTTCCGGCCGCAATTTGGCAGAGAAATCATTGCGCTTTCTACATCAGCACTGGTCTACATGCTTGCCTACATTCCGGTGATTCCGGCCTTTCACTTCCGCTACACGTACTGGCCAGCCGTCGCCGTGAGCTTGGCATGTGTGCTCGCTATTGCGGGAAGCGCACACGGGAACACACGTGGTCAGCGGCGGTTCTTCATAGCCGAGCGCAAGCGGCGTCGCACCATCCGGTAAGGACGCCGCAGTGGACGTGGCAGACGCTGTTCAATGCGCAGACCGCCTGGCTGCAGCTTAGCCACCTTGGGTTTCTTGGGCAGTGCTCCAGGCAAGCCAAGCTTTGTGAGCCGCCGCCGGCGGAAGTAGCCAAGATCTGCAGTGTGTTGAGCGGTCTCAAGAAACCTTTCGGCTGTCGGCCGCAGATGCGGCACGATGTTTGGCCGTGCCGCATATGCGACCGAATCGATGAGTTGTTGAATATGCGTTTGCTGAGCAGAGGTCAATGGGGTGGGATCGCCGGTCATGAGAACATCGCACAAGACTGCCGGCACACGATTGGAATTCTCAAACGGCGTAATGGCCTGCAGAACTTGTGATGTGCCGACTGCGACTGCGGGAATGGAATAGACGGTTCGTGCAACGGCGAGCGTTGTCGAAAAACAGCCCACGACCACTGTCGGTTGGAGGAAGCTGATGACGGCTTCAGCAATGATAGGGCGGGCAAAAACCGAAAAACCAACTCCAATTTCCTGCGCTGCACGGCGCAAAGGTTCAAGCGCGGCCGGGGGTGCAGCGGGGTGAGGTTTGAAGACCACGTGGCGGGCGCCTCGTGATGCGGCCTCGCGCACCATCTGCTGGTGGAGTCCAGCTTCATCGTCATCCGTAATAAGCCCCAGCTGCGCCAAGTACTGGCCCACGACGAGTGCGGTCGGCTGGCCGCGCAGCGCGCCGAGCTCAGCTTCGAGTGGACTCTTAGCAGCCTCCACGAGTTCATCAACGACCCCACGGAAATACGTGACATCCAACGGGACTGGGACTGCATCGAATTCGCTCAGTAGCCGGGGAACGACCCCTTCGACGTACGGCAGGTAATGCAGCGATGTCATTCGCTGTCCGTTGGTGAGAAGCAGCGAATTGCGGGTGGGCCCGTAACTCATAAGGCCATCGGCGTGAACGCGTTGAAGCGCGGTAGAGAATACGCGGCCGATTGCCTTTGCTGGGTTGACCTGCGGAGATTCAACGATGAGTTCGAGCTCTTCTTCTCCGAGGTCCCACATTGTGCGCAGCACGCGTTCCCACGCGGGAAGTTCAGCCTGCTGCGGGTTCCACACTGAGGGCAGAACGGGGTGGAGTGTGGCATTGAAATCGATGACTCGATCGAAGCGACTCAGGAGCGGACGCGCATCTGGCGTCATGTGCACGGGGGTGCTGAGCTCCGGGGCGTAGGAGTGATTCGACACCACAAGAATCCGTTCGCTCACGGGGTCTGATTTCTCCACGGCCCGGTCCTGCGCCGAGAGTTCACTCAAGCTGCCCAAATCCGCTCCGATGGGCACTGCGGCAAGCGCTGGAAGATGGGCTGTGTCATACGCGCCTGCATCAATACCGGCGGCGAGGGTGACGATTTGCGAAAATGTCGATGTGAAGAAGAGCTGTTTCATTTCGGTGCCTTTCCAGTCACATCGACTTCACTGGGCAAAAACCAATCCACGTGGCTTCGGCGTTCGGTGGTACTGTCAGCAACTTCGGCCAAGAGCACAGTGCGTGGAATTCGTGCAGACACCTGCTGTCCGCGGTTGCGTAGCTGTTCGATGAGCGAGTGGGGGATGTGTTGAGCGGGAGGTATTTGCTCGGCTTTTTGGGCTTCGATGCGTTGGATTGCCAATGAAACGGCATCCTCGAACTGTTGAGAATGGCGTCCAGCACTGGGATCAGCTTCGCGCCCCGAAGCTTGACTGTCATTCAGGCCGAGGATATGCATGGCTTCGGCATGCGCCGCCAGGTCAATGAATCGCTTGTGGTGGTGGTGCAGCAAAGCGAGCCAGTTGCGTGCGGCTTTGGGGTATAGCAGTTCGCGTTCGCGGTCGTTATCAATGAGATCGAAGATGAGCTCGAAAGCATCGAGGAACATGAGCTGGCGCTCATCGAAAATCTGTGTGAGCGAACTGGACAGTCCGCGGCGGTAACACACACCTGGATGGCTGACTACAGCGAATGACTCTGCATTGAGATGCAGATTCCAGATCCAGCTGCGGTCTTCTGCAGTCATGAAGTCCTTGGGGAAGTGCAGCATTCCTGTTTCGCGCAGCTTCCCGTCAAAGATTCCCGCCCATGCGTAGGGGTAGTCGACCATTGTTGACTTGTGGGACGGCAGAATCCCTACCCGCGGATTGAGGGCGCGATTGCGCAGTGCCATGGGCGCCCTGCGGATCTCGCGCTTATTGCCCAGGACCGTCGTATGGTCCGTGCGGACAAAATCAACACCCAAGCCATCGATTGCAGCAGTAAGCGTTGTGAGCAGCCCAGGGGAGAGCCAATCATCGCCGTCAAGGAATTGAATATAGCGGCCGCGTGCTTCTTCCAATCCCTGGTTCCGACCGTTCGCCAAGCCGGTGGCTTCGGGGTTGGTCAGGACCGTGAAATCGGCAAAGCGCGAACCGTACTCATTGAGGACCTCGGGCGTGTTGTCGGTTCCGCCGTCATTGATGAAGATGATCTGCAGTGCGCTGAGATCGAAGTTTCCGCCGGGTTCCGTGCCTTGGAACAGCAGCGATTCAAAAAGTGTTGGCAGGTATTCGGCGCAGTCCTTGGCCGGGATGATGAGCGATAGCAGAGGCGTACTCACACGGGTACTTTCACGTAGCGGAGGGCGGGCACAAGCAGGCGAGGCGCCGGCAGGCGAACGAGCAAGCGTCCGGCAAGCGGCGCCTCGTCAGCTGGGTGATTGGCAGTTACGAGCGTCAGCTGTGAACGCGCAGCGAAGCGATCTTGGGTTCTTCGCCCGGCATGACGCGTTTGTTGCCGTCACCGAGGGCGGTTTCGATTTCGCGGATCTGGCGTCCGAGCGAAATGAACTCAGCAGGTTCCATGGAGGCCGACTGGTCCGAACCCCACATGGTCGAATCCAGTGTGATGTGACGTTCAACGGTCACAGCACCCAGGGCGACTGCCGCGGTGGTGATGGTGGTGCCCAGTTCGTGGCCGGAGTACCCGACCGGAACGCCGTAGCGTTCGCGCAGAGCCGGGATGGCCAGCAGGTTCACTTCTTCCGCCGGCAGAGGGTAGGTCGAGGTGGCGTGCATAAGAACCAGGTTGTCGGTGCCGAGGATCTCCACGGCGCGGTCAATCTGCTCGAGAGTCGACATGCCGGTGGACATGATGAGCGGCTTGCCGGTGTCGCGCAGAGCCTCAAGCAGCTTGACATCGGTGATGGACGCCGAAGCAACCTTGTGGGTGACAGCGTCGAACCTTTCGAGGAAGTTCACTGAGTCAACGTCCCACGGGCTGGCAAACCACTGCAGGCCCAGTTCCTTGGCGTAGCGGTCGATTTCGGTGTACTGCTCGTCTTCGAACTCAACGCGGTACTTGTATTCCAGGTAGGTCATTTCGCCCCACGGGGTGGAGCGCGGTTTTGACTTCTGGTGCTCCGGAACAGCAACTTCGGGGTTGCGCTTCTGGAACTTCACAGCCTGTGCGCCGGCAACCTTGGAAACGTCCATGAGCTGCTTGGCCAGTTCAACATCACCGTTGTGGTTGATGCCGATTTCGCCGATCAGGTAGGTGGGGTTGCCCGGTCCGACCTTGTGTTCGCCGATGGCAACGGGGGTGATGGTCTTGCCTTCGCTGGTGCTGGAGTAGGGGACAGCAGTCATGTCAATCCTTTCGGGTGGGAGGTTTTTGGCTCAGAGGGTGGTGGATGGCTGGGATTCCTGGACACCTGCCGAATGGCGGGTGGGCACATGGACGAGGTCGCAGACCTCGCGGACGGCACCTCGGCCGCCTTCTGATGCCAGCACGTGACGTGCGGCGGCAAGAACAGCCGGGTGAGCATCGGCAACCGCAATCGGCCAGCCGACCTCGCTGAAGGCTTCAAGGTCGTTGATGTCATTGCCGACATAGGCAACCCGGGCTGGATCCAGGCCGTGTGAAGCCATCCAGCCGGCAATCACGTGGGCTTTGTTGTCGATGCCCTGAGCAACTTCTACCCGCAGCTTCTCTGCGCGGCGGGTGACCACCGGGTTGCGTTCCTTCGACAGAATGAGGAACGGCACACCAGCCTTGACCAGGCGAGACACACCCATGCCGTCGCCGCGGTGGACCGGCACCGACTCCGTGCCATCTTCGGCTACGAACACGCGGTCATCCGTGTGCACACCGTCGAAGTCCGTGACAACAGCGTCGATGTCGAGTTCGCTCAGCTGTGAAGTGTCCTGCTGACGCTGATCAGCCAGTGCGCGAAGCAGCGTGAGGTCGGACAGTGAATCGATTTCGCGGGCGTCATCTTCCGGGACTTCCTGAATGCCGATCGAACCGAAGAAGCGGTGCCCCGATTCCTGGAAGCCGGCAGTGCGCATGACGTAGAACGCGCCGGTTTCAGAGAAGTGCGGTTCGCGGTCCTGACGGCGGGGGCGGAACTCCGCGCTGTGGCCGACGGCCTCGGCAGTGTTGTCCGGGCTGAGCTTCCACAGGAACGAATGATCAACAGCGGCCGAGAACACAACGTCGTGACGACCAGCTGCGACAGCTGCCGTGGCTTCGTCGAGGTCCTGCGGGTTGATGAAAGGCGAGGTGCACTGAATGAACACCGTGATGTCGAAGGGGCGGTGGGTGCGGCTGAGCTGCGCGAGCGTGTACAGCAGAGCGGATTCGCTCGAAGCGGTGTCGCCGCTGATGTCGTCGGGACGCATAACAACTTCGGCCCCGTGAGCGCGTGCTTCTTCGGCAATGCCCTGGTGGTCAGTGGAAACGACGACAGTGTCGATTTCAGTGCTTCGCTGAGCTGCTTCGATGGCTCGCGCCAACAGGGAGCGCCCACCGATCTTCTGCAGGTTCTTCAGCGGGATGCCCTTGGAACCACCACGGGCCGGAATGATTGCCACCGCCGATGCGGATTTTTCGCTGGCTGCGTTATCTGCGGCGGGGGACGGGGGAGTGTTGGCTGAAATGGTCATAGGGGGCCATTATCGGTATCCCCTTGCGAACGGAACCTTAAATTGAAGCTACGCGACAGATAGATTCCGGTTAACCTTCCTCCGAAATCGGAGGAGGTTCCTGGGTGGGCAGGCTGCCGAGGTGTGGCTGTGCTGCGCAGTTCTGCTGGTGCTGGGCGTGGGGTTCGGTCAGATCCAGGTGGGGTTGAGCATGCGCATGCGCCACGAATCGTAGGGGAACGTGGTGCCCGTCCAGATGGGGTAGTAGAAGGCGAATACGAGGACCGCTGCCGCGAGGACCACAGCGACGGCCAGGCGGCGGGCCCGCAATGACCGTGCTGATGTGCTGCCGGTGGCTGTTCCCCACACAATGCCGAGCGCGTAGACGAGTGCAAGAACAATGAACGGCACCATGACGATGGTGTAGAAGGTGAAGATTGTTCGGTGCTGGTAGTTGAACCACGGCAGCCACACTGCGGCAAGCCCGGCGAGGATCGCGCCGGCCCGCCAGTCGCGGCGCAGCACCCAGGCCAGCAGAACAACGACGAGAGCCACGGTGCCCAAGCCCCACACCACGGGGTTGCCCACGGAGAGAATCGCAGCCGAGCACTTCTCAACCGTGCAGCCGTGTTCACCAAGACCGTAGGAACGGTAGTAGAAGCTGGTGGGGCGCCACTGCACAGGCCAGCCCCACGGGTTGGACATGTAGGTGTGAGGTTTGTTGAGTCCGACGTGAAAGTTGTAGGCCGTGTAGTGGTAGTGCGCGAGGCTGACCAACCAGTCAGGCAGGAAATCCCACCAGCCGCTGTTGTCGGCGGCCCAGCTGCGGTCCCAGCCCTTGGGGCTGAGGATCCACCCGATCCAGGACAGCAGGTACACGATGCCGGCCACCGGAACGAGGGACATGAACGCAGGCACGGAGTCTTTGCCGAGTGCCGCAAGCCACGGGCGGCGAATGCCTGCTGCGCGACGGTTGGCGACATCCCACAGAACAATCATGATGCCGAAAACAGCCAGCGCGTACAGGCCGTTCCATTTGACGCCGCAGGCAAGACCTAAGGCAATGCCGCCGGCCAGTCGCCACGGACGAAGACCCAGCGATGGGCCGAAAGAAGCCGGCATGAACCACGGTTTGGAGCCCGTGTGCTGCTTGTCGACACTAGGACCTGTGCGCTGCAGGATCTTCTTGCGGGCGTCGTCGCGGTCAATGAGCAGCAGCAAGAACGCGATGAGCACAAAGAACATGACGAAAATGTCTAGCAGGCCCGTGCGCGAATGGACGAAATGCTGCCCGTCAGCCGCCAACAGCAGGGCGGCCGCTGCACCCAGCCACACCGAACCGAACATGCGGATGGCAATGCGGGCGATGATCACAATGCTGATGGTGCCGATGAGCGCTGCCGTAAAGCGCCAGCCAAAAGGATTGGTGCCGTCGCCGAAAAGCAGCTGACCGACCCCGAGCATCCATTTGCCCAGCGGCGGATGGACAACATACGAAGGGTCATCGGTCAGCGCCGAGAAATCGCCGGCGGCGAACTTGCCGTTGGCGTCCTCAGCCCATTTGAGTTCGACCCCGTGATGGGCAATCGAGTAGGCGTCCTTGACGTAATAGGTTTCGTCAAAAACGAGTTCGCGCGGATGGTCCAAGCGCAGCATGCGCAGAAATCCGCCGACAGCGGCGATCAGCAGCGGCCACACCCAGCCCCACACGGAGGTGAGCGCAGGGTTCTGCGGCACGCAAGCGCGCAGCCCGGTTAGCCGGATGCGCTGTGCTCCGGCGCTGCTGCGCGTACCCGATGCCAATGAACTCACGGCGCCAGTTTAGATGGAGGCACCGACACAGCTGAACTGACAGCGCTGGGGGCGGCGGGGCTACACTGGGCGCGTACGCACCCCGATCTTCGAGGAGCCGCAGTGTCCAGCTCGTATATTCCCCAGCCGCCTGAGGAACAGCCGCAGAGCAGTCTTCAGCCGTATTCACAGCCTGACAACAGCGGCTACCAAGGCCAGGCATACGGGCAGCAGGCCTACGGCTACCGGGATCAGGCCTACGCACAGCCCTATGGCCAGCAGTACGTGCAGGCGTACGGCCAGCCCTACGGACAGCCGACTGGGTACTACCAGCAACCGGGCACCAACGGCATGGCAATCGGATCGCTGGTCAGTTCTCTTGTCGGATTCGTTCTCGGCTGGGCTTTCAGCCCGCTGTTCCTGGGCATGCTGGTCGGCATCGTGCTGGGACACATTTCGCTTTCCCAGATCAAGAAGACGGGCGAACAGGGTCGAGGCCTGGCCATCGGCGGACTGATCTGCGGCTACCTGGGCACTGCAATCTTTGTGCTGCTCATGCTGGGCTTCCTCGCGCTCTTCGGCGTTCTCATCGGCTTCGGTGCCTTCGCAGGATCCTGACCCCCAGCTTTCGGAACCTGCCCCGCGCCGAACCGCGCTTGGGCCGCTGACCGGCGGGTACCTCGGCACCTCCCCAACACCTCGGCACTTCCAGAACAAAAGGACACGACCGTGACTGACAGCTCAGACCGCGCTGCCCTCGTGCTCGTGGGGACGCCGTTGGGCAACCTCGGGGACGCATCGCCGCGCATGCGCGAAGAAATCGCCGCCGCCGATCTCATTGCGGCTGAAGACACCCGCCGATTTCTCGATTTAGCCGAACGGCTCGAAGTCCAGCACACAGCCAAAATCATGAGCCTGTTCGACCACAACGAACAGTCCCGCGCCGAAAGAATCGCCGACGCCGTCGAGTCCGGAATGCGCGTCGTGCTGCTCACCGATGCCGGCATGCCCGGTGTTTCCGACCCCGGCTACCACGTGGTCAAAGCCGTATCCGATCGCGGACTGCCCGTGACCAGCGCACCCGGCCCCACCGCTGTGACAACCGCGCTGGCGCTGTCGGGCCTGCCCACCGACCGCTTCACCTTCGAAGGCTTCCTGCCGCGCAAATCCGGCAAACGCCGCGCCCTGCTGCAATCGCTGGAACGCGAAGAGCGCACCATGGTCTTCTACGAAGCCCCGCACAGAATCGTCCAGTCGGTCGAAGCGATCGTCGAGGTGTTCGGCCACGACCGCAGAATCGCACTGTGCCGAGAACTCACCAAACTGCACGAAGAGGTCATCCGCGGTCGCGCCGCGGATGTGCTGCTCGACATTGCCGACGGCGTACGAGGTGAAATCGCCCTGGTCGTTTCCGGCACCGATGGTCCGGGTGTAGAGCCGGAGGATGTGCTGGAGAGGGTGTCTGAACTCGTCACCCAGGGCATGCGCGGCAAGGACGCAGCAGCACAGGTCGCCAAAACCGCGGGGCTGAAGACCCGCGAAGTCTACGAGGCGTACCTGCACAGGGAGTGACCCGGGGCCGGAGCCTGACCCCAGTGAAAGTCAGGTGCCGGTTCGGATGGTGGGCGGCACCTCGTCATGTCAGTGTCCGGCCGTAGACTGTGCCACATGAGCTTCTACATGACCACGGCGATCGCCTACCCCAACGGCCAGCCGCACATCGGCCACGCATACGAATACATCGCAGCGGACACGATCGCGCGGTTCAAGCGCCTGGACGGCGAAAACACATTCTTCATGACCGGCACTGATGAACACGGTCTGAAAATGCAGCAGACAGCTCAGAAAGAGGGCATCAGCACCCGCGAACTCGCCGACCTCAACGCTGCGAAGTTCAAGAAGCTTCACGACGACCTCAACAGCAGCTACGACCGATTCATCCGCACCACGGACGAAGACCACATCAAGGCCAGCCAGTTCATCTGGCAGAAAATGGTCGATGCCGGCGACATCTACCTGGACAAGTACGCCGGCTGGTACTCCGTGCGGGACGAAGCGTACTACGCAGACGACGAAACCACGGTGCGCGAAGACGGCACCCGCGTGGCCATCAGCACCGGCACGGAAGTCGAATGGACAGAAGAAGAGTCCTACTTCTTCCGTCTGTCGGCCTACCAGGACAAACTGCTCAAGCTCTACGAAGAGCACCCCGAATACGTAGGCCCGGACAGCCGCCGCAACGAAGTCATCGGGTTCGTGTCGCAGGGACTGCAGGACCTTTCGATTTCGCGCACCACCTTCGACTGGGGTGTGCCGGTTCCAGGCGATGACAAGCACGTCATGTACGTGTGGGTTGACGCGCTGACCAACTACTTGACCGGCGTGAGCTACCCGGACGCCGAATCCGAATCGTTCCGCGAATTCTGGCCCGCCGACGTGCACATCATCGGCAAGGACATCCTGCGCTTCCACGCGGTCTACTGGCCGGCATTCCTTATGAGTGCAGGTGTTGAACTGCCCAAGCGCGTTCACGCGCACGGCTTCCTGTTCAACAAGGGCGAAAAGATGTCCAAGTCGATCGGCAACGTGGTCGACCCCTACGACCTCATCGACAGCTTCGGCCTGGACACCCTGCGCTACTTTGTGCTGCGGGAAATCTCCTACGGCCAGGACGGTTCGTACTCCGCCGAAGGCATCATTTCGCGCAAGAACGCAGACCTCGCCAACGAGTACGGCAACCTTGCACAGCGCTCGTTGTCCATGGTCGCGAAGAACCTCGGCGGTATTGTGCCGGACGTTTCCGACGACGAATTCACCGACGACGACCGTGAACTCCTGGAAGCCGCTGCCGCACTGCTCGACAAGGCACGATCGGAAGTCGACCTGCAGGAACTGCACCGCTACGTGGGCGCCCTGTGGCGAGTTCTTGAAGCCGCCAACCGCTACTTCTCGGCACAAGAACCGTGGAAGCTGCGCAAAACCGACGAACGCCGCATGGCGGTTGTGCTCTACACAACGCTTGAAGTTCTGCGCCGCGTAACCATCCTGGTCCAGCCGA
This sequence comes from Brevibacterium sp. HMSC22B09, assembly GCF_001806795.1. NCBI lineage: Bacteria > Bacillati > Actinomycetota > Actinomycetes > Micrococcales > Brevibacteriaceae > Brevibacterium > Brevibacterium sp. HMSC22B09. The sequence goes on along the minus strand of NZ_KV786007.1, from coordinate 3,575 downwards.
TCATGCCCGAATCCGCATCCAAGGTCCTTGACCTTCTGGGTGTGGAAGCCGGTAAGGCTGAAGCGGGTGCACACAACATCGAAGCCAGCGACCCGCGCAGCTTCGCTGCTCTGGACGAACGCCTGGCAGGCGGCACTGAGCTTCCCAAACCCGAACCCGTGTTCCCCAAATACGTCGAACCGGAGGACTGATAAGCGTGGCCTCACGCGCAGCGGGAGAGTACCCGGACGTACCCGAACAATTGGCAGCGCCCGGTGTTGACTCCCACACCCACCTGGACATCTGCACCGGCGTGCGCCTGCCGCTGAAGGCCGGCGAAGTCATCGCAGAAGACGTCGTGCCCGGCGAAGACGAACAGTTCCCGCCGCTGTCGTTCTTCTACGAATCCGCCATGGCGGCCGGCATCGAACGAGTAGTCCAGATCGGATGCAACCTGCCGGCCGCCCGCTGGACGGCCGACATCGTGGCCTCCGAAGCCGAAGCTGGAAGGCCCTGGCTGCTGGGTGGAGTCGCTCTGCACCCCAACGAAGCGCCCACGCTTGCCCGCGCAGGACAGCTGGACGATGCCCTGGCGGAAATCGACGAACTCGCAGGCCGCGAACGCGTGCGGGTTGTCGGTGAAACCGGGCTCGACTACTTCCGCACCGACGCATCCGACAGCGCCGACATGGACGCGCAGAAGGAATCCTTCCGCGCGCACATCGAAATCGCCAAGCGCCGCGGCCTCGCCCTGCAGATTCACGACCGTGAAGCACACCAGGATGTCCTCGACACCCTGGCCGAAGTCGGTGCGCCAGACGTCACCATCCTCCACTGTTTCTCCGGGGATGTTGACATGGCCGAAGAATGCGCTCGCCGCGGATACTTCATGTCCTTTGCCGGCAACATCACGTTCAAAAACGCTGCCGGGCTGCGCGAAGCCGCGGCGGTCGTACCGGACGAACTCCTGCTGACTGAAACCGACGCACCGTTCCTCACACCCCACCCACACCGCGGCAAGCCCGGCGGGCCGTATCTCGCTGCACTCAACGCGCGCAAGCTGGCCGAAGTTCGCGGAGTATCTGAAGAGCACATTGCGAACATCACCACCGCCAACGCGCTGCGGGCAATCGGGGAGTGGGCCTGAACTGACGAGCATCCGCTGTTTGCCTGGAGTGACCGCCAGGCAGCCAGATGTGCCTGGTTAGCACTCCGCTTGACCGAGTGCCAAGCGCAGACTACAGTCGGAATTAGCACCTGAGTGGTGCGAGTGCTAATCGCTGAACAATGAGCTGAGCACAGGGCTCAGCCGAAAACCTCAGCACACCGCACTCGTCAAGGACCGTTCCAGCCGGCACCCGCGACGACGGCAGGAAACAGACCAAAGCAGGCGGCGCATGGTCAGAAGACAGCGCCCCAGCTGTCCCCTCCGCTCAAGTTGAACACAGCAACCTTCATACAACTGATCGAAGGAGTTTCCTCCATGTCGGTGAACATCAAGCCGCTTGAAGACCGGATCGTCGTCCGCCAGGTCGAAGCCGAACAGACCACTGCCTCCGGCCTCGTCATCCCGGACACCGCCAAGGAAAAGCCGCAGGAAGGCGAAGTCGTCGCAGTCGGACCCGGCCGCGTTGCCGAAAACGGTACCCGCGTGCCCGTCGACGTCGAAGTCGGCGACAAGGTCATCTACTCCAAGTACGGCGGCACCGAAGTCAAGTACGCAGGCGCAGAGTACCTGGTGCTCTCGGCTCGCGATGTCCTCGCAGTCATCGCCTGATCACTTCCGCACCCACAGCAACCGCCGCCTGACGGGCGGCGCTTGCCGTACAGGCAACGGCTTACAGAAAGAGAAGTGAACCATGGCTAAGACCCTTCTGTTCGACGACGAAGCCCGCAAGGCACTCGAAAAGGGCGTCAACGTTCTGGCCGACACCGTCAAGGTGACGCTGGGACCAAAGGGCCGCAACGTCGTCCTCGACAAGGCGTGGGGCGCACCCACCATCACCAACGACGGTGTGACCATCGCCCGCGAAGTCGAACTCAACGACTCCTACGAAAACCTCGGCGCTCAGCTGGCCAAGGAAGTCGCCACCAAGACCAACGACGTCGCAGGTGACGGCACCACCACCGCAACCGTTCTCGCACAGGCACTCGTGTCCGAAGGCCTGCGCAACGTTGCCGCCGGTGCAGCCCCCGGCCAGCTCAAGGCCGGCATCGAAGCAGCAGTCGAAGCCGTTGAGGCCCGCCTGCTCGAAATCGCTCGCGACGTTTCCGGTTCCAAGGAAATCGCACACGTCGCAGCACTGTCGGCACAGTCCGAAGAAATCGGCGAGCTCATCGCCGACGCCTTCGACAAGGTCGGTAAGGACGGCGTCATCACCATTGACGAATCCCAGGCCTCCGCGGTTGAACTCGAATTCACCGAGGGCATGCAGTTCGACAAGGGCTACCTGTCGCCGTACTTCATCACTGATGCAGACCGTCAGGAAGCAGTGCTTGAGGACCCCTACATCCTCATCAACCAGGGCAAGATCTCGAACATCCAGGACCTCCTGCCGGTGCTCGAAAAGGTTCAGCAGGCATCCAAGCCGCTGCTGATCATCGCCGAAGACGTCGAAGGCGAAGCTCTGTCGACGCTGGTTGTCAACAAGATGCGCGGCATCCTCAACGTTGCCGCCGTCAAGGCTCCCGGTTTCGGCGACCGCCGCAAGGCAATCCTGGAAGACCTCGCAGTCCTCACCGGCGGCGAAGTCATCACCCCGGACATGGGCATGAAGCTCGAACAGGCCACGCTGGAACAGCTCGGCACCGCACGTACCGTCACCGTGACCAAGGACAACACCACGGTCGTCAACGGCGGCGGAGCAGACGAAGCTGTTGCCGGTCGCGTCGCCCAGATTCGCGCTGAGGTCGAAAAGACCGACTCCGAATGGGACCGCGAAAAGCTACAGGAGCGCCTGGCTAAGCTGGCCGGCGGCGTTGCCGTCATCAAGGTCGGCGCAGCCACCGAGGTTGAGCTCAAGGAACGAAAGCACCGCGTCGAAGACGCTGTCGCTGCTACCCGTGCAGCCATCGAAGAAGGCATCGTCGCTGGTGGCGGTACCGCACTCGTGCACGCATCCGCTGCAGCCGAAAACCTCGGCCTCGAAGGTGACGCAGCCACCGGTGCTGACATCGTGCGCCGCGCTGTGCGTCAGCCGCTTCGCTGGATTGCCGAAAACGCCGGACAGGACGGCTTCGTCGTTGTGTCCAAGGTCGAAGAACTCGAACTCGGCCAGGGCTACAACGCCGCAACCGGCGAATACGGCGACCTCATCGGCAAGGGCGTGATCGACCCGGTCAAGGTCACCCGTTCGGCACTGCGCAACGCAGCATCGATCGCAGCACTGGTTCTCACCACCGAATCGCTGGTTGTCGAGAAGCAGGAAGAAGACGAAGAAGACTGATCGTCTAGCTGAGGCTCGAACTTCGGTTTGAGCTCAGTGAACGAAGGGCGGATGGAGACTCTCCATCCGCCCTTCGTCGTTTTTAAGCCGAGTTGCGTGCAGGTTTTTGGGGTCGCCCCACCCGTTAGCAACAGAAACTCCCGTTAGCAG
>NZ_KV786006.1:0-15489 GCF_001806795.1 Brevibacterium sp. HMSC22B09 | reverse complement strand
AACGGGAGTTTCTGTTGCTAACGGGAGTTTTTGTGCCAATGGCAGGGGGAGCTCGAAAGAAGAACGAGGTGGATCTCGGCTTCCAGCCCAACGCATCCCAGGTGGCAACTGTTAGTTCACTTGTCTGCAACTCGCAGCCGGCAGAGTAATTGAATTGGTGTTCAGCCTTTACCAAAATCGAGTAAGCCGAGACATGCTGTAGACGTCGAGTAGAGATGAAAGTTCGCTGCTGTGAATACGCCGGTGCGAGTATCGTCAATGCTGAGTGTCCCCGAACGCAGGTTCCGTCCTGAACTTCACGGTGTCCGCGGGCTTGCTCTGCTGGGCGTTGTGCTCTTCCACCTGTTCGGTCATGGGCGAATCTCCGGCGGCATCGACATCTTTCTGGCGATCACCGGCTTTCTCTTCGTTGGCATGCTCCTGCGGGAGCTGAACAGCACCGGCCGGATCAACCTGACAAAATACTTCGGTCGTCTGTTCAGACGAATCTTCGTTCCCGCCGCTCTGGTTATCGGTGTGACGGTTGTTGTTGCCTCGTATTTCATCCTGCCGAAGACCGACCACCGGCAGATATTCGCGGAAGCGCGCGCGTCGCTTCTATACGTCGAGAACTTTGAGCTCATCCGCTCACAGCTGGCTTATGGTGCAGCGGGCCCACAGACCTCGCTGTACCAGCACTTCTGGTCCCTGTCCGTACAGGGACAGTTCTATGTAGGACTCCCAATTTTCTTTGCCCTCGTGGCGATCATTGCAGGTGCCACCCGGCGCATGCGTTTAGTGAAGACAATCGCCCTAGCACTCACCGGCGTACTGGTCGCCTCACTGCTGTGGGCCATCATCCAGGGGCACTACGCGCAAGACGAAGCGTATCTGTCGACGTGGACCCGCCTGTGGGAGTTTGCCTTCGGCGGGCTTGTGGCTCTTGTTCTTGACCGCATCCAGCTGAACACCAGGTGGAGGTTTGTTGCCGGGTGGATTGGTCTTGTCATGATCGCGGCCACCGGCTTTGTCTTCGATGGCGGACAGGTGTTCCCCGGCCCGTGGGCGCTGTGGCCGCTGGTGGGGTGGCTGCTCGTGATGATCGCGGGTGACCTCAGCGGCACCCCGGCAGAAAGGTTCTCGTCCTCGAGGTTCCTCACATCAGCCCCCGTGCGGTGGTTTGCCGACCGGTCCTATGGCATCTACCTGTGGCACTGGCCGGTGCTCATCTTCTACCTGAACATCAAAGACCAGCCTGCCGCCGGCATCAGGGGAGCCGCGGTCGTCTGCGTCATCGCAATCGTTCTGGCTGCACTGACCTACCGGGGTGTTGAACAGCGCTTGGCCCCGCGATCAACATCCCGCATCGGCGGAGTGTTCAAACGCAACAAGACGATGATCTCCGCGGGTGCTGCGGCAATGCTGGTGGGCGCACTTGTCATCACCCCGCTGACCCAAACGAACTCGAACGTTGAAGCTCACTCTGCATACGACGACCTCGATTCGGATACATACCCCGGTGCTGACATTGCGTTTTGGGAGGACAACCGTGAGCTGCCCGAAGCAGATGTTTTCCCGGCACCTGAAGATGCTGGAGCCTTCGTGGCGCCCTACTTCCAGCAGGGCTGCGAACAGCGGTGGGGTGATGACCCGGGCACTGACGAAGTTCTGGTCTGTGAGGATGAGGAAGCTCCGTTGCAGCCGACAGCAACAATTGCTCTGGCCGGTGGGTCCTTCGCTGGCCATTGGGAGACGACATTCAAGAGTCTCGCCAAGAAGTACGGTTGGGAAGTCCTCGTACTGGACAAAGGCGGCTGCCCCTTGGGCGGTGAACCATCCCCAGACTCAATGTGCGGCAAGTACAACGAAAACCTCATCGAATGGCTCGATGACAACGACGTTGACCTTGTAGTCACATCGGGCTCCCGCACGGACGAACAGGAGGATGAAGAGTACATCCTGGACCGAGCCCCCGACTGGTGGGAGCAGATCACCGAGACCGGCGCGAAGCTGATGCTCATGCGAGCCGCACCGAAAGACGACAACCTGAACATTCCTCGGTGCATATCCGGTGGCGGCGCACCACAGGAATGCGGCATCGAAAAGAAATGGCTCGACGAAGACCCGCAGACAGACCTTCCTGAGGGTGCCTATTCCCTGGACATGAAGGAATACATCTGCCCCGCCATAGATGATCCCAGCAAGGAGAACTGCGATGCGGTGGTCGGTAACATCCTGACCAGCTACGACAACGGTCACTTCACCGTGCCGTTCGCTCAATCCCTAGCGCACGGGCTGGAAAAGGAAATGCGGGAAGACTTCGACTGGCTGCTGCAGCAACCCAGCTGACGAACCAGGCTCCAGCTAGGCAAGACTGCAGCCCAGCAAGACGGCCACTCAGACCAGGTGAATCCGGCCTTCGGCGTCAACGCGGGCAGCAACTCCGGTGCGCAGCCATTCGCCGTCATGTGAATCGGCGGTCGCAATCGGATTGCGCCAAAAGTTCTTCAGCAGGCCTGGACCGCGCAGCTGCAGTTCACCACGCGCACCCTCACCATCAGCTGAACCGGCACCAGCAGAACCAGCCGAATCCCGGCCCGGCACCTCGTCAGGAGCGACCCCGCCCATGGCGGTGCCGGTACCGTCGGCAACTCGGACATCAATGCCGGTGCCCTGCTCAGGAGAGCCCACAGACCCAGGAGCCTTCACAATGTCCTGGGCTGTGACCAGCAGACCAACACCGGCGGCAGCACCGGGGGAGTACAAGCCGAAGAAGTGCTTAGCCCTGTAGGCGCGCGCAATCTCAGCACCCACCCGCGGTGACGACACATTGCCGAGCACAAAAATCCGCTCAATGTCACCCGGAGCAAAACCAGCAGACGTCGCGCCGGGAAGAGAAGCAAGAAGTGCGGCCTCGGTGCCGGTGACAACCGTCGAACCGGCTTTCTGCACGAGCGAAGCCGCAGAGCCAGGCTGCGGATCAGCCGACAGCACGACCGCAGCCCCCAAGGACAGAGGCGTCAGAATCGAGGTGTGCAGAACCGCGGGATTCCACAGGGGTGAGGCGGTCTGCACAACGTCATAGCCGTCAATCCCCATAGCCTTCGCAACAGCAGGCTGCGCCTCGGCCAAACCAGCGTGGGTGAAAACAGCACCCCGTGGAATCCCATCAACAAGATCGATGTACTGAATGAGTGCGGTCGCAGCGTCTTCGTATTCAGCTTCCGTGTACGGGTCGACAGCATCAACTGCAGTTTCAAACACCGAACCGCCACGGCCATCCCCACGGCCACCACGACCAGCGCCACCGCGCCCGGCATCGGACACAATCCACTCAATGCCCAGGTCAACGCGTTTGGCGGCCTTCCACAGTTCTGCGGAAACAAGCGCAACCTCAATGCCCGCGTGGCTGATGACCGCTTCGAGGTCATCCGAATCCATCTTCGGATCCAAAGGAACGGGGATAGCGCCCACGTACCACGCGCCGAACAGCGTGTAGACAGCCGAAGCGCTGTTGAGCGTCATCACGCCAATGCGGTCGCCGGGAAACACCTGATGCGCGGCAAGCACAGCAGCCGCCCGCCGTGCCCTATCGTCCAGCTGCGCGTAAGTCACACGCTCTGACGGAGTGACCAGCGCGATGCGGTCCCCGTGGTCGGAAACAACGTTCTGCAGCATGGTGGTGAGCTTCACAGCTTCTCCTGTCGATAAAATCCCGGCCCGGTCGACTTTATCGTGAATACGCCGACTTCGCGCCCCCTTTTCTCATATCCGCCCGGTAAGGGTATGAATGGGGGAGGTGCCCACTGCCAAACCCGCCCCGAGCCCCCAGGAGGTTGCGATGCGAAGTCCTCTTCCGCCTCGTGAGGGGATCAGCGCAACCCGCCTGCGCGCTCCCGGTGGGAAGCAGACCTCGGCAAAAGCCCACCTTCCAGTCCCAGAAACGGTCGAGGCCTGGCTGGCCCAGGAGTTCCCCGACCATTCGCCCCAGGACCGCGCCTGGCTCACCGAGCACCCGAACGGCGGCTGCCTGACCGACGAAACCGGCCGCCCCGCAGGCCCGGACGACCCCGTCATGCCCGGCGGCTTCTACTTCTTCCACCGTCCGGTCCCGCACGAAGATCCCGTCCCGTTCGACCTCACCGTGCTCTATGAAGACCGCGACATCGTGGTGGTCGACAAACCGCACTTCCTCGCTTCGACCCCCAACGGCCGTTTTGTCCGCCAATCCGCGGTGACCCGCCTGCGCATAGAACTGAATGAACCCGACCTTGTGGCCGTCCACCGGCTGGACCGCGTGACCGCCGGGCTGCTGCTGTTCTCCCGCCGGCCAGAAACCCGAGGCGCCTACCAGGTCCTCTTCCAAAACCGCCGCGTGCACAAAACCTACCGGGCGCTGGCCTGGCTGCCGGACGATTTCGACCCCGATGCGCTGCCGGCCGTCCGCCGCACCCGCCTGCACAAAACCAAAGGCGACCGCCAAGTGGTCGAAATTTCCGGTGCGCCCAACACCGAAACCCGTTTGCGGTTCGAGGGTGTTCGCGGCCGAGTTGCCCGCCGGCTCCCGCCGGATTCGGCACCGGTCGTAGGGCCGGAAGCCTCACTCCCAAATCACGAGGCGGAGCTCACCTCAATCGGCGAGTTCGCCTTAGAACCGGTCACCGGAAAAACCCATCAGCTGCGCGTCCATCTGAATGGACTGGGTGTGCCGATGGTGGGTGATCCCGTTTACCCGGCCGACTGGGCGCCGGACCCGTATGACTTTTCCGATCCGCTGCAGCTGGTGGCAGACGGGCTTCGGTTTCTTGATCCGCTCAGCGGGAAAGCGCGGGAGTTCCAGTCGAACTTCCCACTCAGCGTGCCCACGGGGCTGGCTCGGTGAGAACGGCGTGGTGAGCGGCGCCTCGTAAGCCGGACCGGTACCTCGTCAGCCGGACCGGTACCTCGTCAGCCGCACGCTCACGCGACCATTGAGGAGACCATTCCGGTCAGGTAGGGCACCAGCCAGATGGCCCACACAGTCACGGAGAACTTGTGGAAGATGGCCTTGGCGCGTTCGGTGCCCTTGATCATCACAATGAGCGCCCAGAAGAAGTGCACCGCCATGAGGATCAGCGCAATCAGGCCGGTGATCGCCATGGTGATCGACAGGATCTGGGCGAGAGAACCATCGGGGGCGTTCGACATTGTCGAATTGCCTGCGGCGGCAATGCGGCGCATGACCTCGGTGCCGGAAGCATCGAATAGCAGACCCAGTCCGAACAGGGCCACGTGCGGCCAGGTGAGGGTCTTCTTCAGCCGCTCGGCCCACACGCCGATCGTGTAGAAAACCAGTGCCAGTGAAATGAGGACAATCGCAAGAATCAGCATGCCTTCAGCCTCGCGCGTTCCTACTTTCTGCACATCGCGCAGAAAGCTGAACTTGGGGTCATACTTTCGGATGATTCTGCGCGTGAGCGGCACCAAGCGCACCGCCCACATGACCATCCAACCCGCGCCGCTTACGCGTGCGCGAACCCCTTAGGATAGGTTCAGAAAAAAGCCGCGGACGGCAGGCACGTGTCAAGCACATGTCCCGCGCACATCAGGCGGCAGCGGTCCAACCGGAGGAAGGGTTCTCGTGCCAGAGGTTCACCAGCATTTCAAAGACGCAGAAGATCCGTTTTCGCTTACCGGCTTGACCTATGACGACGTCCTGCTGCTGCCGGGCGACACCGATGTCATCCCGTCGGAAGCTTCGACGAAAACCCGGCTGACGCGCGAACTCGACATCGCGGTTCCGCTGGTCTCAGCCGCTATGGACACCGTGACGGAATCCCGCATGGCAATCGCCATGGCCCGCTTCGGCGGTCTGGGCATCATTCACCGCAACCTGTCGAAAGAAGACCAGGCTGCCCAGGTCGACTACGTCAAGCGCTCCGAATCCGGCATGATCACCGACCCGGTGACGATCACCGCCGAAAAGTCGCTCGAAGAACTCGACTACATGTGTGGCCAGTACCGCATTTCCGGCCTGCCGGTGGTTGATGACGATGACACGCTGGTCGGCATCATCACCAACCGCGACCTCCGCTTTGTGCCGCGCGCTGACTTCGCCACCACCACGGTCGGCGAAATCATGACCAAGATGCCGCTCATCACCGCCCCGCACGACGTTTCGGCTGAGAAGGCCTACGAACTTCTGGCAGAGCACAAGATCGAAAAGCTCCCGCTGGTCGACGAAAACAACAAGATCCAGGGCCTCATCACGGTCAAGGACTTCGTCAAGCGCGACGAATACCCCGACGCGTCGAAGGACGGCGAAGGCCGCCTGCTCGTCGGTGCTGCGGTCGGCTTCTACGGCGATGCCTTTGAGCGCGCGGGCCTGCTGGCCGAAGCCGGTGTGGACGTGCTTGTGGTCGACACCGCCAATGGCCACGCCCGCGGTGTGACGGACATGATCAAGTCGCTGAAGAAAGACCCGGCGTTCAAGAACGTGCAGGTCATCGGCGGCAACGTGGCCACCCGCGCGGGCGCTCAGGCACTCATCGACGCCGGCGCTGACGCCATCAAGGTGGGTGTGGGCCCAGGCTCCATCTGCACCACGCGCGTTGTCGCCGGTGTGGGCGTTCCGCAGGTCACCGCCATCAACCTGGCGTACCAGGCCGCCCGCGAAGCCGGAGTGCCCGTGATCGGCGATGGTGGTCTGCAGTACTCGGGTGACATCGGCAAGGCTCTTGTTGCCGGCGCTGATTCGGTCATGCTCGGTTCGCTGCTGGCAGGCTGTGAGGAAAGCCCCGGCGAACTCATCCTGGTCAACGGCAAACAGTACAAGGCCTACCGCGGTATGGGTTCGCTGGGCGCAATGGCGCCGCGCAAGGGCAAGTCATACTCGAAGGACCGCTACTTCCAGGCTGATGTCGCCACTGACACCGACCTCGTGCCGGAAGGCATTGAGGGGCGCGTGGCCTACCGCGGTCCGCTGCGCCAGGTCGCCTACCAGCTGACCGGCGGCCTGCGCCAGACCATGTTCTACGTGGGTGCCCGCTCGATTCCGGAACTGAAGGACAAGGGCCAGTTTGTGCGCCTGACCACCGCGGGTCTGAAGGAAAGCCACCCGCACGACATTCAGATCACCCAGGAAGCCCCCAACTACCACTGATCCGCCGCAGCCTGACCGGCTGCTGCTGTGAATATCTGCTGTGCGCCCGAGCCTCTGGCCGGGCGCACAGCTGTTTTTCTGGGTTTTTCTCACAGACCCTTTCTCACGAGGTGGAGCGCGCCTTTTCTGGTCTGCTCGGCTGCTCTGCGGACCGGTCTGCGGCGGAGCGGGATTGTGCCGTGGCTCTGCGTCATGCGCTTGTGTCAGTGGTGGGTGTTAGGGTGAGCGAAGTGACACGGGGTGCCGTTATACAGCGGCTGAGATTAACCCGTTGAACCTGTGTGGTTAGGACCAGCGAAGGGATGTCATGGAACTCAAAGACTATGCGGGCACGCTGCTTGAGTCTCTGCGTCAGCGCACGCCTTTAGTGCACTGCATTGTGAACACGGTTGTTCAGCAGTTCGCCGCGAATGTGCTTTTGGCAGCGGGTGCCAGTCCCGCCATGATCGACCACGAAGCTGATGCTGCTGATTTCGCCGGCATTGCAGATGGTCTGCTCATCAACTTCGGCACCCCAACATCGCACCAGTACCTGTCAGCCGACGGTGCCATCGACACCTTCAACCAGGCCGGTAAACCGTGGGTTCTCGACCCCGTGGGCTTTGGGATTTCCGGGCACCGCACCTCCCGGATTGTGCGCGCACTGAACAGCCGCCCGGCCGTTGTGCGCGGCAACGCCTCCGAAATCATCGGCCTGGCACAGCAGTCCGGCAGCGCCCGAGGAACCGACTCAACGCACTCAGTTGACGACGCCCTCGGGGCAGCCGCAAGCCTCGCCCAGTCAGGCATCGTCGTCGCTGTTTCCGGGGAGTCCGACGCCATTGTCTTTGCCGACGATTCCGGCACGCACACCGTGACAATCAGCGGCGGCAGCCCCTATATGCCCAGCGTCATCGGCACGGGGTGCTCGCTAGGAGCGCTCACCGCCGCCTATGCGGCAGCGGCCGCCCACACTCCGCAAACACAGGACCTCAGCCAGCAGGTAAGCACCGGCGTGGCTGCAGCGACAGCGCACCTGCACTTCACCTCGGCCGCCCAGGTGGCACACGAAAAAGCCAGCGGGCCCGGCACATTTGCCGCGCACTTCCTCGACGGCCTCTACGCTGCCCAACCTGAACACCTAGCCCGGATCCAGACCACGTGGACAACAGGAGGAATCGCATGAGCGCACCACTGGGCCGCCTGTCCGAATACAGCACTGACCTCTACCTGGTGACCGACACGGCGATGGCCGAAAGTGTTGGCCGCACAGTCGCCGACACCGTCGCCCAGGCAATTGCCGGGGGAGTGGGCATTGTGCAGGTGCGCGATAAGCACATTGACGACGCCGGCTTCGAAAAGCTCACGGTGAGCGTGCTCGATGCTGTTCAGCAGGCCCGTGAGGAACAGGGCATCGACACCGAGATCCCCGTTTTCGTCAATGACCGCGTTGATGTCGCCGCCCGCCTGCTGGAGCAAGGCCGGAAAGTCCACGTGCACGTGGGTCAGGGCGACATGTCAGCAGACGATGTTCGCCAGCGCATCGGTGCGGAACCGCTGCTGGGAGTTTCAGCCCAAGAGCCCGAACACTTTGAACGCGCCCGCAGTCAGGAAGTCGATCTGCTGGGCATCGGTCCGGTGTACGCAACCCAGACCAAAGAAACCGGTCGCAGCGCCATCGGCCCTGACGGTTTCCGGAAACGCGCCGAAATGGCGGGCCTGCCCGCTTTTGCCATCGGCGGCATCAAAGACCACAACGCGGCAGCCCTGCGCGGCACGGGTGCTGCGGGAATCTGCGTCGTGTCAGCCATCATGACCGCACCCGACCCAGCGGCGGCCGCACGCAGCATCCTTACGGCTTACACAGGAGAAAACTCATGACCGCAACCGGCCCTCGTCCTCCCGTCGCCGTCACGATCGCCGGCACTGACCCCTCCGGCGGTGCGGGAATCCAGGCGGACCTCAAAACCTTCACCGCGCGCGGCGCCTACGGGGCCAGCATCATCACCGCCCTCGTCGCACAGAACACCCACGGGGTCAGCCGCATCTACGAAATCGACCACGACTTCGTGATCGACCAGTTCGATTCGGTTGTCGACGACATCTACGTTGATGCCACCAAGTCCGGCATGCTCGGCACACCCGAACTCGTGCAGACAACAGCCGACTACGCCGCGGCTGGCCGTCTGGGATTCCTTGTGGTCGACCCCGTCATGGTCGCCACATCCGGGCACCGACTGCTGGCAGAAAACGCCATCGATGCGGTGCGCACGGTTCTGCTGCCGCAGGCCGGCATCATCACCCCCAACCTGCCGGAAGCAGCACTCCTGCTGGGCGACGACGAACCCGAAGCCGGCAGCCCCGCACAGATGCGCGAACAGGCTGCGCGCCTGCTGAAAATGGGGCCGAAAGCCGTGCTGCTCAAGGGCGGCCACGGGGCAGAGGACATCGTCACCGACATCCTCGCGGTTGCCGAAGGCGACGACATCGCGTGGCGCGAATTCAGCCACCCGCGCGTCTTTTCGCCCAACACCCACGGCACCGGCTGCACGCTGTCGGCGGCCATCGCAGCTGAGGTTGCCCACCGCCGCCACGCCCTGGCGCAGGCGGGCGAAGACCCGTCCGGCGCCTCGACAGGGGAGCAGCTGGGCGACGCCGTCGGTGCGGCACTCGACTACCTGGCCCGCGCCATCGGCAGTGCAGCCGACTGGCAGCTGGCGCTCAACCCCGACGGCGCACACGGACCCGTCGACCACATCGTCGACATCACCCGCTGAGACCACAACAAAATCACAACGACTGTCAGGAGACACAATGAGCGAATTCATCGCCGGCCCCCACAGCCGTGAACTTTGGGAACACGTCGAGCCCATCATCAAGGACATCGAAGCCCTGCCCTTCATCGAACAGCTCTCAGACGGCAGCCTCGATCCCAAGGTGTTCGTCCACTACCTGCTGCAGGACGAGGTCTACCTGGACGGCTACGGCCGTGCCATGGCGCAGCTGTCCGGCAAGTCCTCCCGCAACGACGACATGCAGTTCTGGGCTGGGGCAACCTCGGAAGCGGTTGTCGCGGAAAACGAACTCCACGAAGCCGTCTTCGCTGACGAGGTCTTCGCCCCGCTGGTCAAGGAAATCCGGCAGGAAACCGCGGGCACGCGCGGTCTGCGCCACGGTGAGCGCGGCTCCGACGAGGGCCGTGACGCCGAAGCTGTCATCGCCAGCCCCACGTCGCTGGGCTATGTGTCATTCCTCATGGCAACCGCAGCTCTGCGCCCCTACCAGGTTGGTGTTGCCGGTGTCCTGCCGTGCTTCTGGGTGTACGCCCACATCGGCAAGGTGCTCATGAAGAAGGCCGGATCGAACCTGGAGGGCCACCCCTTCGCATCGTGGATCACCATGTACGACAGCCCCGAATTCGACGAATCCACCCGCGGCGCGGTTGCGATCCTCGAACGCGAAATGGAACAGGCCACCCCGGCCCTGCGCGCCGAAATGAAGGCCGTGTTCGAACAGGCCAGCCTGTACGAACTGCACTTCTGGGCCAGCGCCCACGTCTACGAAGACTGGACAACCCCCATGCCCTGACGGGCTGGCTTTGAACCACGAGGCGCCGCTTGCCTGGGTCTGATACCTACCGGGGGAGCGGGCACCGTGAATGGCGCTTGGGGTTGGCCTTCGCAGAAGGCTGACAGAGTGCGGGCCGCTGTGGTTTCGACCATGGCGGCCCGCAGTCGTGTCAGGGCCCTGGGGTACCCTGGGACGCGTGAGCACAGAGTTGGAAATCGGCCGCGGAAAGCGCGGACGCAGGGCATATTCACTTGACGACGTAGCGGTTATCCCTTCGCGGCGCACCCGCGATCCTCGGGATGTCTCGCTCCAATGGCAGATCGACGCGTTCCAGTTCGACCTGCCCTATCTGGCTGCTCCCATGGACTCTGTCGTCAGCCCGGCAACAGCCATTGCGCTTGGCCGTCTGGGCATGCTCGGCGTTCTCGACCTCGAAGGTCTGTGGACCCGCTACGAAGACCCCCAGCCGCTGCTTGACGAAATCGCGGGGCTTGACGACCAGCGCGCTACCGAGCGCATGCAGGAGATCTACCGCGAACCCATCAAGGCCGAACTCATCACGGCCCGCCTGGCTGAAATACGCGAAGCCGGTGTGACGGTTGCCGGTGCGCTCACGCCGCAGCGCACCCAGGAGTTCTACCAGACCGTTGTCGACGCAGGCGTCGACCTCTTCGTCATCCGCGGCACCACGGTTTCTGCAGAGCACGTCTCCAGCACCACCGATCCGCTCAACCTCAAGCAGTTCATCTACGAACTCGACGTCCCCGTGATCGTCGGCGGCGTCAGCGCCTACACACCGGCCCTGCACCTCATGCGCACCGGTGCTGCCGGTGTTCTGGTTGGCTTCGGCGGCGGTGCGGCATCCACCACCCGCCACACGCTCGGCATCCAGGTGCCCATGGCCACCGCTATCGCCGACGTCCAGGCGGCCCGCCGCGACTACATGGACGAATCCGGCGGTCGCTACGTCCACGTGATCGCCGACGGCGGACTGGGCTCCACCGGTTCGATCGTCAAGGCCTTCGCCATGGGCGCGGACGCCGTCATGCTCGGTTCGGCACTGTCTCGCGCAGAAGAAGCTCCCGGCCAGGGCTACCACTGGGGCGCAGAAGCCCACCACCCGGAACTTCCACGCGGCCGTCGCGTGCACATGGGCACCGTCGCACCGCTCGAACAGCTCATCCACGGGCCGGGCCATTCAGCAGTCGGCGAAGTCAACCTCGCCGGGGCCCTCCGCCGTGCCCTGGCTACGACGGGCTACACGGACCTCAAGTCCTTCCAGCGCGTCAACGTGGTTGTCGACGCCGAAAGCTGAGGGGCTCCGTGCTTCGTCTTGCCCTGAAACCCAGATGGCTGGGATTCCTGGCGCTCGTCCTGCTGCTGGTCACCGCATTCGTCATGCTGTCCGCATGGCAGATTGACCGCGCCCAGTCCAAGAGTCAGCGGGCCGACAACCCCGAACTCGCGGTGGCGAAGCCCTTCAACGACATCATGGAAGCCCAGGGGCCCATGCCGGGCTACCTGGCCGACCAGCGAGTCACCATCAGCGGGCACTTCCTGCCGGATCAGCAGATCATCGTCGACGACCGCTACCTGAACCGCACCAAGGGTTATTGGGTCGTCACCATGTTCGCCCCGGACGACCCCGAATACGCCCAGGCCGCAGACACCGGCAACATCGATTCCAAGCCCACCGCCATTCCGGTGGTGCGCGGCTGGACAGAAGACCTCGAAACAGCCAAGGCGAGCACCGCCTCGGATAAGGATGTCACCCTTGATGCCCGCATAGCCCCCATCGAAGGGCCCCTGGACACCAAGGACCTCCCCGAAGGAGTAGTCCGGTCCGTTTCCACCTCGCAGATAGTCAACCTTTTCGACGTCTACACGTACTCCGCGTTCCTCTTCCCGCAGGAAAAGCCGGAAGTCGGCATCGGCGGTGACCAGCTGTCCTATGTTCCCTACCAGGAACCGCAAGACGAAGGCTTTGACCTCCAATCGGCGTTCTACGCGCTCGAATGGATCGTGTTCGCAGTCTTCGCCGTGTACATCTGGTTCCGCCTGCTGCGCGACGAATACAATGCACTCCGCCGGGAAGACCAAGCGCCCGTTGAATACGTGGTCGTCAAAGACGCCGGCGAAAAGCTGCCCCGCACTCCCAAGAACGGAGACTCCCAGTGAGCAACGATCCCCAACACGGTGGTGACCCCCTGGACCGCCGCCCGGACTTCAACGAGGACGACCCCAATGCGGTGTTCACCCTCAACCGCTGGCAGTCCGCCCGCAATGCACTGCGGTTCTACCGGATCATGGCGATCATCACTGGTGTCATGCTGCTGATCCTCACCATTGAGATGATCTTCAAGTACCTCATCTGGGGACTCATGATGGGCGGCAACCCGGCAGAAGCACTGACCTTCGGCAGCTTCAACGCAGCCGCGGCCGTCGCCATTGCACACGGCTGGTGCTACGTGGCCTACCTGATCGTGTGCTTCTGGCTGAACTCGCAGATGAAGTGGGGGCTGAAGAACCTCCTCGTCTTGGCGCTGGCCGGTGTTGTTCCGGTCATGTCGTTCATTGTTGAAGCGAAAATCCACCGCCGCGGCGAAAAGGAACTCGACGACGCTGTTGTCGTCGCGCCGAAATCAGCCGCTTGACCACTGCGAGTACCACCGCCTGACCACCTCCTGCATCGGCAGGATCGCCTCTGCGAACGCTTAGGATAGAAGCATGACCCAGACCCCCGAAACAGGTACGGACGCCCGCCCCGTCCTCGTCGTCGACTTCGGTGCGCAGACCGCGCAGCTGATCGCACGTCGTGTACGCGAAGCCGGACTGTTCTCCGAAATCATTGCCCACACCGCAACCGCTGCCGAATTCGCTGCCAAAAAGCCGGTCGCCATTGTGCTCTCCGGCGGACCGTCATCGGTCAACGCAGAAGACGCCCTGTCGATCGACCCGGAAGTGTTCGACCTCGGCGTGCCCACGCTGGGCATCTGCTACGGCTTCCAGACCATGGTGCAGGCACTCGGCGGCCGCGTAGCGCGCACCGGTGCCAGCGAATACGGCTCCACGGCACTCGAAGTGACAGAAGAAGGCGCTCTGCTGGCCGGTCTGCCTGCCGCACAGACCGTCTGGATGTCTCACCGCGACTCCGCTGAAACCGCACCCGAAGGCTTCAAGGTTCTGGCCAGCACCGCCGGTGCTCCCATCGCTGCGATCGAAGACACCGAGCGCTGTTTCGCCGGTGTGCAGTGGCACCCGGAGGTCATGCACAGCGAATACGGCAAGCAGACCATCGAGAACTTCCTGTTCAAGGTCGCAGGGCTCAAGGCGGACTGGTCAGCCGATTCGATCATCGACGAACAGGTCGCGCGCATCCGCGAACAGATCGGCACCAAGAAGGTCATCTGCGCTCTGTCCGGCGGTGTTGACTCGGCCGTTGCTGCAGCTCTTGTCCACCGTGCGGTCGGCGACCAGCTCACCTGCGTCTTCGTTGACCACGGCCTGCTGCGCAAGAACGAACGCGAACAGGTCGAACAGGACTACGTGTCCGCAACCGGTGTTCGCCTGGTGACGGTCGATGCTTCCCAGAAGTTCCTGGGCGAACTCGACGGTGTCGAAGATCCCGAACAGAAGCGCAAGATCATCGGCCGCGAATTCATCCGCACCTTCGAACAGGCTGCCGCTGAACTCGTCGCGGAATCGCGGGAGGGCGAAGGCGAAAACATCGAGTTCCTGGTGCAGGGCACCCTCTACCCGGACGTTGTCGAATCCGGTGGGGGATCGGGTACCGCGAACATCAAGAGCCACCACAACGTCGGCGGTCTGCCGGACGACCTCCAGTTTGAGCTGGTTGAACCGCTGCGTGCGCTGTTCAAGGACGAAGTTCGGGCTGTCGGCCGTGAACTCGGTCTGCCCGAGGTGATTGTCGGCCGTCAGCCGTTCCCCGGCCCCGGCCTGGCCATCCGCATTGTCGGCGCGGTCAGCGAAGAGCGTCTGAGCATTCTGCGCGAAGCCGACGCCATTGCCCGCGAAGAACTCACCGCCGCAGGTCTGGATGACACCATCTGGCAGTGCCCCGTTGTGCTGCTGGCCGATGTCCGCTCCGTTGGTGTTGCCGGCGACGGCCGCACCTACGGACACCCCGTCGTGTTGCGCCCCGTGTCCAGTGAAGACGCCATGACCGCCGACTGGACCCGCGTGCCCTACGACACGCTGTCGAAGATCTCCAACCGGATCACCAACGAAGTCGACGAAATCAACCGCGTCGTCCTCGACATCACCTCGAAGCCCCCGGGCACCATCGAATGGGAGTGAGTGGGGTGTAGGCCTCGTGGGCATAAGCCGCACGTGGCGTTCCGCCTAGCCACACTGCGCCGGCAAGCAATCGCTTGTCGGCGCAGCTGCGTTTGGGCGCGGGTGCAGCTTGCCGCGTTACCGCCGCTCACCAGAAAAACTCCCGTTAGCAACAGATCCACCCGTTAGCCGTGCGGAGACTCCCGTTAGCCGGGATCTGCGCTTCAGCAACCACTGCTAATGGGTGTTTTTGTTGCTAAAGCGTGGGGCAGTGTTGGGATGGCAGTCCCAGCACCATGACGAGGTGGAGGTCCGGTCCCACCCGGGGCGGCACCTCGTGATTTTCCTGAGGTGTGGCGGTGCTCAGCCCCGCAGGTGTTGGCCCAGCCGGGCACCCTTCGTACGGTAAAAACACCGGTTAGCAACGGATCCACCCGTTAGCCGTGGGCAGACTCCCTTTGGCCGGGATCTGCGCTTTAGCAACCACTGCTAAGTGTACTGATCGGGGAGGTTAGTTAATCGTG
>NZ_KV786005.1:0-29029 GCF_001806795.1 Brevibacterium sp. HMSC22B09 | reverse complement strand
GGAAAGAGGGAAGTCGTCGACCAGCTTCTCCACCTCTTCGGCGACGATGTCTCGTTGATGCTTAAGCTCTTTGATCTGAGCTGCGACCCTCGGGATAACGAGCTCAACAGCGTCAGCGCCGGGCACTGTGACGGTCTGTTCGGATAGTGCGGTGAATATCTGGTCGATCAGTGGGCCTGGGTCTTTGCGGCTGTGGTGACGTGCCCACCGTTTCACTCCGGCTTTGCCGGCAGCTTTGAGTCCGGCGGGACCGTGGTAGCGGATCAGCAGATCCAATACGATTGCCCGAGTGAGAACGGCACCGGGGAAGACACGTTCCAGTGATGGGTAGATCTGGACTAATAGGGACCGTAGTCGGTTGATCGCGCGCGTTGATTCACGAGCGAGGTCTTCGTCGAACCCGGAGAGCACCTTCAGTGCCGACAAAACCTCGGAATTGCGGTCCACGGCTCGTAGCGTGTGTGGCATTATCCGGGCGGTATCAGCGATGATGAACGCGTCCCTGGCGTCGGTCTTCGACCGTCCCGGATACAGATCCGCGGCCTTGCGCATTGCCAGTCCGGGCAGGTAGGCGACGTCCGCGCCGAGATCACGGGCGACAGCGATTGGCAGCGCTCCGATCGTGTTCGGCTGGTCGACCACGACAAGCACCCGACCGTGCTGTTGCAGGTCGGTCAAGACCTTCCGCAAGGTGGTTTCGTCCTGGGGCAGCTCGTGGTCATACACACGTTGCCCGTCGGGTGTGAGCGCGCATCCATGATGGGCGGACTTCCCGACATCGAGGCCCAGTGTGATTGCGTATTCGGTTGTCATGACAGGCTCCTTCACCTGTTGCTTCCCGGTCGCCGGTGTCGTGACACCCGATGCTGGCACCCACGTTACGAAGAGACCTAGACGAGTTCGTCCGGCCACGTCCCTATCAGCAGTCAACGCGCGTCCTGGACTCCTGGCGGCAACACCCCCCGGATCATCAGTGACAGGGCAAGAAAGCCATACCAGGACCAGCGACCAGATCCTCTGGTGAGGACCTATGAATGAATGTAACGGGTCACTTCAACCAGGTGTTCCGAGCAGACCACATAGGGAACCCACTGCGCGGGTGACACTGCTACATTCAAACGGTTGCGGTTCATCACAGAATCCGCTCCACGCGGAGAGTCAGCAGCACTCGAACACGTCATCGAAACAATCACGATTGGGGCTTCCTGTCCTTGGAACTTGTCAACTGTTCCGACCCGGACTTCAGCCAAAACCACCGCTTTAAGAGCTGCTCGAAGAGAAGTGACCTGAGCATCGTAAGGAGCTACTACCAGAACATCTCTTTGCGTTACTTCACGATCTTCACGATCTGCGCTCGGCGTGTGCCAAACAGTGCCTCCAGACAACAATTCGCGCGCGGTCCTAACAACCTCGTCAACTTCTTCCTGAGACTTAATTGAGTTCCCCTCACGCTTAAGCCGAACACCATGGATTCCGCTCTCGACCGGATAAGTGCATGGCACCGCTACGCTCAAATAACGTTCATTAGCAGCATCAGCCGAAACCAACTGATTGCGATACGGCAGCGCTGACACCTTAGTGGTCAAATTACGCGGCATCCGCCATGTCTGCTCCATGAAGTACCCCCGATCCGCTGGAAGAGCAGCTTCGTTGTTAGCCCACCAACCAAGGGCTGACGACTCTGCCCCGCCCCAATGCGTTCCTTGCACCACTTGCGGTAGCTGTCGTGGGTCGCCCAACAGCAGGATACGCTTAGCACGACCGGCAGCCGCCAGGGTAAAAGCTAACGAGCACTGAGCCGCTTCATCGATGACAAGCAGATCGAATTCCCACTCTTCACCAAGAGCATCAATTCCCCAGGCCGTAGCACCATAGACGCCCCCCAGCGAGCGACGGCCTCGCTCTGGGTCGACAGGCAAGGTAAGGGCGTCCGATTCAGCCAGCGCCTGCGGAAGATGAGACCAGGCCGAATCGTCGACGGCAATGAGGCGCTCGATGTCGCGCAACGGCGTGCCTTCGCCTATCAGGTTCACATCTCCAGCTGGAGGCAGTTTTTTTCTTCGTCAATGATGCTCGGCTGCCTCGACGTCGTGATCTTCGCGCCGGCGTCACCGCCGAGTGTCTCGCCAGCCCGAATACGTGCCCCACGGAGCAGTGTCCGACGATGTTCATGGGGTAGGAGAACAGGTCGCCGGGCTCGGCTCTTCGACGTCGCCATCGACCATAACGCCGCGCTTGCCTTCCCTGCGGATCTAGCCTCTGGCTTACAGCACTTCCAAATTCCAGAGCGCCTACTTGATCGTCACGAAGGTTCTCTGGCACGCGCCTTCTTCGGCGAGCACCGTTAGCTTGTTTAGCTGGGATGGAAGGCATTCCTACGCCTGTTACCGACTGCCCGGCAAACCTGTGGTGAGCGCCACATTTAGAGGCTACAGTTTCGGTATGACCAGCACACCTGAAAACCCTTGGGCCAGCCTCGCCCCGGATTACCTCCCCGTCTACGGGTCGCGCATTAATTCAGATTCTTTTGGATGGGACGGAAGGCGCTGGCTTGTCAGCGCCCATGACGCCGACGGCCAACCGGCTCAGTTTGCATTCGAGTACACCAATGACGGCGCACCTGTGGTGACCATTGACGGCAAGCCCGCCCAGTTCCGTGATATTCACTCTGACGCTGTGCGCCCAGCCACCATTGCCGAATGGTGCGACGCCATCTCGTATTGGGACACGCAGGTTCTTAACCCGCTGCAGGACCCGCGCTGGTCTGGAGAATCAATCGAGGCCAAGTTAGACCGCGTTGGCGCCAACGTAGTGGCCTACGAAGATTCTCTGCGAAACCTTGCCAACTATCCCACACCAGGCACATTAGAAGCGGATTTGAACAAGCTGTTCGGTCAACTCAACATCACAGTCCGCACAATTGACGCGTGGCCGAGTGGTCCGACGAACTTGGCTCGGTACATCGTCGACGGTGAAACAGATCGGTTCTGCACCAAACAGTTCATTGACACCGTTGAACCAGTAGCATGGCTGCGTTCCCTGGACCCCCGCGGTCTACGACCGTACCTCCACGCCCGTTTCTCAGGCTCCCAACTCATGTCATTTGAAGCAGAGATGGTGCACCGCGCGTCCGATCTTCCTGATGGCGTAATGATTTCCAACTCGCCGTCAAATCCCTGGTGGATTCTCATCTTCGAGGATCAAGACACGGCGATGCCGGTACATCACGACACTCACTGCCTCGACATACACATCGATCATGATGGTCAGTCAATCTACTTTGAACTGCGGCCAACAAGCGACGTTGCTGACGAACGAAAACTCGCCGACGAATACGAACGCCGATGGGGTCACCTCATGGACGATCGTCACCCACCGACCGATGCCGAGGTGGAGAATGCAATCGCTGTTGCCCACTCTCGAATCAGCAACTAATCCCAGGAGCACATCATGCCAGTAACCGTGAAAACACCATCGGATATCGAAGCCGACTTCGGCTTTGGGGATGGCGGGTTCCACCGTGGGTGCGACTGGGACAAGACACCGTGCGGCCAAACCCCCGAATACTACGTGAGCTACCGTTGCCCTCACCCTCAGCACGACAACCACGGCACAGAACCCAAGCTGTACTGCCCGCGCCACTATGCTCTGACTTTGCTGCGCATCCAGGAAATCGACCTGGTGTTGAACTCGAAAACATTCCAGAAATACGTCTGGCAACACGGTCCAATCGAATACTGATCGTGTGCTGTAGCGGCACATTCGAGTTGCTTGCCCGCCTTATGCCTGTACGTCGAATAAAGCGCTAAACGGTCGATACGCGCGATTTTGGACCTTGGCTCCTGCACTAACCAGGGTCCAAAATCGCGCGTATCCGATGAGCATGTCTGCCCTTTATCTTCTTCTGGCCGCGGCCTCCTTGAGATCTTCGGGCAGCTCACGGTGCAGCACGTACCGGCGCAACAACTGGTCTGCCGCCGTGCGGACCTTGAAGCGCGGGACTTGTTTCCCGGTTTGCTTGTGGAAATACTCCGCTGCCATGTCTAGGTCGACTGAATCAAGGACGACATCGAAGCGACCGTACTCATTGATATTGGCCACATTGACCTGAGCAGCAAGGATCGTGCGCAGGGAGTCAGGAGCAACACCCATCGCTTCCTCGAGCACGCTTAGCTCATGATCTTGCTGCGTGAGCTTGTAATCGTTGATGTAATCCTGCACGGTCTTGCCTGGGACAAGCTTCGCCTCACCAGATTGGATGTCGTGCAACCAACGGTTGGCGAATACTTGGTCATCGGAGCTCAAACGCGCAAAACCAGCGTGCAGGTCTGACCGCAGTTCATCGAGTTCGTCCTGCGGTACCCCGGCTTCAAGGGCGCGCAGGTACTTCGTGTACTTCGCATTGAGATAGTCAGCGTCGATACGGGCAGTGTCGATGTGGGTGATGTGGACGTTGATGTCGTACGGCGGACCATCATCGTCGTCATCGCCCTCACCGCCGCCATCACCGCCGCCATTACCACCGCCGGGGGTAAGTTCCTTGTAACGCGACAGCAGCGCACTAAACTCCGGCTCGGTCAGTTCGACCGTGATGGTGGTCTCTGTGAACTGGTAGGTGTCCTTATCCCAGGTAAAGCCTTGGATTTGCGCCGCCTGGAGATGCTCGTAGAGTTCAGGGAACACTTTTGCGAACTCTAGGCGGTCAGCATCATCATTCGGCAACCGAGAGAAGTCATCGATCCCAGTAAACAGCCGTTTAATGACGCTAAAGCACTGGTTGATCTGCCTGAGGTGCTCGTCAAGGCGATCAACGAACAGCCCAAAGGGCTTATCACCGGAGTACAGCTTGACGGCGGAGTCGATGTTGCGACGCATCGTGTACGGCTTGCGGTAGTAGCGGATAGAGCCGAAGGGCTTTTCCGGGCCGAAGACACGGTTGGTGCGCGAGAACGCTTGGATGATGTTCTCATAAGCGATGACTTTGTCCAGGTACAGCGTGTTGAGCCACTTCGAGTCAAAGCCAGTGAGCATCTGATCGACGACGATGAGCAGGTCGATCTGCTTGTCGTGCGTGAACTTCTGCGTGTTGTACGGCGCCTTATGGGCTAGACGTGCAGCGATATCGCGCTTGAATGCCGCGTGCGTCGTCATGGTGAAGTGCTGGTCGTATGTGGCGTTGTAATGCTCTAGCACCTCGATAAGGCCGTCTTCTTTCTTAAGTTGTGCTTCACCAGTGTTATCGATATTCGGATCGAACAGCGCAGTGACGTTCAAGTATGGGTAAGCGTCGCGGAAAATACGAAAGTACTCGATAGCCTCAGGAATGGAATGCGTAGCCAGGATCGCGTGGAAGGTGCTGTTGCGGCTCAAGTGGCCCCAATGCTCAGCGATATCGGCAGCAACGGCAGCACGGTGTTCACGCTGGTCGTACTGCGACATCGGCAGGTAGTCTTCGATGCCTTTGTCATAAGTACCATCCTCGTGGCGCACACCGGCCATCGGGATCTGCCCCTTGTCCATATACTTCAGGAAGATCCTTTCCTTCTTCGGATCGCTAAAAGCCTCTTGCTCGTCGGCAGCCTTAGCTTGTTCCAAAGCAATGGTTTTACGCACGTCATGCGCGCGGAAGGTCTCGACCATCTCAGGATCAAAACCGAGCACATTGCCGTCACGGATGCCGTCGGCAATGGAATAACGGTGCAGCTCATCGCCGAAGATAGTGGCCGTGGTGGAATACACCTTCTGGTTTTCATCATGGATAGGCGTGCCAGTAAAGCCAAACAGCAGCGCATCCGGCAACGTGGTCTTGATGCCGAGCAGCATATCGCCAAAGGTCGAGCGATGTGCCTCATCAACAATGAACACGACGCGCTTCGAGCGCAGCTTCTTCAAGATCGGCTCGCGAAGTGTGTCAGCCTGCAAGTGGTGGAATTTCTGCAACGAGGTCACGATTAGCACCGAAGTGTCATTAGTCAGCACGCGAAGCAGCTCATCAGCGCTGGCGGTATCAGCAACGTCGATTGCGTCACCACCATAGCTACGGTAATTCGCAAGCGACTGCGTACCCAGTTCCACGCGGTCAAGAAGGAACACAACCTTGTCGGCGTTCTTCGAGTCAGCGATGAGCTGTGCGGTCTTGAAACTCGTAACCGTCTTTCCAGATCCGGTGGTGTGCCAGATGTAACCACCCTTGTTGCCGCTGCCCCATTCGTGGCTTGCCACCCGGTCGGCGATGCGGTGCGCTGCAAAGTACTGGTACGAACGCATTGCCATGAGCACTCCGGCCGCACGATCTGTCACCGTATAGAAGCCAATGAGCTGGTGGGCCATCGGGATTGACAACAACGACTTCACCACCTCCGGCCAGTCGTTGATCGGTTCATTGTTGAAATCGGCCCAGTGGAATAAGAAATCAGAGTTGAGCTTGCTGTCAGGGCCGGGATTAGCAAAGTACAAGGATTCGGTAGGCGTCATTGCCACGAAAATCTGTACCAGCGAGAACAAGCCGGAGTAGACACCCTCATACGCGTACTTATCGATCTGGTGCGTTGCCTGCGAGACAGGCACGCCGGAGCGCTTGAGTTCCAGATGGATCACAGGCATGCCGTTGATCAAGAGCATGAGGTCTCCCCGACGCTCAGGCAGGAGCTCATGTGCTGCCGTGGAGAACTTCGGCTGGCGTGCGATCTGATAGCACGACTGACCACCTGCGATCTCTCGGCGGTCGTAGATCTTAAGCGACACTTCCTTGCCCAAGTTGTGTGCCCCAGGTGCATCGCGGGTAATAGCCACGCTGCGCCCATTGATGAACTCGTTGAGGCGCAGCGGCGTGCGCAGCTCAGTGATCTGCTCTAGGATCTGATCCATCTCGGAGGATGTCAGCGGCACGTCACCAAGCCGGTCCTGATCACGGTTGTTGTTGTAAAGGATCTCCGCCCAGTTGTCGATGAGCTGGCCTCAGTGGGGCGGTCAAGTACCTCATCCCAGCCGTAACGGCGCAACATAGCGACTACATCGTCCTCAAAATCGGATTCGTACTTGTAAGTCGGTGGCGTAGTCATAGCGAGCATTCCTTAGACAAACATGCGCTGCAGCAGCGCAGTCTTCGCTTGGGTCAATTGAGTTATGTAGTTGGTTTCAGCCGCAATGAGGTCGTCAAGATTAGAGAACACCTCACCGATAGCACGTTGTTCTTCGAGGGTGGGAGGGGTCGGTAGGAGGATAGTCGCCAAGTTAGACCTACTCACCCTTTGGCGAGTGCCGCCGGCCAGCATCAGACGAATACTGTCGAAATACTCTGTGGTGCTGAGATAAGCGAGTATAAAATCAGGATCGTTTGATGAATCGGTACGCACGATTGTGCAGTCAACCGCTGTAATCATCTTGTAAGGGAGAGCGGGCACTTTGCAGGCACGACCCGCTGGCTCAGGCAGGCGCGAAATAAGGATGTCACCCGGTAGAACTTCTTCACACCGAAGCCGATGAAATGTTGATTCAGAAACCCATTTTTCGCTACCAGCCTTTGCGAGGAACTGGTTAACACCAACGTTGCCTGTTTGAAGCAGTCGAATACCGCCAGTGCTCTGGTCCTTAGATTCTATCCAATCACCATCGGTGAACTTGGCAGCGAGGTCTTGTAACTCAGCAGTACCCCACGCCCTGCTGAACCCATCAAGCCGCAGCTCCGGCTCATCAGCGCCGTCTTTCGGGAACATACGCTGCAGCAACGCAGTCTTCGTCTGCTGCAGGTTCTCGTGCTTGGCACGGTGCTGCTCGATAAGCGCGTCGAGATCAGAGAAGAGTTCACCGATGGCGCGCTGTTCTTCGGTCGCGGGGACATGGACCTCAATTTCTCGGACTGTTTTGTTAGAAACCTCTAGGAATGTTGATCCAGTCGCAAGCTGTTCGGCTATCTCGGTGATCTTCGATGTCAGAGCATAGAAAAAGTGCGTATCAACACCTTTGTTCAGCACAAACGATTGGAAGCCCTGATTAGTCGTAGCAGGATGGTCCAAGATCGCTGCGTGCCCGATACTCGCTCTACTCGTAAATAGAACTGTCCGATGCGCTGGCAACAGTCGTGCCGATGAGTTTGCTAACCCGGCACGAGTGATCCGCTTATTGCTTGGCTTCGCAATTGCGGTCTCCCCAATCTCATTAGGGGAATACCAATCGATATCACCGTCCCAAAAGGAAGTTACAGAAGTGCTGGGGGTACCACCGCCGACTATGTCGGCAATCTGCTGTAACTCGACCGCACCCCACTCACCGTCGAAACCCTCAAACCGCACTGCTGGCGTGTTGTTCTTAGTCACGCTGTCCACCACCGAGCATCTGCTTAAGGGCTGCCACAGCCTGCAAATCTGCATCTGAACCAGTCAGCCCATTCAACGCGCTGAGCAGGTTGCGCTCAGTTCTAGCGATCTGCGTATCAAGCTCAGTTAGCGGTGTGGCGTACTTATCGCGCAGGCGTTGTATCTTGCTGGCGAGGCCTCCCAACGCAAGCGTGGGCAATTGAGCCAGCTGAGCCATCAGCGCAGTCACCCACTTGTGTGTGAGCACCTCGTCGATCTGGGCGGCGTCAAGACTCTTGATGGTTTCGTGGGTCTTCTCCTCCAGCTCTTGTGTCGCTTTCTTAAGTTCCGACTTCACCTTGGTCAGGCGATCAAGCAAACGCTTTGCTTCGATCTGGATGGCCTCGACGCTGCCTTCAGGCCACTGCTCATCCTTCTGCAGAGCCTTGACGGCCTTGTTGAGCTGGCCCTTTAAAAACCAGTCTTCTTTGGCGTTGAGAACCTCAGTGAGGTCAGTCTTATCCTCTTCACTCAGGCCTTCGATGATGGCGGCCAGTTCAGCCTCGATGCTGTCGCGCTCGTCTGCCAGATCAGCAACCCGTTCTGCGAGCTCCGGCAGGTAGAGGTTGCGAACAATGTCAAAAGGTGCGACACGCCCCTCCCAACCAGTTTGGGTGTAGACCTTCCTGTTGTTCTTTGTCTTCCACTCCATGACCGGATCGACGACACGCACTGCGTCCCATCCCTCAGTCTGCAGGATCGTCAGGTCGTTCGAAGTGACACGCCACTTCTCATGAAGCAATTGATACCCCTGGTACTCATCGACCAGTGGAACGGGGGCCAAGCGGTTGAACAGGTCAGCCTTAATCGCATCATCAGCGGTATTCACCGAGACAGTCATTGCGTTCTCGATGAGATCGGTGTGCAGCGCCTCAGGGAGGCCAGCTAGCGCTGCGTTCATTCTGCCGCCCAGTGCTTCAGCCGCTTCGTGCGACAGAATCGCATTGCGGATGTCGTCAGTGGCGAGTACCGCAGAGCCATTGGAGTCTTCAACAAAAAGCGATTCACGAAGGCCTGGGAGCTCCTCCCAATACTCCGCAAGATCATCGATCTCCGCGACAGGAATACCACCGTTGACCGTGGCGAAGAAATCCACCGGTTCTGGGGGCAGTGTTGCAGAGACATACCGCGGGATGTTGAGGTTGTAATCGTTGTCGCGAATCTCCTCACGGCTCACAACACGCGCGTAGTTTGCTACGTCTTGGCGTGCATGAACGGCATCGACGATGCGCTCGATGTCACGGGCACGCAGCACGTTGTTCTTACCGTCTTTAACGAAGTCCTGGGAAGCGTCAATAAACAGCACGTCATCATGCGAGCGCTGTTTCTTCAGCACCATGATGATCGTTGGAATGCCGGTACCGAAGAAGATCGAGCCGGGCAGACCGATGATGGTGTCGATGTTATTGGCCTCAATGAGGCGGGTGCGAATAGTCTCTTCTGCCCCACCACGGAAGAGCACGCCGTGTGGCAGCACGATTGTCATAATGCCATCGGATTTGACATGGAAGAGTTCGTGCAGCAAAAAGGCGTAGTCCGCTTTGGTTTCAGGCGCGAGTCCGTACTTCGTAAAGCGCGGGTCGGTGGCTTTGCCCTCCGGTTTCCACCTTTGCGAATACGGCGGGTTAGAAACAACCGCATCAACGAAAAGGGGATCGTACGTATTCTCTGGATCGGCGTCGTCGAACATAGGCCAGTCATGCTCGAGACTGTCGCCACTGCGGGCGACGATATTATCCGCTTTGACACCTCGCATAACCAGGTTCATACGCGTTAGGTTAAAGGTGTTTTCCTTGATTTCCTGGGCGTAGTACTTAATTGCGTCCGGGTCGCCCATGTGGCGTGCAACCGCCTGGCCGATGTTAAGCAGCAACGAACCAGACCCTGATGTCGGGTCGTAAATGGTAATGGTGTCACGGCCCTGGATGTGCGCGGCAACAATGCGACTCATCACCTCAGAGACCTCGTGCGGGGTGTAGAACTCACCAGCCTTCTTACCTGCGTTGGCAGCAAATTTCGAGATCAAGTACTCATAGATAAACCCGAGAACGTCGTAGCCTTGTGAACCGTCGGTGGGGATATCGTTGATGAGGTCAAGCAGGTCCCGAATTGCCTTTGTCTGCTTTGTGGCGCTGTCGCCGAGTTTTGACAGTCCTGTCTCAAGGGTTCGGAAAATGTCTTTGAAGACATGGCTGCGGCTCGGCAAGATAAGGCGGTCAAATGCCGCTAAAGCGTCGCGCACGTCAGCGACGTTGAAGTCGCCGCCTTCCTTACGCCAGGTCGAATGAAGGTTGTCGTAGGCGATGAAGTAGCCCAGGCGGTTCTGGACAAACTCGACGGTCTCAGAGTCGCTTTCGACAAGTACATCGGCAAGTTCGTCAGGCGCCACGTCATTGGTGTACATAAGCTTCTCTACCTGATCGGAGAGGAACTTATAGAAGATGAAGCCGAGAATATAGTCCTTGTATTCTTGCG
This sequence comes from Brevibacterium sp. HMSC22B09, assembly GCF_001806795.1. Classification (NCBI taxonomy): domain Bacteria; kingdom Bacillati; phylum Actinomycetota; class Actinomycetes; order Micrococcales; family Brevibacteriaceae; genus Brevibacterium; species Brevibacterium sp. HMSC22B09. Next base: position 18,200 of record NZ_KV786005.1, on the reverse strand, counting down.
CTTCGATCTTTGAACGCATCGTGTTCGCGGATTCCCAGATTCGCGATGCCACTTGCCGTTTGTCCATGTAAGGCCCCTTGTACCAGTTTGTTCAGCTTCGGTTGATCCTGTACGCCACTCTGCCTTGAGTGCCGCTTCAGCGCTCAAGGCAGAATATAGATGTACGCAATCGCCACGTGTAACTCGCAGTGTTACACAATTCACACGTTAACGACACTACGCAGTCAAAGTCTTGCAGCGTATGCGAACGAATGGAGTCAACTGCGTGCCTGGAACCTTCACAGAACGCGAATGTATCTTCCACTTATGGGAAGTGTTAATGGTGCGGGTCAGACGTTAAACCGGAACTCCACGACGTCGCCGTCAGCCATAACGTAGTCCTTGCCTTCCATGCGGACCTTGCCGGCGGCTTTCGCCTCGTTCATCGAGCCGAGTTCATCGAGGTCTTCAAAGGACACGATCTCAGCCTTGATGAAGCCCTTCTGGAAGTCGGTGTGGATGACCCCTGCCGCCTCGGGAGCGGTCCAGCCCTTGCGGATGGTCCACGCACGAGCCTCCTTCGGCCCGGCAGTCAGGTACGTCTGCAGACCAAGAGTGTCGAAGCCAACGCGAGCCAGCTTGTCCAGACCAGGCTCGTCCTGACCGGTAGATTCGAGCATTTCGGCGGCTTCTTCAGGATCCAGCTCAATGAGTTCAGCTTCGAACTTCGCATCGAGGAAAATTGCCTCAGCCGGAGCCACGAGCTCGCGCAGCTGCTTCTGCATGTCCTCATCAGCCAGGCCCTCTTCATCAGTGTTGAACACGTAGATGAAGGGCTTTGCCGTCATGAGCTGCAGTTCACTCAGCAGCGAAACATCAATCCCGGCCTTCTCCGCACCCTGGAACAGGGTCGTGCCGTCTTCAAGAAGAGCAGCGGCCTTGTCCATAGCCTCAAGCACCGCACCGTCAATGAGCTTGCGCTTGACATCCTTTTCAATGCGTGGACGAGCGTTCTCCAGCGTCTGCAGGTCAGCCAGAATCAGCTCGGTCGAAATCGTGTCGAGGTCACCGGCCGGGGTCTCCGAACCTTCAACCCGGGTGACATCCGGGTCCGAGAAAGCGCGGGTCACCTGGCAGATGGCATCGGCTTCGCGAATATTGGCCAGGAACTTATTCCCCAGGCCCTCACCTTCCGAGGCGCCCTTGACGATGCCCGCAATGTCCACGAAGCTCACGGTCGCCGGCAGAATCTTCTCGGAACCGAAGATCTCAGACAGCCGGTCCAGTCGCGGGTCGGGCAGCGGCACAACGCCCACGTTCGGGTCGATCGTTGCGAACGGGTAGTTCGCCGCGAGAACTTCAGCACGGGTCAAAGCGTTAAACAGGGTCGACTTGCCCACATTGGGCAGTCCCACAATTCCAATTGTCAAAGCCACGCGGACATTTTAGCCCGCGACCGGCTGACGGTCGCCTCCGGGCGGCAAACGAGGCGAGAGGCCAATGGCACAATCTCCTCATGGCTTCCCAGGTCTCCCATGAACAGCTCGCCAACGCACTTCGCGAACAAGGTATGCGACTTCTGCCGGAAATCATCGCCTACGTGCGGCGTGAGTCTCCGATGTACATCGACGTCACCGATACCGAGATCGAAGACTCACTCAAGCAGAACGTAGAAATGTGCATACGCTCAATCGGCCCCAACAGCGGAAACTCAGATTCATACTTTATGAGGTGGGCACAGATCTCACGTTCGCGATTTGAAAAAGGAGTCCCTCTTGAAGAGATCTTTCAGACCTATCGCCACAGCGTCGAACGACTCGTAGAGATACTCATAAAACTGCTTGACCAAGGCGGATGCTCTGCGCGCGAACAAGCCGAAGCCATCAGCAGCGTGTGGAAGTCAGCAAATGCCTACACCGTCAAACTGGCAAACGTTTATAACCATCATCAGCAGCTTCAGGCGTCCCAGAGCCAGGCACAAAAAGAGATCATCTTCGACACGGTCAAAAACGGCTCCCCATTCGGTCCCAGCGCCTATGCAGCTGCCCAGTTCTTCCACCTGAACGAACGGGCGGAGTACAGCTATTTCATTGCCGCGTTTTCTCCCGAGGCTTCGCTTCCAACATACGAATCATTGCGCATGGTGGAAGCTCGTTTAACCAACGGGCGTGGAGTCTGCACCGCCACAGCTTTCACGATCGAAGGATTCTCTACGGAGCATCTGACTTTTCCCGAGGCAAGCATGTCGGTAGGGCCACCCAGGCTTCTCCCCTACCTCCACGAGTCGTTCCGCACCGCGGAGCAGATCACTCGCACGTCCAAGGCCCGCAAACCGGGACTGCATCGCCTGAGCGATGTTGGATGGCGACTTGCTGTACGCGCGTACCCTGATGTCCTCCACCTTTATGAGAAGAAATACATCACCCCCCTCCGGCGAGGGAAAGCCGATGTCAAATCTCTTCTTGACTCACTCGATGCTTATCTGATTCACAACGCGAGCGTGACTGCCGCAGCAGCCACCCTTCATTGCCACCCCAATACTCTTCGCTACCGACTGTCGCGCTTCGAAGAGCTCACCTCGTGTTCCATTGAACACACCGAAACTCGCATAGAACTTGCTTGGCTGCTCGAATCGATGAAGGCGAAAGACCAGCCGATCAACTGAACGTTGTCTTCTCCCACAAGACAGTGCAGGAACTTATGTAGCAACAACCAATACTGTATTCGCGGCAGATCTCTAGCATTGTCCCAGCGTGGCGTTGCGCTGTCGATTGCAAAGGAGCAACCGTGAAGTTTTTGTCTAAGAGCCTCAACATACTAGTGGAGAGGTACCTGCCTAGCGCCTACCTATTCGCTCTCATCCTCACCATCGTGGCTGTAGCCATGGGCATGACCTTAGGCGGCGCGAGCCTTCCAGAGATAGCGGAGATGTGGTACGGGGGCTTCTGGAACTTCCTCGAATTCGGTATGCAGATGGTGATCGTGCTTGTAACCGGATACGCGCTGGCGCAAGCACCACTGGCTAAGCGCCTTCTAACTAAATTCGCTGAAGTTCCGAAAACGCAGTTCGCAGCCCTCACCGTGGTCATGGTTGTGTCTGCTGGGCTTGGAATCATCAGCTGGGGTTTGGGCTTCGTAGCCGGCACTATTGTTTCGATCGAAGTTGCTCGTCGTACACAGACCGCAGATTTTCGTCTGCTTGTAGCCTCATCCTATTCAGCGGTGATCGCCACCCAGCCTATGTCGCTTGCACTTACTGCCCCGCTTTTGGTGAACACTCCCGAACACCCGCTGGAGGACAAGATCGGTCTGATTCCCGTCACACAGACAATTTTCAGTCCGACCATGCTCACCATCTCGATCCTCGGGTTCATCGGCGTTTACATCGCTTTTGCTCTCATGGCCCCGCGAGCAGAAGAAGTGGTCCCCTTTAAGGGCCGTCCCGCAGACGTCACAGAACAAAGCAAGCCGGATACCGCCGCTGAAAAAATCGATAACAGCATCATCATCAACACTGCTGTCGTCATACTCGGGATCACCGCAATTGCTCTCTATTTCATTGCGAACGGGTTCAATCTCGAACTCAACATCATGAACTTCATTTTTCTGATTGCGGGAATCTGTCTGCACGGGAGCCCAGCGAAGTATGCCAAGTGCATTACCGACGGGATTCCGGCAGCCTCTGGCATCGTGCTTCAGTTCCCTTTCTACGCCGGGATCATCGGAATTATGGCCGGGTCCGGGCTGATTGTGCTCATCGGTCAGTGGTTTGCTTCGATTTCGACAGACAGCACATTCCTCCTGCTGGCCTATGTCTCGGCCATGATTGTCAACATCTTCGTGCCTTCCGCAGGTGGCCAATGGCAGGTGCAGGGCCCCGTGATGATCGAAGCTGTTCAGAATATGAACATCAGTCCAGCCACCGTGGTCAACGCGGTTTCCGTCGGTGATATGACCACCAACCTCCTGCAGCCGTTCTTTGTTCTGCCGACATTGGGATTGTCGAAGCTTGGACTCAAGGATATTTGGGGATATTGCATGACTGCCATGCTCGTACTCATGCTGATCTCGGGAACGATCTTCCTTCTGGTTCCCGTTCTTGGGTGGTAACCACTGCTGAGGAATTCAATCTCTCGTCAGCTCTGAATCACCTAAGGTATGCTCGGCTGCCGTTTCAAAATGTAGATTGGGGTAGCGAAGCTCGAAATTTCCCGCCTGTCCCCGCCGACACCGCACGGAAGGAACCCCGTGGCACCTGCCGAGCACACCGACCCCGCTGATCCTCAGCAGCCGAACCGCAAGCCCACCCCCGAAGAATGGGCTCAGGCTTTCCGCACCTCCCAGGGCCGGCCGCCGACGGTCGAGGAGTACCGCGCGGCTCTTGACCGCGGCGAGATCCACAACGATCAGCACCAGTCCTTCGAGCAGTTCGGCGAGCAGCTCAGCTCCGGCTTCCGCAACTTCAGCGCCAGCGCGAAAGACGCCTACACCACCCACGTCGCACCAACGGTTGAACGCTCCAGCGCAGAAGCACAGGACTTCCTCAACAAGCACGGCGCCCAGGGCAGCGGCAAGATCGGCACCTTTGCACGCTGGGCATCCTTTGGTCTGCCCGCCGCAGCGCTCCTGGCAATCATCAGCATGTTCCTGCCGTTCGTCATGATCGACGTACTGAGCGACCACGGCACCCTGAACTTCTTTTCGTTCTCGGTCATGGTGAGCGGTCGAGCCTTCGCGGGCATCCTCATCATGCTGCTGTGCCTGGGCGCAATCGGCACTGCAATCGCTGCGATCATCACGAAGAAGCCCATCCTCAAACTGATTGCCGGCGGCGCTGGCGCACTCGCGGGCCTGTTGGGCATCTTCACTGTTCTGGCCCGCCTGCCCTATGTCTTCTCCGGGATGTTCCCGCACGTGGGCTTAGGTCTCCTGGCTGTGATGTCCTTGGTCTTGATCGCCGGAGGCGGTCTGCTTGCGGTTGAGTTCTTCACCCAGCGCGGCACCAAGCCGCCTGCTGCTGGGCAGCAGCCTTCGGGACCCGCTGACGAGGCGCCGCCACAGTCACCCCACTCCCCGGCCTAAGTGCCGGGCGGGCTGGCTGCCCCGGCGGGTTTCTCCCAGATCAACTGATGGGATACCCCTCCGTGGGGCCCTGCCAGGCCGGCTGCCAGCCGAGTTCAGGCGCAACGTGTGTGGCGAAAACTTCCAAAATGTGGAGGTTGTAATCAACACCGAGCTGGCTGGGAATGGTGAGCATGACGCTGTCAGCGTCCATGAGCGCGGTGTCCTGCTTGAGCTGTTCGACCAGCTGGTCTGGCTCCGCCGCGTAGGTCTTGCCGAACGTAGAGCGGAAACCGTCAATGACGCCGATCTGGTCGTTCGCACCCTGGCCGCGAGCGCCGAAATACATGGCATCGAGCTCGTTGACGATCGGGAAAATGCTGCGTGAAACGGGCACGCGCGGCGTCCAATCATGGCCGGCCTTTTTCCATGCATCGCGAAACAGTGCGATCTGCTCCGATTGCAGCTGTGCGAAGGAATCACCCGTGGCCTCTGTCAGGAGGGGCGAGGACATGAGGTTGACACCCTGCTGTGCGGCCCACACTGCTGTTTCGCGGCTGCCAGCGCCGCACCAGATGCGGCGGTCAAGACCTGGCGAGTGCGGTTCAATGCGCAGACGCCCGTGTTCATCAGCCGGTGAGGGCGGGAAGCCGGATTGCTGACTGGCAGGTTCGACCATGCCTTCACCGCGGATTGCCGCCATGAACTGTGGGAACTTTTCGCGCGCGATATCGGCTCCGCGCGGGTCGGTGGAACCTGCGTAGCCAAAGGCTTCCCAGCCGCGCTCAGCCGGTTCTGGTGAGCCGCGCGAGATTCCCAGCGCCACCCGTCCATCGGACAAGAGGTCGAGTGCGGCGGCTTCCTCTGCCAGGTACAGGGGATTTTCGTAGCGCATGTCGGGCTTGTGGCGTTGGTGCGACCGGCTCTGCCGTTTACAGGTACCGGCAGACCTGGTCCGCGCTGCACGAGTCGGGGTCGGGCTGCGCGGCGTCGCGTCTGAGCTCGGTGATGGTGTCGCGCAGCGCGGCGAGCTGGGCGATCTGCTGCTCAATCTCGGCGAGGCGTGCGTCGAGGAGGTCGCGCACGTGCTCGCAGGGAGCAGCGCCGTCGTCGCGGATGTCGAGGATCTGGCGGATCTGGGCGAGGGTGAGGCCCGCGGCCTGGCCGCGGTGGACGAAGTCGATCCGGGCGGCCGTCTCGGGCGCGTAGTCGCGGTATCCGGACGGCGTGCGCTCGGCCGGCGGCAGCAGGCCCTGCTCCTCGTAGAACCGCAGCGTCTTCGCCGTCGTTCCCGCCCGCTCGGCGAGTTCCCCGATGCGCATCGCAGGCCCCCTCTTCTTTCGGCAGAAGTCCTCTTGACCTTCCCCTGCACTGGAAGGTCCAGTATGGCTGAGACAGACCGGAAGACCAAGTGTTGACAGGAGCTGCGATGCCCACGAAGTACGACCTCGCCATCATCGGATCGGGCGGTGGTGCGTTCGCCGCCGCGATCCGCGCGACCACGCTCGGCAAGTCGGTGGTGATGATGGAGCGCGGGACGCTCGGCGGCACCTGCGTGAACACCGGCTGCGTGCCGTCGAAGGCCCTCATCGCCGCTGCCGACACCCGTCACGTCGCCGCCGACGCTTCAGGCCGGTTCCCGGGGATCGCGGCGACGGCTGAGACAGTGGACATGCCTGCGCTGATCGCCGGGAAGCAGGCGCTGGTCGAGTCGCTGCGCGGCGAGAAGTACGCCGACGTCGCCGACTCCTACGGCTGGCAGGTCCGCCGCGGCGATGCATCGTTCGCCGGCGGCCCAGACGCCCCGGTACTGGAGATCATCGCCGGCGACGGGACGGTCGAGACCATCGAGGCCGACCACTTCCTGGTCGCGACTGGTTCTCGCCCGTGGGCTCCGCCGATCGACGGCCTGGAGGAGACCGGGTACCTGACCTCGACCACGGCAATGGAACTCGCTGAGGTTCCTGAGTCGTTGCTGGTGCTCGGCGGCGGCTACGTCGCCCTGGAGCAGGCGCAGCTGTTCGCTCGCCTCGGCTCGCAGGTCACGCTGCTGGTGCGGTCCCGGCTCGCCTCGAAGGAGGAGCCGGAGGTGTCCAAGGCGCTTCAGGAGGCGTTCGCCGACGAGGGCATCCGGGTGGTCCGCCGCGCGCTGCCGACGCGGGTGTCCCGCGACGCCGCGACCGGGCAGGCCGTCGTCACCGCGGACGTCGCCGGGGGGCGGGAGGAGTTCCGCGCCGACCAGGTGCTCGTCGCCCTCGGACGACGACCGGCCACCGACGGTCTCGGCCTCGACAGGGTCGGAGTCGAGACCGGGGACCTCGGCGAGGTGGTCGTCTCCGACCGGATGCAGTCCTCCCACCCGCGGATCTGGGCCGCGGGCGACGTGACCGGCCACCCCGAGTTCGTCTACGTCGCCGCCCACCACGGCACCCTCGTCGCCGAGAACGCGTTCACCGACGCCGACCGGGCCGTGGACTACGCCCGGCTGCCGAGGGTCACGTTCACCGGCCCGGCGATCGGCGCGGTCGGGATGACCGAGAAGGACGTCGTCGCCGCCGGGATCCGCTGCGACTGCCGCGTCCTGCCCCTGCACCACGTGCCCCGCGCCCTGGTCAACCGCGACACCCGCGGCTTCGTCAAGATCGTCGTGGACGCCGACACGGGGAAGATCCTCGGCATCACCGCCGTCGCCAAGGACGCCGGCGAGCTCGCCGCCGCCGGGGTCCACGTGCTCGGCAAGACGGTCGCCGAGGTCGCCGACGCCTGGGCCCCCTACCTGACCATGGCCGAGGGCATCCGGATCGCCGCCAAGGCCTTCACCACCGATCCGTCGCTCCTGTCGTGCTGCGCGTGAACGCGCACGCAGACCATCGGGGGGAATGCTCAGCTGGGAGAGGAACAGACGATGAGCGGCGATAAGGACCACGACTCGCATCGCGCGGGCGTGCTTGTCGGTGCTGGGATCGCAGTCGGGGTGGCCGTCACAGCGGCGATCGTCCTCCGGCGACTGCGGCGGCACCGACGTCGCTCGACCGGCTGCTGCGGCAATCGTTCGACTACTGACCGGGGTCAGTAGTTCGAGTGGCTCCAGTCATCGTCGCCAGTTCGGCCTGCGGCTGCACCGCAGTGTTAGCCGGCGACCGGGAGATGACCAAGGCACCGATGACCAACCCGGCGACGGCGAGCACCGCAGCGATCACGAAGGGATCGCCGGCGTGCAGGGCCGGGGCGAACCCGAGGCCCACGTACACGGCCACGCCACTGGCTCCTCCGAGCTGGTCCGCCGCTCGCTGGACGCCCGATGCGATCCCGGCATCCTCGTCGGTGGTCCCGCTGACCGCGATGTACTGCAGACCCACGAGTCCGAATCCCATTCCTGCCGCGATCAGCAGCATCGCAGGGAGCAGCCACGCTGCCCCACCGCCCAGGACCGCCACAAGCGCGACCACCGCCATCGCGCCCGCAGCAGCCGTGAGCCCGACCAGAACGCAGGCGCGTGCGCCCCAGCGCCCCAGCAGCCGTGGAACAAGCACCGAGGCCGCGATCAGCGCTACGGCCAGGGGCAGCATCGTGAGACCTGCCCCCAGCGGACCGATCTCCAGCCTCTCCTGCAGGTAGAAGGTGAACAGCAGGAAGGAAGTCGACAACGCGCCGCTGAGCAGCATCGTCGTCAGGTTCGCTCGCAGCCGCGCGCGGTCCGCGAAGAAGGCCAGCGGAACCAGCGGGTTCTGCGACTTCGACTCGACCCACACGAACCCGACGGCGGCTAGCACCGAGCCGACCAGCGCGGCCACGCTCACCCACGGATTTGTCCCAGGCTCGCCGGCCTCGACCGCGGCGTAGACGAACAGCAGCGGGCAGGCCGTCAGCAGGAGTGATCCCGGAAGGTCCAGACGGACCCGTTCACGAGACCGAGACCGGTCTGCCGGGACCAGTACGAGCGCGGCCACGATCACGACCAGGATGAACGGAACCGAGATTAGGAAGATCCACCGCCAGCCCAGATGAGCGGTGATGATCCCCGAAAGGGCGAACCCGAGCACCAGTCCGCAGCTGGCCACTGCGGCCCACACGCTCAAGGCGCGCGACCGGTGCGGCCCCTCGGGGAAGAGCAGCACGATGGTCGCCATCGCCGCGGGCAGCGCGATGGCCTCGCCTGCTCCCTGGAGCAGGCGCGCGGCAACCAGGACCGGGAACGAGGGTGCCAGGCCCGCCAGCAGTGATGCCGCGCCGAAGAGGGTCGTGCCGACCAGTAGTGTGCGGCGGCGGCCCAGAAGGTCACCGAGTCGTCCGCCGAGCATCAGCAGCCCGCCACCGGTGATGGTGTAACCGACCACGACCCACGTCAGGGAGTGACCCTCGACGCCGAAGTCCGCGCCGATTGAGGGCAGCGCAATGTTGACCACGGTCACGTCGACCGCGATGAAGAACTGCAGCATGAACATCGCGCATAGCACGAGCCATACGCGCACAGGAACGGGACTGAACCCGCGGGTAGAAGAGGAAATGCCTGAAAGCATCGATTGCTCCGTCGCTCTGAAGAGTTTCGAGCAGCACAAAGGGCCGCTCCGGATGGATCACGAAGCGACTGGACGTTCCAGGAGGTAAGTGGTGTGAGGAGGACGTCCCGCCGCTAGCGGGAGGTCCTGGTCACTGCCGCGCAGGCGGCAGAGCACGAAGATGCTGACATGTTGACGATTGTACTGCCCGGGGCCCGTGACTGCGAATCTGAGTGGGCCGGGTCCAGGCCACCCCTGTGGTTGCCGACTCCAAGTACCAAGCGAGCGAGGCGGCACACGCGCCAAGATGGTGCCGCGCTCACGCGTGACCCATGGCTCAATACTTGTCATGGAGAGTCACCAGTGTCGCAACCTATACATGCGCTAGCGCAGGTCGATGACACCGGTACCGACTTCGATGTTGCGCGTCTTGGCCGCAATCGTCGCCAGCAGCGGCATGGGCGAACCCGACTGCGGCGCAAAGTGGTGAACACGGAAATAGGCGCCGTTGACACCAAGTTCGTCAGCACCCTGCGCGATATCAACCGCGTCAGTGAGCATCTGTTTGGCATCAAGGTCACTGCCCGGCGCGTAATGCCCGAAGCTGAGGAATTCAAAAGACTTCATGCCAGCCAAATAAAGTTGAACCTTTGACTATTCCCCTTGGATTGAATCTGATCCGAAAACAGCTGCCCCTGGTTATGTCAGTGCCTCAGTGCACACTGAGGGCATGACTACAGCAGCACTCATCACCGCCGTCGTCGCAGCGATCGTCTTCCTCGCGCTCGGTGCTGTTATCGGCTTCCTGTTCGGTTCAGCGCGCACCCGCTCGGAAATGTCCACCAGGCTTGCTCAAGCGGAAACAGCCCGTCAGCTTCTGACTGACCGTTCCGAAGCACTGGAGGCTGATGCACGCCTTGCCGGCGAACTCACCGGCGCTGTCGGCCCGCTAGCCGCCGGGGTGCGCCGCCTGCAGGAAGACCTTACGGAAACAGAGCGCCAGCGCATTGAGCAGATGACCAGGCTGAGCGAACAGCTCACTCACCTAAGCCAGCAGAACCGAGATCTTCGCGAATCCACTGGGCGGCTGGGCCAGGTGCTCAACGCGACCTCATCCCGCGGCGCGTGGGGTGAAGTGCAGCTGCGCAGGATCGTCGAATATGCGGGCATGCTTCCACACGTCGACTTCGACACTCAGGTCAGCGTCACCACAGCAGATTCCGCGCTCCGCCCCGACATGGTCATCAACCTGCCGCACGGCGGCACCATCGTCGTCGATGCAAAAGCACCACTGTCAGCACGCCTGCGGGCAGAAGAGAACGGCAGGCCCGCCACGGACGAACACGCGCGCGCTTTTCTACGGCACGTCGACTCGCTGGCATCAAAGGAGTACTGGAAGCAGTTTGCCGCTTCCCCGGATTTCGTCGTCTGCTTTGTGCCCAGCGACTCTCTCCTTTCAGAGGCTGCTGCCGCCTACCCGCAGCTCATCGAAAAGGCAATGTCGCGCAATGTCGTCATCGCCTCACCTTCGACCCTCCTCGTGCTGCTGAAGACCGCGGCCATGGGCTGGCGGCATGAAGCCATCAGCAGCTCCGCAGAAGAAGTCCTGCATTTGGGCCGGGAACTCTACGACCGCGTGGGAACCCTCGCCGGTCACGCAGCCCGGGTCGGCACGGCACTGCAGCGAGCGGTGGGCGACTACAACACGTTCATCGGGTCCTTTGAAAGCAGGTTCCTGGTGACCGCACGAAAGTTCACCCACACCGGCCTGAGCACTGAACACATCGATGCCCTCCCTGGCCTCGACGCCGCTGTGCGCAAACCCAGCGCAGACGAACTCAGCCGGCCAGATGAGTGATCTGGCCGGCTGAGCGGCAGGCTGTGTGACGTTTAAGAAGCGTCAGCGCAGGTCGTGTTCGCGGTCCGCGCCGTCCTTCTTGTTCGACGTCTTGTGGCCGGCAGCCTTGAGGTCCTTGCGCAGTTCACGCGGCAGCGAAAACATCAGGTCCTCGGTAGCGGTCTGCACTTCTTCGACATCCGTGTAGCCGTACTCGGCCAGAAGCTTCAGCACTCCCTGCACCAGAACCTCGGGAACAGAAGCACCGCTGGTCACACCGACCGTGGCAACATCGTGGAACCACTCTTCGTCGACTTCACGCGCGAAGTCGACCCGGTGCGCGGCCTTTGCCCCGGCTTCCAAAGCAACTTCAACAAGACGCACCGAGTTCGACGAATTCGCCGAGCCCACAACGATCACCAAATCTGCCTGTGGTGCGATCTTCTTCACCGCGACCTGACGGTTCTGAGTGGCGTAGCAGATGTCATCACTCGGCGGATCCTGCAGCTGCGGGTAGCGCTCCCGCAGTATATTGACCGTTTCCATGGTTTCGTCCACCGACAGGGTGGTCTGCGAAATCCAAATGAGCTTTTCGGGATCACCCAGATCGACCGTGCGGGCCTCATCCGGGTTCTGCACCAGCACGATGTCGTCAGGAGCTTCGCCCATCGTGCCCTCGACCTCTTCGTGGCCGTCGTGGCCCACAAGCACGATCAGGTATCCCTCTTTGGCAAAGCGGATGGCTTCACGGTGGACCTTGGTCACCAGCGGGCAGGTGGCGTCAATCGTCTCGAGATTGCGCGCAGCAGCCTTGGCGTGCACCTCCGGAGACACACCGTGGGCAGAGAACACCACGCGCTTGCCTTCGGGAACGTCATTGGCGGAATCGACGAAGATCGCGCCGCGCTCGGTGAGCGTCTCAACAACATGGCGGTTGTGGACGATCTCCTTCCGAACATAAACGGGCTCACCGTAGTGCTCAAGGGCACGTTCAACGGCGATGACAGCACGATCAACGCCCGCACAGTAACCGCGGGGAGCCGCCAGCAGAACCTGCTTAGCGCTCTCGGGCTGTCGGATTTCACTCGGCTCTTTGCGCACACGAGGCATGGCCGGCATGGGAACGCTCACAGTACTCACGCCACCATTGTAGGAAGCGCCTATGAGAATTCTGTGTCAGCACCTGGCGTTAGACTTCCCGACAACCCCAAGCGACGGCAGCAGAAGCGGAGGAAGCGTGGCACAGCGGATCAGCGGAACCCCGGGAACACTGGGCGCGCACACCCCACGCCCCCTGCCCGCACTGGCCGGCGACACCACTGCGGACAACCCGTGGCCCCTGGCTCTTCTGTCGCGCAAGATGAAGGAATACATCGACCGCATGTCGGTCGTGTGGGTCGAAGGCCAGGTCATCCAGTTCAACCGGCGCGGCCGGGTCAGCTACTTCACGCTGCGGGACCTCAACGAAGAAATGTCGCTGCCCGTGCAGGTGTTCAACGACGTCCTCGAAAGGCTCGAATCCCCCATCGAAGAAGGCTCGCACATCGTCGTGCAGCTCAAAGCAGACTTCTGGGGCAAAGCCGGACGCCTGTCCATGCGCGCTCGCGACATCCGCCCGGTCGGTCTTGGCGAACTCCTCGCCCGGCTGGAACGCCTGCGCCGTCAACTGGCGGCTGAAGGCCTTTTCGACCCCGCGGCCAAAAAGCCGCTGCCGTTCCTGCCCGGCAGAATCGGGCTCATCACCGGACGGAACTCCGATGCCGAAAAGGACGTCCTGCGCAACGCGACACTGCGCTGGCCGGCCGTGCAGTTCGAAGTTCGCAACACAGCGGTGCAGGGAACAACCGCGGTCGGCCAGATCATCAGCGCACTGCGCGAACTCGACAGCGACCCCACCATTGACGTCATCGTCATCGCCCGCGGCGGTGGCAGCATGGAAGACCTCCTGCCGTTTTCCAACGAAACGCTCATCCGCGCGGTCTCTGATGCCACCACCCCCGTGGTGTCAGCCATCGGGCACGAAGCCGACAACCCCATCCTCGACGAAGTCGCGGACCTGCGCGCGTCCACGCCGACCGACGCTGCCAAGAGAATCGTGCCGGACGTCCACGAAGAGAACATGAAGATCCTCCAGGCCCGCGCCCAGCTGGACGGAGCGCTGGAAAGGTTCATCGCCCGGGAACTCACAGCACTGGAATCCGTGCGCTCAAGGCCTGTCCTTGCTGAACCGCAGCAGATGATCACCTCACGCCAACGGGATGTCGAAAACTGGCGCGAACGCGCCTGGCAGCTGGGCAATGCAGCAGTGCAGTCCGGCTTGGCGGAAGTCCAGCATCTGCGCACCCAGGTTCGCTCGCTGTCACCGCTGAACACCCTGGCCCGCGGCTACGCCGTGGCGCAGAGCGCTGACGGAACCGCCGTGCGCTCTGCGGAAACACTTACACCCGGCGATCACCTGACCATCACAGTCGAACGCGGTGTCTTCACCGCCGACGTCACTGAAATCGCCAACACCGACGGCCCCGGACGCCCCACGGAAGGAACAGATTCACATGACTGAGAACACCATGCCCGAAAGCACCGCCGCACCGTCGGATGCGCAGAACATGAGCTACGAACAGGCGCGCGACGAACTCGTCACTGTCGTGCGCACACTCGAAGGCGGCAACCTGCCGCTGGAAGAATCACTGCGCCTGTGGCAGCGCGGAGAAGAACTCGCCGACAGGTGCCAAGCATGGCTCGACGGTGCCCGCGAAACCCTCAACGAGGCTCAGGCCAAGCGCGAAAACACCACGGAGTCCGCTGAATAAAGGCTGCAGCTTCAGCGGCGGTTTCCGACCGCTCAACGGCGTTCAGCAGCCACGCTGGAGCAGAGCCAGTGAAAGAAGCACTCAGCCGTTCAGCTGCTCGACGGCCTGCTTCGCGTATTCGTGGTAGCTCTCCCACCGGGCTGAGCCCTTGAGGACGACCGTTGTTCCGGCAATCTTGCCCACCAGCGCCTGCTGGGTGAGGTCCTTCGATTCGTATTCGGTGAACTTCACACCGTCGATGTCCGACTTTCCGCGTTCGACAGCGCCGTCGAGAACGGAGGCGAGCCAATCATCGTCGCCCTCAGACTGGCGAACAGAAACCCACTGGTCCTGGGGGCCGACCATCGACACGTACCACGTATCTGCCTCAGGGTGGCCCATCTTGGTGAAGTGGGCGTCATTGGCGTTCCAGTCCTCGAGAAGCTTCGGTGTGTAGAGATCGAAGCCGGCGTGATCCTCGGCAGCCTGGCCGATCGAGGCAACATCAACGCTGCGCGTAGGATCGCCCTTCGGCTGCGGAACGAGCATAAAAACGACGAACACCACGCCGAAGCAGATGAGCAGGGCGATGATCATATTGACCCAGTTCGACGTCAGGCGGATCTGGCGCATTTCTTCCCGCGAACCGGGAACGGGCTTCTTCTCAGACACGCCCCCTATTGTCTCTGAGCGCGAACGCAAACGCACACCCACCCACCCCTTGGCCCATCTGAGTTCGCTGTGTCACAGCCGGGTGGCACAATAAGGACTATGAGCACCAGCGAAACACCGGCAGAAAACCCGACTGTCAAAGGCCACCACAACGGCGGACGGGCTTCTGCCCCGCCTCAGGCCGTCACCGATGAATGGACGCAGCGTCTGCGCACGCAGGCCGGCGAACCCGACCGCAACCTCGCACTCGAACTCGTCCGCGTCACAGAAGCCGCCGCAATCGCGGCAGCCCCGTGGGTGGGACGTGGCGACAAACTGGCCGCCGACGGCGCCGCAGTTGCCGCCATGCGCAATGTCATTTCAACCGTCACCATGAACGGCACCGTCGTAATCGGCGAAGGCGAAAAAGACGAAGCCCCCATGCTGTACAACGGCGAAGCAGTCGGCAACGGCGACGGTGCTCTGTGCGATGTCGCAGTCGACCCCATCGACGGCACCACGCTGACCGCCAAGGGCATGCCCAACGCGATTTCCGTCATGGCGGTCTCTGAAGACGGCTCCATGTACGACCCTTCGGCTGTCTTCTACATGGAAAAGCTCGTCGTCGGCCCCGACGCCGCAGACTACGTTGACCTTCGCCTGCCGGTGGACGAAAACATCCGCCGCGTTGCAAAGGCCAAGGGCAACCCCGGCAACCCTTCCTCGGTCACCGTCGTCATCCTCGACCGTCCCCGCCACAAAGACCTCATCCAGCAGGTCCGCGACGCCGGCGCACGCGTCAAGCTCATCTCCGACGGCGACGTCGCGGGCTCCATCGCAGCCTGCCGCCCCGGCACTGGAATCGACATGCTCATGGGCATCGGCGGAACCCCCGAAGGGATCATCTCGGCCTGCGCAATCAAGGCCCTCGGCGGCGTCATCCAGGGTCGCCTGTGGCCACAGGACGACGCTGAACGCCAGGGTGCAATCGACGCGGGTCTCGACGTCGACGCCGTGCTCAGCACGGACGACCTCGTCACCGGCGACAACACGTACTTCGTCGCCACGGGCATCACCGGCGGCGACCTCCTGGGCGGTCTTCGCTACGAAGGCAAGCGCGTCGTCACCGAATCACTCGTCATGCGTTCAAAGTCCGGCACGGTCCGCACCGTCATGGCGGAACACCTTCTTGAGAAGACCCACTCCTACGAAGAAGCGGCAAAGGAAGCCGCTGCGCGAGGTCTGGTCTGATGCCGGCACGCAATCTTTCTCCGCAGCAGGCACTCGACCACCTGATGGAAGGCAACAAGCGCTTTGTTGCAGACACCCCGTCGCACCCCAACCAGAACTCCAAGCACCGCAGCACGCTGACCGACCACCAGCACCCCTACGCAACACTGTTCGGCTGTGCTGATTCGCGCGTTGCCGCGGAAATGATCTTCGACGTCGGTCTTGGCGAAATGTTCGTCGTCCGCACAGCCGGCCAGGTCACGGACGCGGTCACCATCGGCAGCCTCGAATACGGGGCATCCAACCTCGGCACGCCGCTGCTGATCGTGCTGGGCCACGACAGCTGCGGGGCTGTAACCGCCGCAGTCGAATCCCTCGAAACCGGCGAAACGCCCAATGGATTCGTCTACGACGTCGTCTCACGACTCCTGCCGACCGTCATCCACGCTCGTCGCGACGGCTTCAATGACATCGGCGGCGCTGTACACCAGAACACCGTCGACACGGTGCACCTGCTGTACGAACGCTCTCAAATCCTCAAAGAGCTGGTCGACTCCGGCCAGCTCATGATCGTCGGCATGACCTACAAGCTCAAAGACGGCCGCGCCAAGATCGTCGCCCAGATCGGCGGCGAAGCGGCCACGGAAAAGGAACTCACGGAGGCAGCACAGTGACAGAATTCCGCATCGAACACGACACCATGGGCGAAGTCAAAGTCCCCAAGGACGCCCTCTACGCCGCGCAGACCCAGCGCGCCGTCGAGAACTTCCCCATTTCGGGCAAGACCCTCGAAAACGCCCATATCGCAGCTCTCGGTCAGGTGAAGAAAGCCGCGGCGCGCGCCAACCAGGAACTTGGCGTTCTCGATGCCGAGCGCGCCGAAGCCATCGCCCAGGCAGCTGACGAAGTCATCGCCGGCAAGCACAACGGCGAGTACCCCATCGACGTGTTCCAGACCGGTTCGGGCACATCCTCGAACATGAACACGAACGAAGTCCTGGCCAACCTCGCCACCCAGATCCTCAAGGACAAGGGCATCGAGGTTCACCCCAACGACCACGTGAACGCGTCCCAGTCCTCCAACGACGTCTTCCCCACCTCGGTGCACGTTGCCGTCACCGGCGCACTGGTCAACGACCTCATTCCGGCTATGCGCACGCTCGCCGAATCGCTGGAAAAGAAGGCCGAAGCCTGGAAGGACGTCGTCAAGGCCGGCCGTACGCACCTGATGGACGCCACACCTGTGACGCTCGGCCAGGAATTCTCCGGCTACGCCGCACAGGTTCGCATCGGCATCGAGCGCATCGAAGCCTCGCTCCCCCGCGTGGCTGAAGTCCCGCAGGGCGGCACCGCCACCGGCACCGGCATCAACACGCCCGACGGCTTCTCCAAGCGCGTCATCGAACTGCTGGCCGAACAGACCGGCCTGCCCATTACGGAAGCGCGCAACCACTTCGAAGCACAGGCCAACCGCGACGGCCTCGTGGAGGTCTCCGGTCAGCTGCGCACCATTGCCTACAGCTACATGAAGATCAACAACGACCTGCGCTGGATGGGTTCGGGCCCCAACACGGGTCTGGGCGAAATCCACATCCCGGACCTCCAGCCCGGTTCGTCGATCATGCCCGGCAAGGTCAACCCGGTCATCTGCGAAGCCGCAATCATGGTTTCGGCTCAGGTCATCGGCAACGACACCACCATTTCGCTGTCCTCGACCAACGGCGCCTTCGAACTCAACGTGGGCATCCCGGTCATGGCTGCGAACCTGCTGGAATCCATCCGCCTGATGGCCAACACCTCGGTCGTCATGGCTGAAAAGATGATCGACGGCCTGACCGTCAACGAAGAGCGCGCCCGCTTCCTCGCCGAAGCATCGCCGTCGATCGTGACCCCGCTGAACAAGGTCATCGGCTACGAAGCAGCTGCAGCAATCGCCAAGCACGCTGTTGCAGAGAAGATGACGGTCAAGGAAGCCACCATCGACCTGGGCTACGTCGAAAACGGCACCATCACGGAAGAAGAGCTCGACAAGGCTCTCGACGTGATGACCATGGTCGGCAACTACAACCGCTGACGCAGCGCTGGGCAAACCAGTCTCGGCAAGCCCCTGACAGCAGAACGGGCGCCCGCCGGCTCCACACGGAGTCGGCGGGC
>NZ_KV786004.1:0-206969 GCF_001806795.1 Brevibacterium sp. HMSC22B09 | reverse complement strand
GGGTCAACGCACTCTAGAACCGGAAGAGCCCTTAAACGTCTGAATTGTTACTCGAGAATACGATAGCTATCGGGGCAATGGAATACCCTGCTGAAAGCGCTGCCATCCGCGTTGCCCAGACCGTCGGGCGGTAAACGAATCTGTGATTCCGATACTTACCGCCTCCAAAAATGTGCATCAACAAGGATGGATGGGTCCCAGTTAGCGATCCGCGACGATGATACGAGTTTGGCTTTCGGTCCCCGACTTTGTCGAAGCCGAAGGACAGCGATGCCACCACCTGCCGAAGTTTTCTGAGTTGCGAGGGTCCTCAAGCCCGGGCGTTACGACCTTACGACCGTAGTTGTCAGCGAAATCGTTGTGCTGGTCGACCGGGTTTTCGGCTTTCACGTACTATCCACGTTTGTGATGGCTTACGCTTACAGTGTCCGCCGGAACTTGGAGCCGACTTTGGTGCGGTTGGAGGGCGGATCGATGAGATCAGTGCGCCGATGGCGACTGGCAATATGGTCGCACCGACTATTGTGAGTGTAGGTAAGCCAGGGGAGCGGCTCAGGCGAAGAACTGGTCGTAGGTGAGTTTGCCCGCCATGATGACGACAACGCAGAGAATCACGATGCGGACGAAGCCGGCGCCGCGACCGAGCACCATGCGCGCGCCAATGCGGGCGCCGATGATGTTCGTTACGGCGAGGCCCAGGCCCAGCAGCCACAGGACATCACCGCGCAGCCCGAACACAATGAGCGCGCCGAGATTGGTAGCGACGTTGAGGACCTTCGCCCAGGCTGCACTTGTCATAAAATCTCCGCGCATGAGCGCCGTGAGAGACATGATGAAGAACAGGCCGGTGCCGGGCCCGAATGCGCCGTCGTAGATGCCGATGGCCAGAATGATCGCTGCACCTGCTGTCCACGAGCGCTTTGACATAATGCGCGGCTCGCTGTCACGGCCAAAGGATGGGCGCAGCAGGACGAAGAAGCCGACGGCAACGAGGACGACGATGATGATCGGCCGCATGATGTGCTGATCAACGCTGGCAGCGATGAGCGCGCCGATGGCCGCGCCGACCAGAGCCAGGGGAGCCCAGCGCAGAGCGCCAAGAGCGTTTGGAACGCGGCGAGCGAGAGTAATGGCGGCACTCGTCGTGCCGAAGACCGCGGCGAACTTATTGGTGCCAAGTGCCTGAGCGTTCGTCAGCCCCGGCGCCATGATCATGATGAGCGGCAGCAGAATGAGTCCGCCGCCGCCGACTACAGCGTCAATCCACCCGGCTGCCAGAGAGCCTGCGAGAAGCACGGTGATGACTGTCGTCGACATCGGGGAAGCGGCCTCTCAATCTTTACTTAACATAATGTATATTATCGGCGCTTATGGCAAAGGTGGCGTCACAGGACTGTTTCGCTGGCGAAGTCTCTGAGCTCAGACCGGATTGTCTGCTTGCTGTGCGGGACACGGCGCACTGCGCTCAGCCTGTCGTGACATACAGAAAGCGGCGCACTGCGCTGCGCCGCTTTCTGTATGCGTTATGTCAGAGAACCTGCCACTTGACGGTAGCAACTCCGTCGCCGCCGATCTGGTTCATTGCGGCGGTGGAAAGGTCCAGGCAGCGATTGCCGTGGTACGGTCCGCGGTCATTGATGCGGACGGTGACAGACTTTCCGTTGCTTGTATTCGTGACCTTGACGCGACTGTTGAAGGGCAGCGTTTTGTGTGCTGCGGTCATTGCGTTGCGGTTGAACCGTTCGCCGTTGGCGGTCTTCCTGCCGTGGAAGCCGTCACCCTGGCCGTAGGTCGAAGCTGGGCACGAACCGGCCTTGCCCGATGCCTTTGTGTTCTTCGGCTTGCCGCTGTCGCTGGCAGCGGCACCTGAGCCGGCCTTGTTGCCGCTCTTCTTGGAGGTACTGCCGGTCTTGCCGGAGCTGCCCGCGGAGTTCGAGCTGCCTGCATTGCCCGACTGGGTGTCTTCAGCCGGCTCTTCTTCCTTGACGGACAGAGAACGCGCGCTGTCTTTCTGCTGCTTTTCGGCGTCCTTGGCAGCCTTTTCGGCAGCCGAGGTGTCGGGTTCGTCTGCCGCCGGAGCCGCATTCTGGGTGAACTGGGTCTGTTCTTCTTCTGCGCTTGGCGTTACAGCGAAGCCGGCTGCAACGATGCTTGCCGCAGCTGCGGTCGGTACGGCAATTGCTGCCAGGACCGGGCGGCGGCCTGCAGAGGCGAGAACTCCAGCGGCAGACTTCGGTTCGCTCCCGTAGCGCCCACGCTTGGACGAACGGCGAAAGAGGTCAAAAATGCTTCCGGAGGCCTTGGTGCCTTCAGCGCGGTGTTTGCTCACAGATCTTCCAATCGCAGATGAAAGTTTCGGAACGATAACGCAATGCTATATCAATTCGTAACGGAAAGGTAACGGAGCTGGGGTGTGTTTGAGCACGTTCCCCCAAAGGCGGTTTACAGCACCTGGTAGGAAACAGTGATGACGCCGGCTCCTGTTCCGCCAACAGCCTTCATTGCCGCGGTCGAAAGGTCGAGGCAACGGCCTGCAACGTACGGTCCGCGGTCATTGATGCGAACCGTGACGGACTTGCCGTTTGCCTTGTTCGTCACCTTTACGCGGCTGTTGAACGGCAGTGACTTGTGCGCGGCAGTGAGGTCGTTTGTGTTGAAACGCTCACCGGTGGCGGTCATCTGATCCTGCCAGTAGTACGAGGCCTTGCACGTGCCACCCGATCCGGATGCCTTGGTGTTGGCCTTTGGTTCAGACTTGCTGGACGCGCTCTTGCTTGATCCGCTCTTGTCAGAGGAGCTGTTGGCCTTCTCCCCCGCGTCCGAATCGGACTTTTCGGGTGCAGGCAGGGTCATGGAACCGGAAGCCTTCTTCTGTTCCTTTTCGGCCTTTGCCTGGGCGTCCTTCCGCTGCTTGTCGGCAGTGTCGTCTGTCGTTGCTTCGGGTGCGACCTTGCTTTCGAAGGCCTGCGGTTCTTCTGCGGCTCCGGGAGCGGCGGCGAAACCGGCAGCCGTAATCGCAGCTGCTGCAGCGGTTGGAACCGCGATGGCAGCAAGAACCGGACGTCGGCGGCTGGCGCGCAGAATGTCGGATGCCCGCAGGGTCTTCGAAGCCTTCGGCACAGTGTCACCTCTCGTTGCGAATCTGTAACGAGAGGCAAGTTTAGGTAACAAACAGATTACGAAGCAAGCTCTACGCGCGGTCCTCGTTGTGATCTGTGCCGGAAAAACGCCGTGCGGCAGACTTAGCTTTCGTGCGCGCTCCGGCAATTCCGCTCTTCACACCGTCGGTTGAAGCTCCGCTCATTTTTCCTATGCGTTCGACCGTCGTATCAATGCTGTCGCTGACCCTATCGATGAGTCCTCCGTCAACGGCTGCTGCACCCGCGGCTGTTTTTGCTGTGCGCGCTGCAGCTGATCCGGCGCTCTTGAGCCTCTCCCCTGCCGTTTTCGCCTGGCCGGCGAACTTGGACACCGACTGTGCCGTGCGCTCAACGCGTGTGCGCGCTTTCAGATACGTCATATGGGCGCGTTTGAAGCTGGACTGTTCTTCTTTTGTCCACACGCCGTCGGGTTCGATCGGTTCGCAGTGCGTGCGCGGGGCGTCGTTCATACATGTGATTGTGGCACCTTGGCCTTAACGGGTCGTGTGTGCCGGGAATACTCGGCGGCGTTAGACTTGTTGTCTGCTTGAATACCCGCCCACCGAGTGAGAGGTTCAGTCACATGAGCGAACGCAGCCTGCGGGGCACCCAGCTTGGCTCCCGGTCCCTGGAATCGGAAGTCGGTGTCGAGCCGGCACCTCGTCAGCTTGTCGAATTCGTTTGCGAAGACGGCCACCGGTTCAAAGTTCCGTTCTCGACGGACGCAGATGTTCCGGACACGTGGGATTCCGGTACTCACGGCATCGGCATGCGCGTTGGTGTGTCCGAAGTCGAAGAAGAGGACGCTAAGCCCGCCCGCACTCACTGGGACATGCTCATGGAGCGCCGGTCGATGGAAGAGCTCCAGGTGATCCTGGAGGAGCGCCTGGCTATTCGCCGCGGCGAGAAGGCCCCCGAGGTCTGACCGCCCGCCCGCTTAAACTTGTGAGGGCCCGAAGCAGGAATACTGCTTCGGGCCCTCTTCTGTTGGTCTGCCTCCCTGGCCGCGGCCGGGTTCTTCTGGCGAGGTGCCGCCGGGCTTCCGCTTGCTCTGTTCAGTCAGCGACGCAGAAGGCTGCGCACCTGCTGACTGCGGCGCTGCAGACCCCAGCGGGCAACATTGACGAAAGCCTCGCTGATGATGCTGCCGGACATCTTCGAAGCTCCCAGCTCACGTTCAACGAAGATGATGGGCACCTCGACAATCCTTGCCCCGGCACGGCGGGCACGGACGGTCATATCGATCTGGAAGCCGTAGCCGTGGGACTGCACACCGGCCAAGTCGATCCGCTGCAGCAGATTGCGCGAATAGGCGCGGAAGCCGGCAGTCGCGTCGGCCACGTGCAGCCCGATCGCCACATTGGCGTACAGGTTGGCTCCGCGGGAAAGCACATTGCGGTTCAGCGGCCAGTTGACTACCTCTCCCCCGCGCACCCAGCGAGATCCGATGGCCAACTCAGCTCCGCCTCGTACGGCTTTGAGTAGCAGAGGCAGGTCGCGGCCCCGGTGAGAACCGTCGGCGTCCATCTGGCAGATGACGTCGTAGTCGTGGGCCAGCGCCCACGTGAAGCCGGCAACATAGGCCGGTCCCAGGCCTGCCTTTTCGGTTCGGCGCATAACGTGCACGCGGTCATCGCCGAGCTCGTCAGCCCAGTCGGCTGTTCCGTCCGGGGAACCGTCGTCAATGACCAGAACATCGACATCAGGCGAGTATTCGAATATCGCCTTCAGCGTGTTCGGCAGCGATTCGCGTTCGTTGTACGTGGGGATGCAGACGAGTACGTGCATCAGGAGTCCAGTTCGACCGGTTCGCCTGCGCTCCACAGCGACACGAGCTCCGGAAGCGGAGTGCCCGGGGTCAGATCCGGCAACCCGGGCGTTCCTGAACGCGGGTCTGTGCTCCACGCCGCAACGCGTTCGTCAGCAGCCTGAACAACCAGGTTCTCAACCTTCCACCGTGCAATGTCCGCACGGCTGCCCGGCGCGATCACTCCCCCGCCGAAGTTGCCTAGCGCACGTTCGGCAAAACGGGTCAGGCAGTTGAACGCTGCACGACCGCTGACGGTGGAACCGGGGGCGAAAATCGCCTGCCGCATGGCCTCCCACGGTTCACATGACGAGGCGAAGCTCACCTGTGCGCCCTCGCGCAGCAAAGCACCGACCGGCTGGGCAAAAGCGCGCGGGTCCACAGTCAGCGGAAGGGGCGACTGACCGAGCGGGCCTGCGAAGTCTTCGGGAATCTGCACATTGGCGAACACGCGCCAGCCATTGCGGGCCGCGTGGCGCTTGAAGTCCGCGTCTGCCAGAGCCTCGATATAGCTATTCAGGGCTTCGAGGTCATCAAGGATGACATACACGGCTGCGTCAGGGCGGTCGTCCGGCAGTCCAACGTGAGCACGTCGGTCCCCCGCACCGTCGAGGCTGTAGCCGACAACGCGCAGCGGACCAGCATGCTCTGCGAAGGTCCTAAGCTGCTCGTCGGTGCCGATTGCGTGGACAGACACGATTCCGGCCGCAAGAAAATCACGCGGGGTCGCTTCTTCGCTGCGCAGGTCGACCGTTGTGATCATGGCCGGGGCAGCGAAATCATCGTGCAGATCAATGAGCTCAGAGCCCATTGCCTGCGCGGCCTCATCGCCGCCCACCCAGTCCACGACGTCACCGCTGACAGACGCGGCCGTCGCAAAGGGGTCGGCACTGCTGTAGACATCACCGTTGTACAGAACGAAATTCACCACCCTGCGATTCTTGCAGACGTTCCCCCCGGCGTGTGATGGCGGCTCGGGTAGGCTGAGCCGCGTGAGCAGACTC
Source organism: Brevibacterium sp. HMSC22B09 (assembly GCF_001806795.1). Classification (NCBI taxonomy): domain Bacteria; kingdom Bacillati; phylum Actinomycetota; class Actinomycetes; order Micrococcales; family Brevibacteriaceae; genus Brevibacterium; species Brevibacterium sp. HMSC22B09. Next base: position 201,018 of record NZ_KV786004.1, on the reverse strand, counting down.
GTCGTTCTCGATACCCCCGCCCTGTACTACCGGTCTTTTTACGCTCTGCCCTCGAGCATCACAGCCGCAGACGGCACACCGGTCGGGGCTCTGCGCGGCCTGCTGGACACAATTGCGGGCCTGGCTGACGATCTTCGCTCCACGCGGATCGTCGCAGCCATGGACGGCGACTGGCGACCGGACTTTCGGACAGCCATCGTCCCGGAGTACAAAGCTCAGCGCGTACAGGACGAAGAGACGGGATCGGAAACTCCCGACGACCTCAAACCGCAGATCCCCCTCATCCGCGAAGCCCTCCGCCTGGCGGGGATACCGGTTCTTGAGATCCCGGGTACCGAAGCTGATGACATCATCGGATCCTTTGCCGCCCAGATGGGCCCAGACGACGAACTGGTGGTGGTCTCCCCCGACCGAGACCTCATTTCAGTGCTGCGCGAAGACCGCAGAATCCAGCTGCATCGGCCCCGTCCGAAGGGCCAGTGGGCACCGCTGACATATGCGGATGTGCCCACCGAATACGGGGTTAAGGGTGGGGCTCCGTACCGCGAAATGGCCGCCCTGCGCGGGGACCCTTCCGATGGTCTGCCCGGAGTTCCCGGCATCGGCGAAAAGACCGCGGCAAAGCTGCTGGCCGGCTACGGCGGCCTGGACGAACTCTTCCGTGCGGCAGCCAGCGGAGCAAAAGACCACGGCCTGAGCCCCAAGCGCGCTGCAGCTCTCCTAGAGAACGAAGACGCAGTGCGCCGAGCCGAAAAGGTCATGACGCTTCTAGAAGACCTCGATGTCCTGTACGCCGCCCAGGATGCCGCGGCGGTGCCGCAGCGCATGAACCGCGAAGCACTGCGAGCATTCGGCACCCAGTGGAGCACAGACCGGGCCGTTGCCCGCCTTCTGAAGACACTGGGTGGCGAGGTGCCGCCGACACCCGCAGGCACCTCGCCGGCTGCTGACCGACGGGTGAGCAAGAACCAGCTCCCCGCCTTCACGGGCCCGTCCTGGACCACGTCCGAACTGTGGGGTTTCGACCTCGAAACCACAGGACTGGACCCGCACACCGTGCATATTGTCACGGCCGCCTGTGTGCGCCTGGGCAAGGTTGAAGGCGGCATCGAGCCGCTGGAGATCCGCACGTGGCTGGCCGATCCGGGAATTGAGATTCCCGAGGCCGCGAGCAGCGTGCACGGCATCACCAGTGACTACGCGCGTAAGCACGGAGCAGACCGCACCGCCGTTGTTGCCGAAGTGATTGCCTGCCTTGAGAACATTCGCCGCCGCGGCGGCAGCGTTGTCGGACACAACATCGTCTACGACCTCACGGTGCTCGAAGCTGAACGCCGCCACTTGGGACTTCCCACACCCGTTGCCGATGTTCTGCCGCCGATCTTCGACACCCTGGTCCTTGATCGGGAAGTGGACCGTTTCCGCAGGGGCAAGCGGACGCTCGCAGACCTGTGTACCGTGTGGGGCGTCGAGCTGGACAACCACCACGACGCTCTGGCCGATGCGACTGCCGCCGGCTGCATTCTGTGGGCCATGGCGGACAAACATCAGCTGCTGGCTTCTGGATCGGGCGAAGAGCTGCACGCAGCACAGATCGAATGGAAGCGTGCACAGGCAGCTGATCTAGAAGAGTTTCTGCGTTCCAAAGGGCGCCACGCTACGATAAACCCCGATTGGCCTCTGGAAATCTAAAGCTGAGAGGAACGACTATGGGCTTTTTCGACCGACTGCTGGGCCGCCCCGGAGCGCAGGCAGACAAACGCGTCGGCTGGTTCGCAAAAGCCCAGAACGACCTCGATCGCTACGGCGATGAGTACGCGGATCTGCCGGATGAAGAACTGGCAGAAACCGCAGCGAAGCTGTTCACCCTGGAGGACCGCCGCGAATCACTCACCCGCTACGCGGCGCTTGTGCGAGAAGCTGCTGACCGGGCGCTGGGCGAACGGCCCTACTTCACACAGCTGAAAGGCCTCATCGGCTTGCTCGACGGCATGGTCGTGCAGATGCTCACGGGTGAAGGCAAGACCCTTGTCGGCGCGATGGCTGCAGCCGGCTACGCGCTTCAGGGCCGCACCGTTCACGTGGTGAGCGTCAACGACTACCTGGCCGCCCGTGACGTCGAGTGGATGCGTCCCCTGTTCGACCTGCTGGGAGTGACCGCAGCATCCGTGGGCGAATCTGATTCGGAAGAGTCTCGCCGAAAGTCCTACACGCAGGAAGTCGTGTACGCCTCGGTGCAGGAAGTCGGCTTTGACACTCTGCGCGACCGTTTCCTCACTCAGGGCCAGAAGCCCCGCATTGCCCAGCGTGATGTCGTGATCGTCGACGAGGCTGACTCGGTTCTCATTGACGAGGCGAGGGTTCCGCTGGTTTTGGCCGGCACCGCAAGCGTCGAGCAGGTCGATGCCGAGATCACGCGCCTTGTTGCCGGGCTGGAAGCCGGCAAGCACTACGAACTGTCTCACGATCGCACCGCTGTGTCCCTGACGGAAGCCGGCATCGACGCCGTCGAAGAAGCCCTTGGCGTGGACCTATACGGTGACGATGCGGAAACGCTGGCCGCGGTCAACCTCGCCCTGTACGCACTGGCCGTTGTCCACCGGGATGTCGACTACCTCGTTGTCGACGGCAGCATCAAGCTGATTTCGGATTCCCGAGGCCGCGTTGCTGACCTGCAGCGTTGGCCAGACGGCCTGCAGGCCGCCGTTGAAGCCAAGGAAGGCCTGACAACGTCGTCATCCGGTGAAATCCTCGACCAGATGACAGTCGAAGAGCTCATCCAGACCTACAGCACCGTGTGCGGTATGACGGGTACTGCGCTGGCCGTCGGCGATGACCTCAAAGAGTTCTACGACCTCGAAATCAGTGCTGTTGAGCCCAACGAGGAGGTCATCCGCATTGATGAGCCAGACCGCCTGTACACGTACCAGGAGTCCAAAGAGCGGGCTATTGTCGACCAGGTCCTCGAAGAGCACCGCGAAGGTCGGCCGATCCTGATCGGCACCCGTTCGGTTGCTGAATCCGAAAGCCTCGCGCACAGGCTCAAGCAGCGCGGAGTCGAGGTCAGGGTTCTCAACGCCAAAGACGATTCACGCGAAGCAGACATCATTGCCCGGGCCGGTGAATCCGGCGCTGTCACCGTGTCTACCCAGATGGCAGGCCGCGGAACCGATATTCGCCTAGCTGACGACGAGGCACGCGACGCGGGCGGTCTGCTCGTCATCGGCGCTGGCCGCTATGACTCATCACGTCTAGACGATCAGCTGCGCGGACGCTCGGGCCGCCAGGGCGACCCGGGAACATCAGTGTTCTTCACCAGCCTGGAAGACGAACTGCTCACCCGCGTTCCCGAAATCCAGCGCTTTGTGGAAGACGGCGACGAAACCGGCTTCATCCAGTCGCGCAAAGCGGCCCAACTGGTCGAACACGCCCAGCGCATGGCTGAAGGTGAAAACACCGGCGTCCACCGTGACACCCGGCGCTTCAACGACCTCATGTCGAAGCAGCGCAAACAGGTGCTCAGCCGCCGCGAGGCTGTGCTCACGGAGGACTACGGCATTGACGAGCTGCTGGAGAAAGTCAGAGACCGTGACGACGTCAAGTCCGCAGGCGACGACGCTGTTCGTGACGCGCTGCGCGATATTCTCCTGTTCCAGATCGACGACCGCTGGGTTGCTCACCTGGCGTTTCTGAACGATCTGCGTGAAGGCATTCACCTGCGCACACTGGCAAAAGAGCGTCCGCACGAGGCGTTCAACAAGGAGTCCATGGCGCAGTTCAGCCAGTTCTGGTCAGACGTCATGGCAGGCACCGAAGACGTGCTCGAGGAAGTCGAATTTACCGCTGACGGGGTCGATCTGCCGGCCATCGGCATGAAGCGGCCGTCCTCAACATGGACTTATGTTGCCGCCGAATCGACCTTTGGTTCCGATATCGAGGCTGTGGTCAAGCGGATTCGCCGCTGATATCAGTAGTGGTCCATGACCACGCCGCGGCGCATAGCGTCTGCAGCGCGAGCAATCGTCTCCGCCGATTCTGGGCCAACAACGTTCTCAATCTGGCCGAGGACGTCGAGTGTCTGCTTGGCCCAGCGGACGAAGTCACCGGCTGAGATGTCTGTGCCCTCGAGCGCTGCGGCAAGATTCTTGCCGTCTGTCCACCTGTAGATCGGCACGGCAATCCCGGATTCAGGCTCTGGGGTGATGGCCGTTCGAGCATCGCTTTCGGTCTTTGCGAGTGTGCGCCACAGGTCTTCCAAAGCACCCACGCACTGTCGCAGAGTTTGAGTGGGCATGCGCGTATGGGTCAAAAGCTCGCGCCTGCTTTCATACACGAGGCACGACGCCATTGCCGCAGCTTCCGGCTCTGTCAGACCCTCCCACAGTCCGGCGCGCACCGACATGGCGATCAGCAGGTCCCGATCACCGTAGATGCGCCGCAGAATCGCGGTGTCATCCGGCAGGAATTCCAGGGTCCGCAGAACCGAACAGACTCGGTCGAACACCTCGGCAATTGACGAGGTGCGCGATGTTATCTGGCTGGTGAGCTTTGCTCGGTCGCGTTCAAGCCGGTGTGCCCTTTCGGCCCACCGGGCGTGCTGTTCGCGTTCGGGGCATTCATGGCACGGGTGGGCGCGCATCTGCTGGCGCAGCGCGTCGACATCCTCCGAACCGACCTTAGGACCCTTGGTCTTGCGCACCTGAACAGTGGCGGGATCTTTGACGCGTCCCTGTTCAATCGCCTGATCCAGGATGTCGAGCAGGCGGTTGCGTTCACGCGGATTGCGGTGATTGAACTTTCGCGGGCTTTTGATTTTGCCGAGGCTCACCGCAGGTTCTGTGACTTCGTGCGGGCGCAGGTGCCACACCTTGCCTGCGCTCGTGAGCACGGTCGGCAGACGCAGGCCGGTGTGGTCATTGTGCATGGGATTGAGCACAACGCATGCGCCGAATTTCAGCCGCGACGGCAGGAGGACGACACTGCCGAACTGCAGGTGCGACAGAGATTCGACAACGTCGCGCTGCTTGAGCTTTGTGCGCTGCTTGCCCGCCTGCTTCTCCATTTGCGCAATGGAAAGGCGGTAGCCGAAGTACTCCGAGAAATCACCCCGGTCGCACTGTGCTGCCTCCCTGTAGCCGGCAAGCGCTTCGTCCGTTTTGCGCACCCGTTTGGCAAGGCCGACAACTGATGAGTCGGCCTGGTACTGGGCGAACGAGGTTTCCAGCACCTTCCGTGCGTCATCGTGAGTCATGCGGGCAAGCAGGTTCGCAGCCATGTTGTAGGTGGGCACAAAGCGGCTGTTGAGCGCGTAGGTTCGCTTAGAAGCAAGGGAGGCGATGTCAGCGACTTCGATCGTGGGATGCCACACCGTGACCGCGTGCCCCTCGATGTCGATGCCGCGTCTTCCGGCACGGCCCGTCAGCTGCGTGTACTCCCCCGGCGTGATCTGCACGTGGGATTCGCCGTTGAACTTCTTGAGCTTGTCGAGCACCACCGAACGGGCCGGCATGTTGATGCCCAGAGCCAGCGTTTCGGTTGCGAACACAACCCGCATGAGTCCTTCGACGAACAGCTTTTCGACAAGCTCCTTGAACTGCGGGATGAGTCCGGCGTGATGGACGCCGAAACCGGACATGAGACCGGCGGCGAAAGAACGGAAGCCGAGGACACCGAGGTCTTCGGCGACCAGGGACTCTTCGAGTTCTTCCAAGGCAGCAGCGATCTTGCGCTTTTCGTTCTTCGTGGTCAGGTCCAGACCCGCGGCCAAACAGTGATCGAGCGCTTCATCACAGCCCTTGCGACTGAAGATGAAGAAAATGGCCGGCAGCAGCGACAGTTTGTCGAGTTCCGCGATGACAGCAGCCCGAGCCGGGCGCATGAAGCGGTGCCGAGCTCCGCCTCGGCGGCGGTCCCGGCGGGAGCCGAAACCGGAGTACGGGCGGACAGCCGCCTCGAGACCCTTGTTGATGTCTTTGCCGTTCGGCGCGAACAGCGGCATCAGATCAGTGCCGACGGCCACGTGGTTGTGCAGCGGAACCGGACGGTGTTCGGACACGATGATGTCGGTGGTGCCGCGAACCTCAGCCAGCCAGGCACCAAACTCTTCCGCGTTCGACACGGTTGCAGACAAGCTGACAAGCAACACGTGTGCCGGCAGGTGGATGATGACCTCTTCCCACACCGGTCCGCGGAACCTGTCCCCCAGGTAGTGCACTTCATCGAGCACCACGAAACCGAGCTCAGACAGATCAGTGCCCGAATAGATCATGTTGCGCAGAACCTCGGTTGTCATGACGACGATCTGCGCATCGCGGTTGATGCTCGTATCCCCAGTCAGCAGACCAACGCGGTCAGCCCCGTACGCCTCAACGAGCTCATTGAACTTCTGGTTGGACAGAGCCTTAATCGGCGCGGTGTAGAAGACACGCACTCCGCGGGCAACAGCCAGCGCAATCGAGAACTGAGCGACAACAGTCTTACCAGCACCCGTGGGTGCGGCAACAAGAACAGAGTGATCATCCTGCAGACTGCGGCATGCGCGCAGCTGGAAGTCATCGAGTTCGTAGTCCAGGGAACGGCGGAAAGCCTCCAGTGGTGAACCCGCTTCGCTCTGGCGCTGGAGAAACTGTGAATATGCGTCAGCCGGAGACAGGTTGGATTCCATGCCCTTCAGTCTACTCAGTCAATCGGTTCGACCCACGTGCCGTCGGCGATCCGGCGGCGCTTGCGGCCCCGATCGATGATCGCGCAGATGAGCCATGCCAGGAAGAACATGAACAGCATCGGGATGACCAAGTAGAACATCGACACGGCATCTGGTGTGGGCGTGGCAATAGCCGCGAAGACGAACACGAGCACCACCAGCCAGCGCCACGAACGGCGGATGGTCCGGGCTGAAAGAAGATCGAGCATATTGAGGCCCACCATGAGGACAGGCAGCACGAAGGCAGCACCGAAGGCGATGATGACGACGGTGACGAACGACAGGTAGTCCTGTGCGGGAACGATGTACGAGGTTCCCTGCGGCACGAGTCCGCCCATTGTGCGCACCGCATTGGGCAGAGCGAAGAACGCAAGGGCGCCGCCGGCTAAGAAAAGCGGCAGCGCGGTGCCGAGAAAGCCGATGGTGTAGAGCTTCTCCTTGCGGTGCAGCCCGGGCATGATGAACGCCCAGATTTCGTACAGCCACACCGGGGCAGAAAGAATGATGCCGATGAAGATCGAGATTTTGATCTTCATGTCGAAGGGCGAAACAACGCCGGCGAAATTGAGCATGGCGGTTTTACCATCCGCTGCTGCAATGTCATCCAGCGGCTTCTGCAGAAGACCGAGAACGTCGTCGTAGAGGAACCAGCCGAGAACCGAGGCGATGAGCAGGGCAACGGCTGCCACTATCGCCCTGTTGCGAAGCTCCCGGAAATGATCGAGGAGCTTCATCCGCTTCTGCGGATTGCCCTTCAGCGGCAGGCGCTTGCGCGGGCTCACTTTCGCTTGTCGTCGTCCGCTTCGGTCTGCGCCGATGCCTGTTCGCCGGCGCTGTCAGAGCTGCCGGGCTGTGCGTTCTTTGATTCGATGGAACTGGGGTCCTTGGGAGCTGAGACGCTCGGTTCGTCCTTGCCGAAGTCCTTCATTTCGTCGCGGAAGATCTTCATCGACTTGCCGACGTTCTTGGCGACACCGGGCAGGCGGGAAGCGCCGAAGATCAGAACGATCACCAGAACGACGATGACGATTTGCCAGATTCCGGGTCTCACATGTGCTCCTTAGTTGTCAGCGTGCCCCACCAGTGTACTCGCCTGCTTCGCCTTGTTCGATAACGCGCTTCAGAATGCCGAGCGCGTTGGCCAGATCGGGTACTGGGTCGATTGAGCGGATCCAACGGCCCCACTGCAGAAGCTGACGATCCAGCCACGCCTGAGAGAGAACCGTGATGGTGCCGTAGGCGATGCCTGCTGCGTCGTCGAACTCAACGTCGCGAAAGGCGAACTCGTCGAGTATCCACGCCGCTGCCGAGGCGAAGCCGAAGCGGTAGTCAATGGGTTCTTCTGTTTTCTGGGGTGCGGGAACGATGTCGGCGGCGCCGTCTGCCAGAGCGGCTGTTTCGATGTTGTCGACGCTGAACGTGCGCTCTCCCCCGGAGGTTTCACAGTAGGCGTCGAGGTACCAGCGGCCGGCCAGCCGCAGTCCGTGGGGACGGATGACGCGGCGGGTGAGTTCGTCCCGAGATGTGACGTAGTAGTCAATCACGATGGGCGTGCCGGAAGCTGAAGAACTCTGCAGGGCGCGGCGCAGGTCATCCGGAACGGCGGGCACGTCGACAACGGGCTCAGCCGAACGGTCGGCTGACTGCAGCTTGGCGCGCAGGTCCTCGATGCCGGCGACGTCAGGGTGAGCAGCCTGCAGATAGTCAAGCGCCACAACGAGGCTCGAGGCTTCCGCACCGCTGAGCCGCACAGGGGCATCGACTTCCGCAGCGTTCTCAATGAAAACGCCGTCGGGTCCCCAACGAGCGTCAATGAGGTCATCCGGCATGTGGCCGGGCCGACCGCTGACGAACAGCAGCTGAAGATCGTCTTCGATCGTTTCAACAGGGACGTTGAAGTGGGCGGCGAGGTCTTCCAGCTGAGTACCGGGATTCGCCGTGATGAAAGGAACGAGCCCCAACAGGCGCGACAGTCTCTGAGTTGCTTCACACATGCGCGTCTCCCCTGTTGTCAACCGACTCCAGTGCCGCCAGGGTGGCCTGAGCAAGCTCCACGTGGGCTTCGCGCAGTTCCTGCGGGGAGACAACGCTGACGCTGTCGCCGAACCCGAGCAGCTCTTCGGCGAAGGACTGCAGATCAGCAAACGGCACCTCGTACGTCCCGTCGGCGGTTTTTGTACCCCTCAGACGCAGGGGCCGGCCCTTGCCGGGCACGAGGCGGAGCACGGCTTTCTGCGTGCGGGTTCCGGTGTGCGCGGTCTCGCCGACCGCGCGGGGACTGACCGCGAAGTCTTCCGGCACTGCGTCGCGAAGAGACTCGGCCAGGGGCGTGATGCGTCCGACGATGCGGGACAGGCGGAAGGCACGCTGCGCTTTGCGCTCGAGGTCGTAGCCGACCACGTAGGTCTTCTCACCGCGGGTCAGCAGACAATATCCAACGACTTCGCGCCGCGAAGGGGCTGAGCCGGGCTTTCGATACTGAAAGCGCATGGGGCGCCGGTCAGCCACGTACTCCATGACTTCGGCATAGCGGCTATCAACAGCACGCAGATCAAAAGCCGCGGCCGTGTCGATGCTTCCTGCCGGAGGGGCGGCTTGGCCACGCAGCTTGTTCACGGCTGCGATTGCCGCGCCGGAAACAGCGGAGCTGCGCATGACGTCGAGTGCGGCAGCCAGAAGCGAAATGTCCTCGGGACTCAGATCGATGGGCGGCAGCAGGTAGTCTTCGTCGCTGATCCGGTAGCCGTAGGCGGACTCGCCGGTGAACGGGTCGGACCAGTCGGTCGTGCTGATCTCAATGCCCAGATCCCGCAGTGCCTTCTTGTCGCGGTTGAACATCCGGTCGAAGGCTTCATCGTCTTTGTCGCGGTAGTCCGCGATTGTCTGGCGCAGAACATCGCGGTCGAGCCAACCGGAAACCGACCGCAGCGCGATGAGCAGGTTGAGCAGGCGCTCAGTCTGCCGACGCGCGCGGCCGGTCTTCGGACGGTCGATATCGGACATCGTCAGGCGATGGCCTCGAGATCGCAGACGAAGATGAGCGATTCACCCGGTGCGATGACGCCGGGCACGCCCTGGTTGCCATAGGCCAGGTGAGAGGGAATCCGCAGGGTGCGACGGCCGCCTACCTTCATGCCGAGCAGACCCTGGTCCCAGCCGGGAATGACCATGCCGACGCCGACGCGGAAGTTCAGCGGCTGACCGCGGTCCCAGCTGGCATCAAACTGTTCGCCAGTGGAAAAGCCGACGCCGACGTAATGAACGCTGACGGTGTCGCCGGCCTCGACTTCGCGGCCGGTACCCTCAATGTCGTCAATGATTTCGAGTTCTGTTGGGGCGCTTTCGCCGGGGAATTCGACTTCGGGTTTAGTGCGGGACACGAGAATCTCCAATCAGTTTGCGGCGAGAATGTCGACGACGAACACGAGAGTTTTGTTTGGGCCGATGTTCGGTGGGCTGCCGGCTTCGCCGTAGGCCTTGTCCGGCGGTGCAATGAGCAGAACCTGCGAACCGACCTTCTGGCCTTCAAGACCTTCGGTCCAGCCCTTGATCACGCCGTCAAGCGGGAAAGTGGCCGGCTGACCACGATCCCAGGACGAGTCAAAGGTCTTCGAGGAGTCATCCCACAGCCACCCGGAGTACTGAACCGTGACTTCCTGGTCCTTGCTGACCTTGGGGCCGTCACCTTCGATTGTGGGTTCGACGATGAGCTTCTTCGGCGGATCGCCCTCGGGCTTGCTGATCGACGGCTTGCCGTTCTTATCGCGGCTGACCTGTGGGAGATCCTTCTTCTGCGGAAGCTCCTTGCCTTCGGCACGGGTCTTGAGCTCTTCGGTCTTCACAACGTCGATGACGTACAGGATGCTCGGTCCGTTTTCGCCCGGGGTGGCGAGAACAACGCGGGAGCCGACCTTCTGTCCAACGAGAGCATTGACGAGTTCCTTGGCGACCTGCTCTTCGTCCATGGGGAAGCCGGAGGGCTTGCCCTGGTCGTAGGTGGTCTGCTGGTTCTTCGGATCGCTGCCGTCGACGGTCGTCATGTGGGCGGTGACCTGTTCGCCGTCCTTGATGACGTCGCCGTCGCCTTCCGTGTAGACCTTTGATTCGGCCTTTTCGACGGCAAAGGGAGCGTCGAACTCAACCTTCGGCTTTTCGTCTTGCTTACCGCTGACCTTGACACCGTCGAGGCTCGTTGTTTTGGCATCCTGTGCCTGTTCGGTGGCTGTGCTTTCGGCCGTTTGATCGTCGCCCTTAGAGCAGCCTGTCAGAAGAAGAGCTGCGATGGCGGCGGAACCGATCACCTGTCTGCGCACGTAGATACATCCCTTTCGATAGCTCACGCCAATCCTAGTGGGGCGAGTCTGGGCTTCGGCTGAGTGTCCTCAGGCTCAGATGACCGGTTCGGCCAGAGCCTCTGTCAGGGCGCGAGCCCTGTCGTCCTCAGTTGCGAACGGATCGCGGAGAACCACGGCCTTCTGAGTCTGGTCATTCAGTCGCAGGTGCACCCAGTCGACCGTGAAATCACGGCGGTGTTCCAACGCCTGTGCAATGAATTCACCGCGCAGTTTGGCTCGAGTGCTCTGCGGCGGTGTGCTCATTGCCCGCTGGGAGTCTTCCCAAGACACCGAGCGCTGAGCCAAGCCGGCCTGTTCGAGTTTCGGGAACAGGCCAATGCCGGGGGTGACATCGTGGTAGGCGTAGTCGAGACGCGTGATCTTCGGATCTTTCAGGCTTAGGCCTTCGCGTTCGAGGTAGCGGTCAAAGAGCTTCTTCTTGATGACCCAGTCGATTTCAGTGTCGACCGAGCTGAAATCACCGCTTTCAACTGCCTCGAGAACGCGCTTCCACCGGTCGAGTACGCGCTGTGCGGTTTCGTCGCTGCCGAGGCTGTGGTCGCCCCTGTCTGCGAGCTGCTGGGCGTGCTCCCAGTAGAAGCCCAGCAGCTCAAGCGGGGTCGTGGTTTCGCCAGAGCGCAGCTCCAGCTGAGCAGTGCCGGTGAGGTCGCGGGCCACGGTGCGGATATCTCGGATGGGATTGCGCAGAGTGTGGTCTGCAAGGGGCACACCGGTTTCCAGCAGGTCAAGCACGAGACCTGCCGAACCGACTTTGAGTTCGGTCGTGGTCTGCGACATCGAGGAATCGCCGACGATCACGTGCAGTCGGCGGTATTTTTCGGCATCGGCATGGGGTTCATCGCGGGCGTTGATGATCGGCCTGGAGCGGGTGGTCGCTGATGACACGCCCTCCCACATGACGTCGGAACGGCCGGATAGACCGTAGACGATATCGCCGTGCAGCGGTTCGACCTTTGTCGCGTGGCCGCTGAGCGACGCCCGCTGGGAGTCAGCTGCGGGCATATCGGTACTGGCGCGGGCTGGAATGATGCAACCGGCACCTGCAATGAGCTGCCGGACCACGAGGAACGGCAGCAACGAGGTGGTCAGGCGCGTGAAGTCCATGGTGCGGCGCACGAGGAAGTTTTCGTGGCTGCCGAAGGAATTGCCCGCCGAATCGCGGTTGTTCTTCAGCATGTGCGCCGTGCCGTCGAGCCCGTCAGCTTCGAGTTCGTGCTGGGCGGTCTCGAGATTCTGCGTCAGCAGCAGGGTGCCGGCTTCTTCTTGCGCAACGAGCTCATCGAGCGTTGAGCATTCCGCAGTCGCATATTCGGGGTGAGATCCCACGTCCAGGTACAGGCGACCGCCGTTGGCCAAAAAGGCGTTGGACGAACGGAACCTGCTGACGACCGGTTTGAACAGGTAGCGTGCGGTTTCTTCGGGGCCGAGGTGCCTGCCGCTGCCGGCGGAGTAGGTCAGACCGTACTCTGTCTCGATGCCGTAGATGCGCTTCATGCTTCTCCCCCGATGATCTGCTCGACGATCTCTGTGTTCAGCCGGCGGAATGTTCTGTGCCCTTCAGCGTTGCGGTCCAGCAGTGCCGCTTCGATGTGCTGGGCGGGAATCGGAGCGTCAGCACCAAGAGCGCTGGCTGCCCACCGCAGGACTTCTGCACTCGTCATGGCGGTCGTGTCGATTTCAGCCAGCTTCTGGCTGTGCGCTTCCGAGTCCCCGCCGATGATGACCGCACTGGCCTCATCGGCAACTGAACCGTCATAGGACAGCCTGTAGATCCTGTCGTCGTCAGCATCAGCACCGAGTTCGGCGACGATGATCTCAACCTCGAAAGGTTTCGATTCGGTCGTGAAGACAGAGGCCAGCGTCTGGGCGTAGGCATTTGTCAGCCCTCGCGCAGTCACATCCGCCCTGTCGTAAGAGTATCCGCGCAGGTCCGCATAGCGCACACCGGCCTGGCGCAGCGACTCGAACTCGTTGTACTTGCCGACTGCTGCGAACCCGATTCGGTCGTAGATTTCAGCAATCTTGTGCAGTGTTGTCGACGGGTTTTCGGCAACGAGCGCAATCCCGTCTGAGCAGCGGGCAACAAGGACGCAGCGGCCGCGCGAAATCCCCTTCCGGGCAAACTCAGCCCGGTCCTTCATGAGCTGTTCGGGTGAAACGTAGAAGGGCATGCTCATGCCGAACCGCCTCCTCGGCGTGCTGCGACCTCGGCTGCCGCGGCCAAAATGACGTCAGTCTCGACTTCCCTGGCACCGTCGGAGTCAACCACCATCATGGTCGGCCCGATGCGGCGGATGAGGTCTGGTCCGGCGGTTCCCGAATCGTCGTCGGCGGCGTCGAAAAGGGCTTCGACTGCCACCTCGACAGCGGCTTCTTCGCTTAAGCCGGGATTCCACCGCTTTTTGAGCGAACCGCGGGCAAAAGTCGAACCGGAGCCCACCGAGTGGTAGTCCTCTTCTTCGTACCTGCCGCCCGTTACGTCAAACGAGAAGATCCTGCCGGGAGTTTCGCCTTCTGCCTTCTGGTCGACACCGGCGAACAGCGGAACAACGGCGAGACCGCGCAGTGCGAAGCCGAGATTGGCTCGCAGCATTGAAGCCAAACGGTTGGCTTTGCCGTCAAGGGACAGGACCGTGCCCTCGATCTTTTCGTAGTGTTCGAGCTCCAACTGGAACAGCCGGACGAGCTCAAGCGCAATCCCCGCGGTTCCGGCGATGCCGACAACCGAGGCGTCATCGGCCCGGTGAACCTTCTCCATGGTGCGGCTGGCAATGAGCGAACCGATGGTCGCTCGGCGATCGCCGGCCATGAGCACACCATCTGCCGTTGTCAGTGCGACGATGGTCGTAGCGTGCGGGGCGATGCTGTCCGACACTGGAAGGTCACCCGAAGGCAGCACGTGCGGGGCAACAGTCCGTGCGAACTCAACAAAGGAGTTCGAGGCGGTGCTCAGATAGGCGGATGACAGACCTGTCACTGTCCGCCCTTCTGCACGAAGTTCTTCACGAAGTCTTCGGCATTGGTCTCCAGTACGGAGTCGATGTCATCGAGGATGTCGTCGAGACCCTGCGTGTTGATCTGTGCCTGGCCTCCGCCGACGTTCAGATCGCCGGGTTCTTCCGGTCCTTCTGCTCCGCCTGAGTGCCTGTGAATCTGATCCTGACCAGCCATTGTTCACATCCCGTAGTCGTCTGTGCTGTTGTTGTCGATTGTAGTGACACCGAGTGCAGCCAACAGGCTGTCGGTGTCAACGGCCCTGCTCAGCCGCTCTTCAAGAAGTTCGCGTGTGCCCTTGAGCGGTTCGCTCATGGGGATTCTGACTGCAGAATCGCCCCGGCGCATGACGATTGACTCCCAGCTGGCGGCAACGAGGTCTTCGCGCAGCCGGTCGACGACCGTGCCGCGCAGATAGGCGCGCGTGTCCTCCGGTGGGGTCGTCATGGCGCGCTCGACCTCTTCGTCAGTCGTGAGCCTGCGGAAGCGTCCTGCCCGCTCCAGGCGGTAGAACAGTCCCTTCTCCTGGCGGACGTCCGTGTACTGCACGTCGATGAGGGCGAGCTTCGGGCTGTTCCAGTCGAGGCCCTCACGCTGGCGGTAGCTGTTCATGAGCGCCAGTTTGCCAACCCAGTCAATCGAATCGGCCAGGCTCATGGGGTCGGTTGCAAGTCCTGTGAGCAAGCGGTCCCATTCCGCAAGCACCTGCGCGGTCTGTTCGTCACTCGGATCTGCTGCATTGGCAGCCGCAGTATGGAACTCGCGCTGAATTTCGAGTGCAGTCATGGTCGACCCATCAGCCAGTTCAAGCGGAGCGCTGAGGCTTAAGTCGTGCGACACCGTCTGCAGTGCGGCCACCGGGTCAGCCAGCTCGATGAAGGGTGCCAGGCCCTGTTCGATCAGGCTCAGCACGAGACTCGTAGAGCCGAAGCGCACGAAAGTGGCGACTTCGGCGAGTGTCGCATCGCCGATGATGACGTGCAGGCGCCGGTATTTGACAGGGTCAGCGTGCGGCTCATCGCGCGTGTTGACGATCGGCCGGCGCAGGGTCGTTTCAAGCCCCACGCACTCTTCGAAGAAGTCTGCCCGCTGAGAAATCTGGAAGCCGGGTTCTTCGCCTTCCCTGCCGATGCCGACCTTGCCGGCTCCGCAGAAAATCTGCCGCGTGGCGAAGAACGGCAGCAGCCCTTCGACAATCTTCTCGAAATCGGTGTTGCGGTCGACGAGGTAGTTTTCGTGTGTACCGTACGAGGCTCCCTTGGAGTCCGTGTTGTTTTTGTAGAGGTCGACAGGCTGCCCCGTTGTCAGCAGCTGTTTGACGGCCTCTTCTGCTACTCGGTCGCCCGCGCGGTCCCACGTGACGATGTCGCGCGGATTGGTGACCTCCGGCGATGAATACTCGGGATGAGCGTGGTCAACATAGAGGCGCGCTCCGTTTTCCAGCACAACATTGGCCAAGTACTGCGCTTCCGGCTGCGCCTGCGGCAGGTGGGTCAGCTGCGATTCGTGCGCGTCGGCAAGGTTCATGAGAAAGCCGCGTGCGTCTGCCAGCGGTGTTTCCGAACCGAAGTCCCAGAAACTCTGCGCGGACTTCAGGCCGCGCGGGCCCGCGTAGGCATCGACGACACGCGCGGAGTCTCGCATGGGCGCTTGCGGGCGACCGCCGACGGCGACAATGCCGAACTCGGTTTCTGAGCCCATGATCCGCTGGACGGTGATCATTGTGCCTCACTGCCTTTCGTAGACTGTGGCCTGTGGCTAAGCGTTCTTCTCATATTTTCACTGCACTCGTCGCCGACATCATCTTGGTGATCGCCTTTGCGGCTGTCGGCTTCTACACCCACGCCCAGGTTCTCACGGTCGACGGTGTTGTTCAGACCTCGTGGCCTTTCCTGGTGGGCCTTGGGTGTGCGTGGATTCTCAGCGCGGCTTGGACCGCTCCCCTGGCCCCCATGCGCACCGGTGTTGCGATCTGGTCGACGACGATCCTGCTCGGTATGATCGTCCGCTTTGCAGTGGGTGCGGGAATCGCCGGGCCGTTCATCATCGTGGCCTCCGCTTTGAACTTCCTGACGCTGGTGGGCTGGCGTGTGATCGCCCGCGCTGTCGGCGGGCGATCAGCCAAACGCTGAAGCACGCACAGGGGCAGTTCTTCAGATGAGGCTGCTGTCTCCCCTGGCGGTCTGAACGGACGAGGTGCCGCTGCCGGCACCGCTGTCCGCACGGCTTTCCCGGTCGGCGACATCGGCTGCCAGAACCAGGTGTGTGATCCTTTCGCCCTTCCTCCCGGAGATGCGAGCCCATTCGTCTGGGTTCGTCGTGTTCGGCAGGTCTTCGTGTTCGCTGAACTCTTCCCGGATGGCCCGGTACAGGTGATCCCACGTAATACCGTGTTCGCCCAGGTCGAGGTAGGCCTTGATGGCGTGCTTCTTCGCCCGATCGACGACGTTGGAGATCATGGCTCCCGAGGTGAACTCGGCAAAGTATAGCATTTCGCGCCGACCGTTGGCGTAGGTCACTTCGACGAAGCGGTTGCGGTCGGTCTCGGCGTACATTTCCTCAACACAGCGTTCGATGAGGCTTTCGACGGCGGCGGCCTTTGTCGTCGTGATCTCGGATTCTGCGATCGGCAGGTCTTCTGTCAGGTATTTGCTGAAGATGTCCTTCGCGGCTTCCCTGTCGGGACGTTCGATGCGGATCTTCACGTCGAGTCGTCCTGGCCGGAGGATGGCGGGGTCGATGAGGTCTTCGCGGTTGGACGCACCGATCACGATGACGTTGTCCAGCTGTTCAACACCGTCGATTTCGGTCAGCAGCTGCGGCACGATCGTGGTTTCGACATCGGAGGACTTGCCTGTTCCGCGCGTGCGGAACAGGGCTTCCATTTCGTCGAAGAACACGACGACGGGCGAACCGGCCGTAGCCTTTTCGCGGGCGCGGGCGAAGATGGTGCGCAGCTGACGCTCGGTTTCGCCGACGTACTTGTCCAGCAGCTCCGGACCTTTGATGTTGAGGAAGTACGAGCGGGTGTTTTCTCCGCCGCGACGCTGGGCAAGCGAGTTTGCAACAGCCTTTGCGATGAGAGTCTTGCCGTTGCCGGGCGGCCCGTACAGCAGGATGCCCTTGGGCGGCTTGAGTCCGTGCTCGGTGTACAGCTGTGGGTGTTCGAAGGGCAGTTCGACAGCATCGCGGATTTCGCTGATCTGTGCGGACAGACCGCCGATGTCGGAGTACGAAATGTCCGGAACGGTTTCCAGCATGAGGGATGCCGTTTCGGCCCTTTCAAGCCTTTCGACAACCAGCCCGCTGCGGGAATCGAAGACGAGCGAATCCCCCACTCGAACGGGCTTGTCGCGCAGCGGCTGAGCCAGTGTCACGACCCGTTCTTCGTCCGTGGATGTCGCAGCGAGCACGCGGGTGTCGTCGATGAGTTCACGCACTGTGACCACCGAGCCTTCGTCAACAAAGCCGAGTGCTTCGACGATGACGAGGCCTTCAGTCAGGCGAACGCGTCGACCCGGCGTGAGGTCGCGCAGCGGAACTTCCGTGCTTACAGACAGGCGCATGGGACGGCCCGCGTAGTGGACGTCGGCGAAGACGACATCGCCTTCGCGCACGGTGCCGAGCACTACTGCGTAGGAGTTCGGCGGTTCGGCGATCCTTTCGGCCTCGGTCTTAAGGCGATCGAGTTCTGCACGCGCAGCCTTCAGCGCTGTGCTGAGCTGTTCGTTGCGCTGGGAAGCTGAGAACAGCTGCTGACGGAGGCCAGCTGCGTCCTGACGGACCTTCGACAGTTCTTGTCGCATTGTCGAATCATCCATTGAGCTCTCCTTCGCTGCTGTTGAGAATGTCGAGCCGGGAACCCGCCTCGCGGACGGAACGGCGGATCTTCTTCGGCGTGGGGTACTTGACCCCAACGGATTCGTCGGTGACTTCGGGACCGAACCACACGTCGAGATCCTTCTGGTCCGGTTCGGCCTGCTGGCCGCGTTTTGTGCGGCGCAGCGGGGTTGTTCCCTGTGCCACGCGACGGGCGAAGACAAGGAAGCCGGTGTGGCCGATCATGCGGTGCTCGGGCCTGACTGCCAGGCCGTCGAGGTGCCAGTCGCGGACGGTTGACTCCAAAGCGTGCGGCTTTGTGTAGTTGCCCGACGCCTGCAGCGCCTGCACGGTGCGGGACATCTGCGTAACCGTCGCAACGTAGACCACGAGCACTCCGCCGGGCACAAGTGCTTCTGTCACAGCGTCCAGGCAGTCCCAGGGGGCGAGCATGTCGAGCACGACGCGGTCGACTTCGCCCGGTCCGTAGGCCTTGGGAAGCTCTTCTGCGAGGTCTCCCACCGTGATGTTCCACGCGGGGTGCGGGCCTGCGAAGAAATCAGAGATATTGCCCTCGGCGATCTGCGCGAATTCTTCACGCAGCTCAAAGGAGTGGACGCTTCCGGAATCGCCCACGGCTCGAAGCAGGGCGATTGTGAGAGCACCAGAGCCCACACCCGCCTCGACAACCCGGGCACCGGGGAAGATGTCACCGAAACCGGTGATCAGGGCGGCGTCTTTCGGATAGATGATCGCGGCACCGCGCGGCATTGAGAGAACGAAGTCCGAATACAGGGGTTTGAGAACCTGGTATTCAACGCCGACGGAATTCTGCACGGTCACACCGTCGGGTGCGCCGATGATGTCGTCGTGGGCGATGATCCCGCGATGAGTGTGGAATTCTCCGCCGGGTTTGAGGACGATGGTGTTCATCCTGCCTTTGGAGTCGGTCAGCTGGACCTTGTCTCCTGCTTTGAGAAGACCCCGACGGTCATCGGCGCCGGCCGGAACGGGTGCGGATTCAAGACTCATGATTCCCCAGTCTAGCCGGGCAGGTTCTGCTGTGAGGGCCCCTCGGGTGCAGTCTCAGTCTTCGAGAAGCTCGTGGAAGAACTCCTGCAGATCGATGATGCCTGCAAGCGTCGAACCCTCCATGATGAGGCAGAACTGCGCTTTGGGCCTGTGGGTGAGGGATTCCAGAAGATGCGGTGCGGAAATTCCGCGCGGCACGCCGATCCACGCACCCAGCGGACTGGAGAAATCGCCGACCACAGCGCTGCCGGGGCCGCCGACGGTCGTTGCCGACCTTTCTGCAAGCTGCCTGTTGAGCAGACCGGTGGGCAGACCTGAGCGGTCGAGGATCACCACCAGCGCTGCACCGTCAGCGGTTCTCGCGGCGTCTGCGGCGCGCAGTGTTTCTTCTACATCAGCGTCGAAGGCCGCTGCGATTGCCGGTTGGATGACCTGGTCGAGGTCGTAGGTTTCCATGCGGCGGGCGCGTTTGGCGTGAGCCGCGGCATCAGCTGCCGAAACCCACAGCATGACCGCAATTGCTGTCGTCCAGATGACGGTCACGAGGTCCGGTTTGGATCCCACCGTGTAGGGGTATGCAACAGCGCCGACGACAAATCCGACCGCCACGATCCGGCCGATGAGGCTGGCGATCATGGTGCCGCGGAACTGGCTGCCGGTGAACCTCCAGATGAGCGCCTGCAGGGCCCACCCGCCGTCCAGCGGGATGCCGGGCAGCAGGTTGATGACGCCAAGTGCCACATTGGCAAAGGTCAGGGCGGCACACAGCAGCCACGGGATGCTTCCCGGACTGGAGTGATTCATGCCGATCCAGCCGCCTGCGGCAAGAATGATGTTGACGACGGGGCCCACGATCGACACGTAGAAGCTCGTCATCGCAGTGCGCTTCGCGTCGTCGTCAATTTTGGGTTCGAACTTGGTGAAGCCGCCCCACACGTTGAGTTCGATGACGGAAACCTTCTGCCCGCCGAGCGTGCCTGCAACACCGTGGGCGAATTCGTGCAGAAACACCGAGGTGAACAGAAGGATCGCGTAGAGGAACGCGACGAACATCGACGTCGGAACGCTCATGCTGGGCGACAGCGTGCGAATGAAGGGCGCCAGAAGGGCCGTGATGAGGATCGCGGCAATGAACCACGTCCATGACAGCACGATGGGCGCGCCGAGGGCGCGGCCGATCACAAGGCCGCCGGCTGTGCCGTCCTTACTCGCATTCGCTTGAGACATATGCGCCATCCTAACTGCCGGAGTCGACAACATCGCGACCTTCGACCGCGTGCCTACTAGGCTGTGGTCATGGTCTCGCTCAATGCTCTTTCACCGTCACGCGCCAACGACTTCGTGTCGTGTCCGCTGAAGTTCCGATTCCGCACAATCGACAAGCTTCCCGAACCGCCGAGCGAAGCCGCGTTCAAGGGGACGCTCGTCCACTCGGTGCTTGAGGGGCTCTTCGACCTGCCCGCTGAAGAGAGAACTTCTGGAGCAGCGCGATCGCTCATCGAGCCGAGCTTTGCCGAACTTGAGAGCAAAAACACAGCGGAGATCGCAGAGCTCTTTCCCGACGAACCGTCTCGTCTGAAGCTGTTCGCGCAGGCGGGTGAACTCGTTGACCGCTATTTCACTCTTGAACTTCCAGACCGGCTGGAACCGGCGGGACGTGAGCAGTTTGTGCAGACGAAGCTGGACAACGGCCTGCTGCTGCGCGGATTCATTGACAGGGTCGACGTGGCTCCCGGCGGCGAAGTGCGACTCGTCGACTACAAGACCGGCAAGGAGCCCAAGCCTCAGTATTCGCGGGAAGCGGAGTTCCAGATGCGGTTCTACGGCGTCCTCAAGCACCGCACGGACGGCACTTTGGCCCACACGCTGCAGCTGATGTACCTAGGCTCCGGCACGATCAAGGCCATGCGCCCGCAGATGTCGGACATTGAGCGGACGGAAGCGGAGATCCTGCACATTTGGGATGACATCGTGCAGGCTGCCCTGACGGACACCTGGCGGCCGAAAAAATCGCCCTTGTGCGGGTGGTGTCACTTCAAAGACATCTGCCCCGCCTGGGGAGGACGGGCCCCGGAAACCCCCGAAATCACTGCGATTGCCGGGCGATAGCCGCCCGCTGAAACTCCTCGAGCGAAAGACCTTCCAAACTCTGGGCAATCGACCAGCGCGGGTCTTCGGGAATGTCAACGTGACACGGCACGACGAGCGTGTGTGCCCCAGCACTTGATGCTGAGAGTGCCCCATTGAGGGAGTCCTCAATCGCTATGCACTCCTGCGGGCGCAGACCGAGGGCCTTCGCTCCCACCTCGTAGGGTTCCGGGTGCGGTTTGCCGTGCTGCACCTCGTCACCGGTGATGACGGCATCAAAGGTGCCCTCGGGCAGGCTGGCGACAACAGCATCAGCCAGGGGACGAAACGACATCGTGACCATTGCGGACGGAATCCCCGTTTCGCGCAGCTGCGCAAACAGCTCCCGCACACCGGGACGGAACGGCACGCGCTCCTGCACCTGGGCGATGACGTCGCTCGTGAGCCGATTGATGATCTCCAGCGGCTCAAGCGGAACGCCGAGGTCGATGAACACCTGCGCTGAAACCGTAAGGGCATTGCCCACCAGCTTCAGCCCCTCTTCTTGTGACCACGGGAGGCCGAATTCGGCAGTCAGCCGATGTTCGGCTTCGATCCAGTACGGTTCGGTGTCGACGATAGTGCCGTCCATGTCCCATAGGACTCCAGAGAATTCCATGCTTCAACCCTAAGAGCTCTGCGCGGCTTTCGGGCAACACCCCGGTGAACACGACTAGGCTGGTCACATGGCATTTCTTCCGAGGCAAGACGGGCAGGTCGTGATCGTCGGCCTGCGAGGGCCCAACAGCCCCGACGACGCTGCGGCAGTCGTCATCGACATCCTCAAACGGCACCTGGACGACTATCACCTGATCGATGTCAGCGTGGCAGAAAGCTACGACCGCACGCAGTACCCACCGTTCATCATCCGCTCCGAAGGGGAGCCCGTCGTCGTCCATCCGCAGGTCGTCGGCATCGAAGGCTCAATCGAGCGGGCCGGCAGGTTTGTGCAGACCCTGCTGGTCACAGGGCCGACGCCCCTCGACATGTGGGAAGAGTTCATCGAAGACCTGCTGATGCCGCTGCGCCCAGAAAGCGACGTCGTTGTGCTCCTGGCCTCAGAGCCAGCCGCTGTCCCGCACACGCGCAGCCTGCCAGTCCGGATGACATCAGAGGACCCCGACATCGTGGACATCTCAGAAGTCCAGACGGCGGAATACGAAGGAACAGCGAACCTGCAGGATGTCATGGCCGTGGCCCTGTACGAAAAGGGAATTCCCACGGTCTCGCTGACATGCGAGATCCCCGACTACGCGGCTCTTTCGCCATCGCCGAAGGCGGCACTGGCCCTTCTGTCCGCACTCGAAGACATCACGGGGATGACGTTCGACCCCGAGGACCTGACCGAAGCATCCCGGGCTTGGTCGGACAGCGTCGACATGTTCGCAGAATCAGACTCGGACCTTGCCAAGAGGATCGCGATGATGGAAGAAGAGTACGACCTCGCGACCGAGCACGACGGCGAAGACATTGCCCGGGAGTTCGAAAAACTGCTGCGCAGGCGAGAAGAGGACCGCTAATAGGCCTCAGGGACAGAAGTCAGAGCTTGATGCCCAGGAGAGCATCAACTGCGGCGACGACAGCCTGAGTGCTCTCGTCCGCATCTGCTTCGGTCTGCCGGGCAGCCGCCCAATCGTCGATGACGCACAGCGCGTTGGGCGTGTCGAGGTCG
This sequence comes from Brevibacterium sp. HMSC22B09, assembly GCF_001806795.1. Lineage (NCBI taxonomy): Bacteria > Bacillati > Actinomycetota > Actinomycetes > Micrococcales > Brevibacteriaceae > Brevibacterium > Brevibacterium sp. HMSC22B09. The sequence continues at coordinate 178,316 of NZ_KV786004.1, read as the reverse complement.
TCCGCCAGTTCGCGGCGGATCTCGGCAACGACCTCAGCCGGATCAGACGAGTTTCCACAGCCGGCTGCTGCGCGCCAGGCTGCCAAGCGGTTCTCCGCGGCGGCCAGCACACCGTCGCTGTACTCCCAGTCCGACCGGTAGTGGTTGCCGAGAATCGCCAGGCGGATGGCCATGGGGTCGGTTCCGGCGGCTGTCAGATTCGAGACGAGCACCAGGTTGCCCAGGGACTTGCTCATCTTTTCGCCTTCGTAGGCGACCATGCCGGTGTGCATGTAGGCGTCGGCAAACGGTGTGTCCGTCAGGGCGATTGCGTGAGCCGCACCCATTTCGTGGTGCGGGAAGATGAGGTCTGATCCTCCGCCCTGCACGGTCAGCGGATACCCCGCGTACTTGCCGGCGATGACAGCGCATTCGATGTGCCAGCCTGGGCGGCCCGGTCCAAGTTTGCCGCCGGGCCACTGCGGTTCGCCTTCGCGGGCAGCGCGCCACAGAAGAGCGTCGAGCGGATCTTCTTTGCCGGGTGTGTCTGGGTCTCCCCCGCGTTCGGGGAAGATTTCAAGCATGTGCTCGCGGCTGTAGTGCGATTCTGAACCGAACGGCGGTTCGACTTCCGTGCTGATGCGGTAGTAGACGTCGCCGTTGTCCAGGGTGTAAGCAGCGCCGCGCTCAAGCAGCTTCTCTACGGCTTCAACAACGTCCGGAATCGATTCGACAGCGCCGATGTAGTGCTTTGGCGGGATGACGCGCAGCGCCTCCATGTCAGAAAAGAACAGCTCAATCTGGCTGTCGGCCAGTTCGCGCCAGTCAACTCCGGTCGCCTCAGCGCGTTCAAGGAGGGGGTCGTCAATATCCGTTGTGTTCTGGACGTAGACGACATCAGCTCCAGCATCAATCCAGCTGCGCAGCAGGACGTCGAAGGTGACGTAGGTCGATGCGTGGCCCAGGTGCGTTGCATCGTAGGGAGTGATGCCGCACACGTAGAGCCGGGCCTGCCCATCTTCGAGGAGGCCGCTGACGGGGCCCCTGGCCGAAGTGCTGTAGACAGTGCTGTCGGCTGGAGCTGCCGGCAGGACTGGGAAGTCGGACAGGGACGGGACTGCGGGAGCTGACCAAGGTTTCACGCCACCCAGCATAACCGTCATGTGTCTACACCGGGGGCCAGGGAATCGGAATTCGGTCCTGTGGCATCGACGGCATGGTGCCGTTGCCTGCGAGCTGTCCGGCACGCAGCGCGAGAGCTCGGTTTTCGTCCGGAGTGAGGAGCTCTGACAGCTCAGCGGGAACTGCGCCGGCGATAGAATCCAGCGCTTCGCACAGGTCGCCCGGCACCGGTACTCCATCAAACCCCCACAGGATCGTGCGCAGCTTTGGCTCCGTGTGGAACGTAAGGCCGTTGTCGATTCCGAAGAATTGAGCTTCCGCCAGCGGATCCCATGCCCCGGAGAGAATGTGGCTGCCCTTGCGGTCGGCGTTGTTGGCAACGATGTCGAACACTGCCAGGCGCAGGATCTGCTCATCGGGACTGTGGGCGATGACCACCTGTTCGCCCGTTTCGGTTTCACCTGCCGCAGCGGGGAGCCAGCCGTCGGGAAGCTCAGAGGGCAGGCAGATCGTCACGGGCGGTTCGTCGTCGCCGTCTGAAAGCACATAGGCCTGCAGAGACCCTGGCCCCAGCGGGCCGTCATCAAGAAAGACCGTCGGCGGCACCTCGTCAATTCCCAAGTGGTGAGCCAAGCGGTAGGCGGCGACTTCCCTGCGTGCGAGTGTTCCTGCGGGAAAGTCGTGCAGCGGCCTTTCGCCGCGCACCGGCTTGTAGATGCCTCGGCGTACGGTGGGGCCGGTTCCGAACTCCCCTTCCAGCAGGCACAGAAAAACCGCATTCGAGGCGCCGGGCACCCGGCCGAGCACCGTCATGTGTGCTTCGGCCAAAGCCGATTCGATCACCTGGGCACCCCGTTGGCCCGCGGGCACAGGTGACCGCCTGGGTCCAGCGGAAGCGAGCAGAAGGGGCAGTCAGCACGGCCCGCGTTGACCACCTGGTCGGCGCGGCGAGCGAACTCGCGAGCGGCTTCGGCGGAAAGAACAACGCGCAGGACAGGCGATTGGGAGTCCTCGTCGTCGTGCCCGAAGCTGATGGCCGAGCACTCGATTTCCAAATGCCGGCGACGCGTGTCCCACCCCAGGCTCATGGTGCCCACGCGAAATTCGGGTTCCACCGGCATTTCGAGGTTGGCGTTGTCAGCATCTGCCGGATCCGGACCGGCCGGGATCATGTAGCCGTCGGCGGAGCGTGACCGCACCATGTCCAGAAGCTCGTTGATGCGCTCACCAAGGAGCTCCACCTGCTCCTTTTCGACAGCTGCCGTGACGACCCTGTCGGCGTCCTTTGCCTGAAGGTAGAAAGAGCGATCTCCCGGCAGGCCGACGGTGCCGACTATGAACCGTTCGGGGGCGGGAAAAACATATTCGCTTTCAGCCATGGTCAACAGGGTAGTCGCTTCGGCCTCGCGCGGTTACGATGGAGCCATGAGCTCAGAACCGGAAGTCGCCCTCGAAGCCTTCATCGCAGCGATTCGTGAACACTACGCGGCCTCAGTCAACCGGACCTCCGACACCGACGAACGCGTCGAAGCCGCCTACATGGCGCTGGCTGACGCCTATGAAATCTACGAAGACGCCCTGTACGTCGCCTACGACGAAGTGACTCCGTTCGAGCTTTTCGACGACATCGAAGACGCCCGCGAAGACGGCACCTTTGATGACTTCGACGATGACTTCGACGACTTCGATGACGACGAAGAATACGACGACGATGATGATGACGACGAGGATGACGGAGACGACGACTGACCGCCGCCGGTCAACTGTGTGCAAGCTCTAAGCCGACCGCGGGCGCGTTTCCGCGCACTGGCCAGCCTTGTCCGTTAGAGTCCCGTAGGGCCTGCTCAGACTGACAGGACCGACTGTCGTTTTCGAAGGGATCGCATGGACTGGCTAGTGGCGACCATTTTGGGAATCGTGCAGGGACTCACCGAGTTCTTGCCGGTGTCCTCGTCTGCACATCTGAGGATCGTCGGCGAATTCCTCATGCCTGGCCGTGAACCGGGCGCATTCTTCACCGCGATTATCCAGATCGGCACTGAGCTGGCCGTTCTCGTGTACTTCTGGAATGACATCGTCACGATCATCGCCAAGTGGTTCAAAGCCCTGTTCGGCAAGCACGACCGGCGTGATCCCGAGGTGCGGCTCGGCTGGCTGATCATCATCGGCTCGATCCCGATTGGTGTGCTGGGCCTGCTGTTCGAAGATCAGATCACCTCGACGTTCCGCTCACTGTGGATTGTCGCGACGATGCTCATCGTCTTCGCAATCTTCATCGGCCTTGCTGATGCCTTCGGCAAGCGGGTCAACACGCTTGACTCCATGCACTGGGGTCAGGGCCTCACGTTCGGCTTTGCGCAGGCACTGGCTCTTGTGCCCGGTGTATCGCGGTCCGGCGGCACGATCATGGCCGGTCGCATCATGGGCTTCACGCGTCCTGCAGCGGCACGCTATTCGTTCCTGTTGGCAATCCCGGCCGTCATGGCCTCGGGTGTTTACAGTCTTTTCAAAGCGATCAAGGATCAAGTAGACGGGACTGCGTCGATGACAATCGGCTGGGGACCCACCCTGCTGGCCACCGTCGTGTCTTTTGCAGTCGGCTACGCCGTCATCGTCGGCTTCCTGAAGTTCGTGCAGACGAAGTCGTTTGCGATCTTCGTGTGGTACCGCATTGCGCTGGGTCTGGTCATCTACGTTTTGCTGGGCACGGGAGTTCTCGCGGCTTCCTGATCACGAGGTGCCGGTCGGCTTTTCAGGCTCCTCCCCCGAGGGTGCCCGCTTGGCCGGTTCTTCCGGCTGGTGTCACGGACAGTGCGGTGAGCACGGGAACTCTGCTCGCATAGTCGATTGTCGTCAGCGAACCGGGTGCGACTGCTGTTCGCTGAAAGTTCTGCAGCTGCAGCCCCAAGGCGTCTGCGACGGCCATTTTAATGATGTCTCCATGAGTGACGACAACTGCGACGGCTTCACTGTTGCGTTCGCGAAGTTCGTCGAGGACTTTCTCAACACCTTGGCGGGTGCGAAGCCAGGCGTCGTGCTGTGCTTCCCCACCGGGAAACACCATGTCCTGCGGAGTGTTCTGGATGCGTTCCCATTCCGGCAGTCTGCGCAGTTCTTCAAGGGGACGGCCAGACCAATCCCCGTAGTCGACTTCTGAGAATTCCCCCATGACGGCGGCGGCAGGTACGGCAGAGTCGTGGTTCTTCGCATGGGTGCGCATCAGCAGATCAGCCGTTTCGGCGCATCGTGCTATTTCAGAGACCTTCCACAGGGCGATGCTGGAAGGCAGCAGATCAGCCGCGGCACAGGCCTGCTGACGGCCAGCAGCAGTCAGCGGATTGGCGCCTCGGCGGCCTGCGAGAACACCAGCGAGATTTGCCTCCGATTGTCCGTGGCGCGCGAAGATGATCTTCACCATAGAATCAGGCTAGCGCGATGATACAGTGACGGCCACCCCAGGGAAGGAGCACAAGCCCAGGTGAAGCGAGAAGTCGAATACGAAATGCGGCAGGTGACATTTCACCCGAAGATTTCGCGCAGCGAATCTCTGCGCGCACTGACCGAAGCTGCCGACACCGGTCGGTGGGAGCTGGCACGGACGGTCGTCGGTATGGGTGGGCAGAAGACCGTTTGGCTTCGTCGCCGCGTTATGACGGTCGTGCGCACCGCATGAGGTCCGTCGCAAATCTCCTCTACATTCTTCCGGCGATTGCGACCGGACTCGCTGTTTCCCTGCAGGGAAAGTACAACGGCGAACTCACCGTTGAAATCGGCCACTGGATCTACAGTGCGGCAGTGTCTTTCGGCGGCGGGCTCATCATCATTGCGGCAGTCACCGCAGCCCTGCCGGCTGGGCGCCGGGCCATTGCCAGGACCATCAAACTTCTGCGGTCTGGGGAGTTCCCCTGGTGGATGTGCCTAGGCGGGCTCGGCGGAGCGACGATCGTCATCGCTCAGGGTGTCACTGTTCCCGCTTTCGGCGTTGCCGTATTCACCATGAGCTTCACATCCGGGCAGCTGCTCGGCGCGCTCGTCGTCGACAGCACGCGGCTGCCGGCCGGCGGACCGAAGCCCATCACTCTGGGCCGTCTTGTAGGCGTCGCTGTTGTTCTGGCCGGTGTCGCGATCATGAGTGCGGGAGCCTTCACATCCGGACTGCAGTGGTGGATTCCGCTCGTTCCCTTTGCCTCCGGCGTTCTCACCGGACTGCAGCACGCTTTCAACGGCAGGCTGTCAGCCGCTTCGGGCTCCGCGCTTGCTGCGACAACCATGAACTTCATTGTCGGCTTTACGGCTCTGGCCGTTGCGTGCGCTGTGGTGTTCGCCTCCGGCACTCCCCCGCTGCGTTTCCCGCCCGAACCTCTGCTGTACTCCGGTGGTGTGTTCGGCGTTGCCTTCATCCTGGTGTCCGCGCTCATCGTTCCGCGCCTGGGTGTGCTCATATTGAGCCTGTCCACGTTGGTCGGCAATATGGGCGGTTCGCTCATCATTGATGCGCTGGCCGGAAATGAACAGGCATTCACGCTTACCGCTCTGACCTCGATTGCGCTGGTCGTACTCGGAGTTGTCATTGCAACGCTGCCCGGCAGGCCGGTTTTCGGCGGCCGCCGGGCAGTGCGCGCAAGAATCGACATCGAGGGCTGAGCCTGTGTTCACCGCCCGTCAGGTTTAAAGGGCAAACGCGTGGTGGTTACGCGTTGACGAGGAAATCTCCCAGGATCTGGGTGCCGAACTCCAGCGTTTCGGTCGGCACCCGTTCGTCGGCCCCGTGGAACATTGCGGGGAAGTCAAGGTCGGCCGGCAGACGCAGCGGAATGAAACCGTAGCCGGTGATCCCCAAAAAGCTCAGAGCCTTGTTATCAGTACCGGCAGACAGCGCGTAGGGCAGAACGTGAGCTTCAGGGTCGTAGGCGTGGACGCTCTTCTTCATCTGCTCAACCAGATCGCCTTCGAACGGCGTTTCCAATGACACGTGCTGCACGACTGGAACGATGTCCACGTCAGGGCCTGCAAGTTCTTTCAGTGTGAGAAGCGCATCCTCCGTCCGGCCGGGAATCGGACGGCAGTCGATAAGCGCCTCAGCGGAACCGGGGATGACATTGTGCTTGTATCCCCCACCGAGAGCGGTCGGATTGGCGCTCGTCGCGAATGTGGGGCCGACGAACTTTTCGACCGAGCCGAGTTCTTTCAGCAGCGCTGGGAAATTGTCTTCCGTGTATTCGATCCCGGTGAGGTCGGCGACGCCCTTGAGCAGTTCACGGGTCGCCTGAGGAATCTCGACGGGCCATTCGTAGCGCCCGATCCGCGCCACAGCTTCGGCGAGTTTCACAATCGGATTGTCGTCGTTGCGCTGCGAGCCGTGTCCGGCGGAGCCCTTAGCTACCAGTTTGAGCCACTGCAGGCCCTTTTCGGCGGTCTGGACCAAGTAGATCTTCTCACCGCGCACATCAACGGAGTAGCCGCCGACTTCCGAAACCGCCTCGGCAGCGCCTGCGAACACCTCGGGGTGGTTATCGACCATCCAGCGGGAGCCGTACGTTCCGCCGGCTTCTTCGTCAGCGAAGAAGACCACGAGGATGTCACGGTCCGGGACAATGTTCTCGCGCATCATCTGGCGCACTACGGCAATGATCATGGCGCAGCCGTTCTTCATGTCGACGGCACCTCGGCCCCACAGAAGACCGTCCTTGACTTCGCCGCCGAACGGGTCAACGCTCCACTCCGAGGCGTCAGCGGGGACGACATCCGTATGCCCGTGCATGACGAGTGCCGGGCGATCAGGGTTCTTGCCTTTGATGCGTGCCACGAGATTGGCCCGGCCGGGGGCTGATTCGTAGATTTCGGAGTCAAGCCCGACTTCGCGGAACTTCTCTGCGATGTAGTCGGCGGCGGGCCGTTCCGGGTTGGCTTTGCCTTCACCCCAGTTCTGCGTGTCAATCCTGATGAGATCCGAACAGATCTGCACAACTTCGGACTGAGCGGCGGAGAAGTCGATGGTCATGGGTTACTCCTGTGTTTCGTCAGCCTGTGCTTCCTTTGCGGCGGACCAGCTGCCGAAGAATTTGCGCAGCGCCGGTCCTGAGGGGCGGTGCGCTCCCGCGGCGTTCTGGCGAGCCACCCACTCACCGTATGCCCGGAAGGACTGATCGGTCGAAGATTCTGCAATAAAGTCCGTCACAGCCCGCACGTATTGATCTCTGCTGAAGCGTGTAGGCCCGGGAGCTTTGCCTCGCGAGGAAATGGGTATGCCGAGGCTGCGCATGGCTGTGTTCCACTGCTGGCCGCCAAGCTGGGCGCGCACGGTTTGGCTGGTGGGCGGCCACAGGCGGACTCCCGCACTGCCGGCGCGGACAAGACGCGAAACAAACTGCCTGCGGGTCTTGTCGTAGGAAACAGCGCTGAGCGGCTTCGCCTCATCTGATCCGATGTGCTGCTGGGCCGCTGCGATGAGGCCCTCAACTTCGCTGATCTTCTCTGTGGGGGTGCCCTGCTGTTCGAAGCGGTTCAGGAGAAGAGTGCGCACTTCAGGGGTGAGGACGCGGACGCTCACATGGGCCTGCAGCCGGTGGATGCGCGCGTAGGCTGCCAAAACCGCAGCGGTGGTCAGCTCCGATTCGAGATGCGCTTCTGTCATGCGTTCTCCGTTCATCCCAGCGCTCTTTCAGCTGATTTCTAAGCGTACCGCGGGGCACAAGAGGACTCATGCAATTCAGCCGTGTAAAGCACAAGGCCCGGAACCTTAAGTTCCGGGCCTTGTTTCGCTGTGCGCGGAGGGGGACTTGAACCCCCACGACCGTATAAATGGCCACTAGCACCTCAAGCTAGCGCGTCTACCAATTCCGCCACCCGCGCTGGGCAACAGATGACACTCTACACCCTGGTAAGACGATTGCAAAATCGACTGTGCGTCACCGGTTGCGCCGTGTATTCACGCGCCCAACGGGGTGATTTTGGAGATCACGTGAGGCGCCCCATCGGACTTGCGGGTGACAGCCGTTGTAACGCTTTCTCCAGCCCGCTGCAGGCTGAAATCAACCGTGCTTGGCAGCAGAAGAGGCTTGGCGAACTGAATCTCCCACACATATGTTTCACTTGCGACATCAGTCGCATTGAGCGCACGCGCGGCCGTGTACATTCCGTGGGCAATGCGCCGCGGGAAGCCGAAGGCCTTTGCGGCAACACCGCTGAGATGAATCGGGTTGCGGTCCCCTGACACCGCGGCATAGCTGCGGCCGATAGCAGGATCGAGCTTCCACTGAGCTGTCGGCAGGCTGTCCGCCTGCCATTCAATCCGCGGAATCGCTTCGCCTTCATCAGCATCGATCAGTTCCGCACCCTTAGCCAGATAAACCGAGGTTTCTTCGAAAACCGGGGCTCCACCTCGGCGGCCCGTGACCCTGATGTCCACAACGGCACCCTTGGGGTGCCGGCGGGGAGCGGAAACGGATGTCTCCACGGTCAGTTCGTCACCCACCCACACGGGTGCGAGAAGCTCAAAGCGGTTATAGACGTGGACCATGCCGAGCACCGGCAGAGGGAACTGACTGTCAGCCATGAGCTCAAGTGAGGGCAGGAACCCAAACGTGTGCAGGTAGGCGGGGCTGACGCTGTTGCCGACGGGCCCGGACGTGACGCGCTGGAAACGAGCCCACGCGGCAGGGTCGATGCGATGTTCCTCGGTCACTGTTCGCGCGGGTGCGGCTGCTTTCTGCGGCCCTCGACGCAATGCAGTCAGAGCGGCCTTCGCGTAGGTTGAAGCGCTCATCACGCACCGACCATGTTCTGTCCGCACACGCGCAGCGTCTGCCCGTTGATGCCGCCGGCAGCGGGGCTTGCAAGGAAGGCAATGGCCTCAGCGACATCAACGGGAAGGCCGCCCTGCTGCAGGCTGGACAGGCGCCTGGCCGCCTGGCGGGTGAGGAAAGGCATCGCCGCGGTCATATCGGTTTCAATGAAGCCCGGGGCCACCGCGTTGATGCTTCCGCCGCGAGCGGCGAAGTCGTCCGCGCACGCAGCGGCCATGCCGATGACACCGGCCTTGGACGCAGAGTAGTTCGTCTGACCGCGGTTGCCGGCAATGCCCGATGTCGAGGCGAGGCTCACCACGTGCGGTTCACTCCCCCACGCATCGGCCAGCTGCGAGTTGATCCGCAATTGGGATTCAAGGTTGACCGCAAGAACCGAATCCCACTGCTGCTGATTCATATTGGCCAGCAGCTTGTCGCGGGTGATGCCGGCGTTGTGCACGAGGATGTCAACGGGAGCGCCAACAGCCTCAGCAAGTCGCACACCGGCGTCTTCAGCAGTCACATCGAGTGCGCAGGCGCGCCCGCCGATCGAGTTCATGGTTTTTGCGAGAGAATCGCCGGCCGGCGGGACGTCAACGCCGACGACGTCGGCACCGTCGCGGGCGAGGGTCTTCGCAATCGCTGCGCCAATGCCACGGGCGGCACCCGTGACAACAGCCGTCTTGCCTGCCAGGGGGCCGGTCTTCCCGGTGGCGGCGAACTGTTCGGCGTCAATCGACGTACCGGCTGTCGAGTTCACGCGCAGGAACTGACCGGACACATAGGCCGACTTCGACGACAGGAGGAACCACAGGGCGCCCCGGACGCTCGGGGCATCGAGGCCGACGCCGTCCAGCTGAATGCCATTTGTCGTTGAGCCGCGCAGCATTTCGTGTGCCAGCGAACGCGTGATGCCCTCGACGGCCTGGCGTGCAGAGTTGAGCTCTGCAGATGCGCTGTTGTCAGGGGCGTGCGCAATCGTGATGATCCGGGCGCAGGCGGTCATTCGCCTCAGAGCAGAGCCAATTCCCAACGTGATCTCTGCGAGGTCTGCGGGTGTCTCGATCTGCGTGTAGTCGGCGACGATTCCGCCGTATCGGTAGGCCGGGTCAAAGATTCGGTGTACGCGGAAGCCGTTGTCTTCCAGCAGCTGTCCCAGCGTGTCTGCTGAACTGCCTGTCCCGACCAGCAGAATCGGCTCTTTGAGATAGGCCGCACCCGAATCGAAGCGACGCAGCTTCACCGGTGACGGCAATCCGAGCTTCTTGACGATTCCGGCCAGCGGGCCGTTTGCGATGTCGATGTACTTATCAGCCATGTCATGCCTCCACGATTGCTGCGAGTCCCTGACCGCCGGCCGCGCAGATGGAGATGAGTGCGCGTTTACCACCGGTTTCCTTCAGATGTTTGGCCGCCGAAGCGACAATCCGTCCACCGGTTGCCGCGAACGGGTGTCCGGCCGCCAGCGACGATCCGTTCGGGTTGATCTTGCTGCGCTCAATCGCTCCCAGTGGCGAATCCAGGCCCAGGCGTTCACGGCAGAACTCTTCGGATTCCCACGCGGCCAGGTGACACAGAACGGTCGATGCGAACGCCTCGTGGATTTCAAAGAAGTCGAAGTCAGCGAACGTCAGTCCGTTGCGGTCCAGCAGACGCGGCACGGCGTAGGCGGGTGCCATGAGCAGGCCCTCGTCGCCGGTGACGAAGTCAACTGCCGCAACTTCGGCGTCCTTGAGGTAGGCAAGCGGCTCGAAGCCGTGCGCCTGAGCCCAGTCTGGGCTGGCCAGAAGAACCGACGATGCGCCATCGGTCAGCGGTGTCGAGTTGCCCGCGGTCATGGTTGCCGGGGTGTCGAGGCTGTGGCCGAAGACGGTGCCGAGTTTTGCCAGAGCTTCCGGGGTCGAATCGGGGCGCAGGTTGCCATCGCGCTTAAGTCCCAGGTACGGGGTGACGAGGTCATCGAAGAAACCGCGGTCCCACGCCGCGGCAAGGTTTTTGTGCGAGGCGGCTGCAAGCGCATCTTGGTCTTCACGGCTGATGCCCCACGCGGCGGTTGTGCGGGCCTGGTGTTCACCCATCGACAGTCCGGTGCGCGGTTCGGTGTTGCTCGGTGGCGCGGGTGCGAGGTCGGCAGGGCGAATGCTCGCCAGCGCTTTGAGGCGGGCGGGCAGGGTGCGTGCCCGGGAAGCCTCGAGCAGTGCCCTGCGCAGGCCCTCGCTGACTGCGATCGGAGCGTCCGAGGCGGAGTCAACTCCTGATGCGATGCCGGCTTCGATCTGGCCCACCTTGATCTTCTGGGCGATTGAGACGACGGATTCGAGGCCCGTGGCGCAGGCCTGCCCCAGGTCAAAAGCGGGAGTCTGAGGTGCGAGAGCTGAGCCGAGCACCGCCTCGCGCGTGATGTTGAGATCACGTGAGTGGCGAAGAACGGCTCCACCGGCAACAGCCCCAAGGGTCTGTCCTGCAAGGCCGAAGCGGGCGCTGAGACCGTCGATGGCTGATGTGAGCATGTCCTGCACGGAAGCTTCGGCGTACTCACGGTTGGCGCGGGCGAAAGGAATGCGGTTGCCGCCGAGAATTGCGGCCGGAGTCTGTGACACGGGAACCTCCTGAAGAGTTATCTGATACGAACAGTACTTGATACTGTTGCGGTATGGAACCGCAGAGACGCGACGGCCGCGCAGCACGATGGGACGCTCACCGCGCCCGCAGGCGTGCTGACCTGCTTCGATCGGCGCGCAAAGCGGTCGATGCCCACGGCGATCTTTCAATGGATGACATCGCCGCCCAGATCGGGACGTCGAAAACTGTTCTCTACCGCTACTTCGGTGATCGCACCGGCCTGCGTCGCGCTATGGGCGAATGGGCTCTGGGCCGCATAGAGCGCAGCCTCGACACCGGCGGGCAGGGCAGCCCGCAAGGCGAACTGCGCGACATGGTCTTTGCGTTCGCCCAGTTCGCAGCCGGATCCCCCAATGTCTACCGCTTCTGCGATATAGCGGTAAGCCCTGACAGCCCTTTTATGAAGGGCATTGCAGAGCTCATCGCCTCCCGGCTGCGTTTGGCCGGACCTGATGGACTGGCATGGTCCTACGGCGCGCTCGGGTTCATCCACTCCGCCACCCAGCACTGGCTAGCCCAGGCCCCCGCACAGCCCGCTGCTGACCTGCCGGCTGACAGCCTGCCCTCCCACGATCACCTTGCCGCCACGCTGACCGACTGGCTGTACGCATCAGCCCGCACCCTCCCAGGAGAATCATGAGCAGCAAAGACCACCTGACACTCGATGTTGAAGTCCTCTCGGCTCTGCTGGACGGCACCCGCGCTGAATCTCGCGCCGCCGGCCGTGCATTCGCAGGAGGCGACGGCCTTCTGCTCGAAGACAGCTGGACACTGGAGGAAAAGCGCGAAGCAACGCGCGAAAGCCTGCAGAAGCTGGTTGAAACGGGCATCGCGCGCACTCCCCTGCCCGAGCGACTCGGCGGCGAGAACCAGCACGACCAGCACATCACAATGTTCGAAGAGATCGTCACGGTCAGTCCTTCCCTGCAGATCAAAGCGGGCGTGCAGATCGGACTGTTCGCCGGCGCCATTCAGCACCTGGGCAATGAAGAACAGCACGATGCCTGGCTGCTCGACGCGATAGAAGGCCGCCTTCTGGGCTCGTTCGCGATGACGGAAATCGGCCACGGTTCTGACGTCGCCGCTGTTGCCACGACTGCCGAATACGACCCTGAAACACAGGAATTCGTCATCAACACCCCGTTCCGCGCGGCCTACAAGGAGTACATCGGCAACGCGGCCTGCCACGCACAGGCAGCGGTCGTGTTCGCCCGCCTCATCACCGCCGGCGTTGATCACGGCGTGCACGCCCTGTTCGTGCCCGTGCGCGATGAATCCGGCAATCCCCTGCCTGGCATTGCAATCGAAGACGACGGATACAAAGGCGGCCTTCCCGGTGTGGACAACGGCCGCTTTGCCTTCGACCACGTGCGCGTACCCCGCACCCACCTTCTGGACCGCTACGGAAGCGTCTCAGAAGACGGCGAATACTCCTCGCCCATCGAATCGCCCGGCCGGCGCTTCTTCACAATGCTCGGCACCCTGGTGCAGGGCCGCGTCTCCCTTGTCGGGGCATCCAACACGGCGGCGAAACTGGCCGCCGACATAGCAGTGCGCTACGCACTCGCCAGGCGCCAATTCCAATCACCGGACGCCGCGGAAGAATCCACACTGCTCTCCTACCGCCGTCACCAGCGCCGACTCATGCCGAAGCTCGCACAGATCTGGGCCAACCAAGCCGCATACGAGCGCCTTCTGGACCAATTCGACGCGGTGTTCTCCGGACGGGACGACACCGAAGAAGCCCGAGCGGAACTCGAAACGCTGGCCGCCGGACTGAAGGCCACAACCACCTGGGAAGCCCTCGACATCATCCAGGAAGCACGCGAAGCCTGCGGCGGTGCTGGCTTCATGGCCGAAAACCGGCTCGTGGGGCTGCGCCACGACCTCGACGTGTACGCCACCTTCGAAGGTGACAACACGGTCCTGCTGCAGCTGGTCGGCAAGCGCCTCCTGACGGACTACGCGAGCGAAATGCGCGACCTCGACGTCGGCGGCATTGCCCGTTACGTCGGCAGCTACGCCGCTGAGCGCACTCTCTTCCGCTCCGGCATTGCCAATGTCAGCTCGACCATCGGGGACCTCTTCACCCCGGCAATGAACGAAAAGCGCATCCGGTCCGGCCGCCTGCAAGAAGCTCTTCTGGCATCCCGAGCAGAGGTGACGCTGACTGAACTGGCAGCGAACCTCCGACCGGCGAACAAGATGAACTCGACCGACGCCGCCGAACTCTTCAACGACCACCAGAACGACCTCATCGAAACCGCACGCGCATTCATTGAGCTGCACAAGTGGCGCGCACTCAATGACCTCATGCACTCCGTTGACCCTGAGGGCAACCCGGCAGAAGCGAAGTTCCTGCGCCGCATTCGCGACCTCTACGGCCTCGAGCTGATCAGCGCTCACGCCGGATGGCACATTGCCAACGGACGTCTGTCCATGAACCGTGCCCGCCAGATCGAGCCGACCATCAACCGTCTGGTGCGCAAACTCGCCGCCAACGCCGGTGATGCTGTTGCCGCTTTCGGCTATGGCCCCGAACACCGTCGCTGCCCGATTGCCGACGGTGCCGAAGAACAGCGCCAGCAGGAAGCACGGGACTACTACGCCGAGCTCAAGCGCAGCGGAAACATGCCGCAGGATGAAAAGGACATCTATCGCCGCAAACAGCAGCGGGAGGCCCAGCTGAAGGCAAAATCAGCCGACAGCTGAACTGCGTCAACGCGCCTGTCAGCGTCCACTGCGGCCGTTAGTGTCGTATGCATACTGAGCGCCGCTTTGGAAGCGAATCGAGGAGAACAATGGCCACAGAGCACACCAGCAGCCGACAGACCCGCAGATTCAAACCGTGGGCGTGGGGTGTTGGTGCGCTCGGGCTTGTCGCAGTGCTCGTGATCATCGTTGTTGCCATAACGGCAACGGGAAAGCTGCAGGCCGAGACGACGGGAAACGACTGTGCGGGCCTTTCGGATGATCAGGCCAGTCCCAGCGCTGCACCGAACACCACGTGGGAATCGTATGGTGATTCACCTTTCACGCTTCCTACGTCAGACGAATTCGGACCGCTCGGCCACGACGGCGCAATGCCGCGGTGCTTCGCCCATTCCCCGACAGGTGCTGCCTACGCAGCAGCCAACCTCGCAGCCGCATTTTCCATCGGCAGGGAAATAGAGGCCGCAGCGGATTCACCCGAAGCGAAGAAGCAGCTCGAAGCCGAAAAGCTGCAGGGCGAGAACGGCATATTCATGCAGCCCGAGGGGTTTCGGATTGAAAGCTACACAGAAGCTGGCGCGGAAGTGACTCTCTACGCGACGAAAGACACCACCAAGGGTGCATTCACCTACCGGCTCGTCTGGGATGACAACGCCGGCGACTGGCGTCTCGATATGACAGCGCCTCCGCAGTACGATCCGGACCCTCAGGCCTCAGACTTCGTCATGTGGAAGTGAACCGGCCCTCAACCCCTCGCTGGTGAAGCCGACAAGGCTGCTCCGCCTCGTCAGCTGAGGAACTGCGACACGTACGCACCGACCGCGCGAGCTTCCGTGAGGAAGCCGTCGTGGCCCACGTCCGTGGGAATCTCGGCGTACTCAACCTGCCCCGGCAGGTTGTCGGCGATGAGCTTCACCTGCTTCGGCGGGTACAGCCGGTCTGTCGACAGCGACAGAACCAATGCCGGACCCGTGTAGCGCGCAAGGGCCTCATTGAGCGTGTCAGCACGACCGCGGCGCACATCGTGGTCGCGCAGCGCTTCCGTCAGAAGAATGTACGCCTGAGCATCAAAACGGCCCACGAGCTTGTCCCCGTGGTAGTCCAAATAGGACTGCACGGCGTAATAGGGGTCGTCAGACATGTGCTGGAGATTCCGACCGAAACGCGAGTTGAGCTCCGCGTCGCTGCGGTAGGTCAGGTGGGCAATCTGGCGGGCCAAGCCCAGACCCCTTTCAGGCACCGAGCCCAGCACAGCGTAGTCACCGCCTGCGTACTCGGGGTCCATAGTGATGGCTGCGACCTGAGCGTGTGCCCATGCGATCTGGTCTGCTTCCGAATAGGCCGGAGCGGCAAGTACCGTCAGCCGCTGCACTCGCTCCGGCGCTTCGAGCGCCAGCTCCAGGGCACGCGCTCCGCCCATTGAACCGCCGATCGCGGCGTACAGGCGATCGATGCCCAAGTGGTCCAGCAGGAGAAGCTCCAAACGCGCCATGTCGCGAATGCTGACCCGCGGGAACCGTCCGCCGTAGGGCAGGCCGTCAGGTGCTGTTGACAGCGGACCCGTCGTGCCGGTGCACCCACCCAGGGCGTTGGTGCAGATGACGAAGAAGCGGTCAGTGTCAATAGGTCGCCCCGGGCCGACGAGTTCCTCCCACCACCCGGGCGCGGCGCCGGCCGCACGGGAATCCGTGCGGCCGGACGTCACGTGGGAGTCACCGGTGAGGGCGTGTTCGACAATCACCGCATTCGACTTTTCAGCGTTGAGCGTGCCGAATGTTTCGTATGCGAGGCTGATGTGATCGAGAACCCCGGATTCAAGGGTGAAGCCGTCGATCTCAAGAACTCTGTTCACACTGGTGACTGTCATCGTGGATCAGCCGCGAGCTGCGGCAAAGCCCTTCTCGAGGTCGGCCAGGATGTCCTCGATGCCCTCAATGCCCACCGACAGGCGGACGAATGCCGGGTTGACACCTGCTGCGATCTGCTCTTCTTCGCTCAGCTGCGAGTGGGTAGTCGAAGCCGGGTGGATGACCAGCGAGCGGACATCGCCGATATTGGCCACGTGGCTGTGCAGTTCGAGTGCCTCAACGAACTTCACCGCTGCGTCATAGCCGCCGGCGATGTTGAAGCCAAGAACCGCGCCGACACCGTTGGGCAGGTATTTCTTGCCCAGTTCGTACCACGGCGAGGACTCCAGTCCCGCGTAGGACACCGATTCGACGTCATCACGCTCTTCGAGCCATTCGGCGACACGGGTGGCGTTCTCAACGTGACGCTCCATGCGCAACGACAGGGTTTCAATACCCTGCTGCAGGAGGAACGCGTTGAACGGCGACGCTGAAGTGCCGAGGTCGCGCAGCAGCTGGACGCGGATCTTCAGGCCGTAGGACACGTTCGCGCCGAATGGCGAGTCAGCCCCGAGGTCACGGGCGAACACCAAACCGTTGTAGGAGTCGTCCGGTTCGTTGAAGCCGGGGAACTTCTCCGGGTTCTTGCCGTAGTCGAAGTTGCCGGAGTCGACGATGACACCGGCGATCGACGTGCCGTGCCCGCCGAGGAACTTGGTCGCCGAGTGGACGACAACGTCAGCACCGTGCTCGATGGGACGCAGCAGGTACGGGGTGGCAAGCGTGTTGTCGACAATGAGCGGCACACCGGCTTCGTGTGCGACATCGGAAACGGCGCGGATGTCGAGCACGTCCGAACGAGGATTAGAGATTGTTTCGCCGAAGAAGGCCTTGGTGTTGGGCTTCACGGCACGCTTCCACGCGTCGATGTCGCTGGGGTCGTCAACGAAGGTCGTTTCGATGCCGAGCTTGCGCAGGGTCACATTGAGCAGGTTGTAGGTGCCGCCGTAGAGGCTGGGGCTGGACACGATGTGGTCACCGGCCTCAACGATGTTGATCAGCGACAGGAACTCTGCCGACTGACCCGAGGAGACGAGAACCGCGTGGACTCCGCCTTCGAGGCTCGCGATCCGGTTTTCAACCGCTTCGGTCGTCGGGTTGGTCAGGCGGGTGTAGATGGGACCCAGCTCTGCAAGGGCAAAGCGGTTTGCAGCGGTCTTCGTGGATTCGAAGACGAACGAGGTGGTCTGGTAGATGGGCAGCGCACGTGCGCCGGTTTCGCTGTCCACTACCTGGCCGGCGTGGATCTGACGGGTTTCAAAAGCCTGTTCAGTCAAGGGAATCTCCTAAGTCTTTTCCCGGATCTGGTGTGGTCTGGGATGCTGATGCTCACGCTAGGTTCGGCTTCTGGCCCGCGGCCGCGGTCTCGTCATGTCTGCGTCACGGCTCGTCACATTCGGTCATAGAGTCGTCTGTTCGCGTCATGAACCTGTCCTGCTCGACCCAAAAGGACCGGTTTCTGCCCAAAGCTGCGGCTCTACTGGAAGTCGCGGGAGCGGATGGGGACGTCGACTTCCAGCGGCACGATGCTGTGGGCGTAGAGGCTGATGACGCTTCCCGCACGCTGGATGAGCCCCGTGACGGCAATTGCGCTACGGGTCAGCGCGTGGGGTGAAAAACGGCGGATGAGCCCGCGGGTGCACACGATGTTGAGCATGCCGAATTCGTCTTCCAGGTTGATAAAGGTGATGCCCTGGGACGTGCTCGGCCGCTGACGGTGCGTCACAATTCCGGCAACGGTCACGCGCTGGCCCTGGGCGGCACGCTGCACGTCCGCCGTCGACCAGCAGCCGCGAGCAGCAAGCTGCGCGCGCAGGTGCTCCGTCGGATAGCCCTCGACCGTGATTCCGGTAGAGAACAGCTGCGCGAGCGTGACATCGAAGTCGTCCATAGCCGGCAGCGTGGGAGGCTGTGCAGCCGGTGCGGTCCCCGGCAGCGTCTGCGGTCCCGCCCGTCCCAAAGCACCGGCCGTCCACAGTGCCTGCCGGCGATCCACCTCGAAACAGTCAAAAGCCCCGGCCGTGGCAAGAGCCTCAAGGACCCGCACCCCCACCCCGGTGCGTTCGGCGACATCGACGATCGAGGTGTACTCCCCCACCTGCCGTTCCCGCTCTAGGGCAGAAGCAGCATCGGCAACGCCTTTGACCTCATCCAGTCCCAAGCGGATGGCGAACCCGCCGGAAGACTCAGCATCCGCCTCGAGATCCGTGCGTGCAGCGGAAAGATTGATGTGCACCGGGCGGATGGCAATGCCGTGGCGCCGGGCGTCGGAAATGAGCGACTGTGACGAATAGAAGCCCATCGGCTGACTGCGCAGAAGCCCAGCTGTGAAGGCCGCGTGGTGGCGGTATTTGAACCACGCGGACTCATAGACCAGGCCGGCAAAGGACAGAGCGTGGGATTCGGGAAAGCCGTAGTTGGCAAACGCTGCGATCTTGTCGAAGATGACCTGCGCTGTCTGTTCGTCAATCCCTCGCTGTCTGCACCCTGTGTGGAAGCGCTGCTGAAGTTCGCGCATCTTCCGCTGACTGCGGGAAGCACCCATGGCGCGGCGCAGCTCATCGGCATCCGTTCCCGAAAAACCCGCAACATCGATTGCCAGCTGCATGAGCTGTTCCTGAAACAGCGGAACGCCGAGCGTCTTTTCCAGTGCCCGCCGCGTGCTGGGGTGAATGTAGTCAACGTCCTCCAGACCCTGCCGGCGGCGAATATACGGGTGGACGGATCCACCCTGGATGGGGCCGGGGCGGATGAGCGCCACCTGTACCGCGAGGTCATAGAAGTTGCGGGGTTTGAGTCTGGGGAGTGTGGCCAGCTGAGCGCGTGACTCCACTTGGAACACACCTAGGGCATCAGCCCGGCACAGCATGTCGTAGACCCCGTCCTCCTGGGGTATCTGTGCCCTGTCGATGAGTGTTCCCGTGTGCTGCTGAACGAGGTCGACCATTTCGTGCAGGGCACCGAGCATGCCGAGTCCCAGAAGATCGAACTTCACTAAGTCCATTGCCGCGCAGTCGTCTTTGTCCCACTGCAGGACGGTGCGGCCGGGCATGGAGGCCTGTTCGATGGGCACGACTTCGCCCAGTGGGCGGTCGGCGAGCACCATGCCGCCGGAGTGGATCCCCAGGTGACGCGGTGTGCCCAGCAGAGCCTCCGCAACCTGGAGCACTTGGGGTGGAGCCGGGGATTCGTCTGCGGGAGGCAAGGTTCGCCAGCGGCTGACGCCCTTCGTGAAGGCGTCCTGCTGGCCGGGACTGTAGCCCAGGGCGTGAGCGGCATCGCGAATGGCTGAGCGGGGCCTGTAGGTGATGTAGTTGGCCACCTGTGCGGCACGGTCGCGCCCGTATGTGCGGTAGGTGTACTGGATGACCTCTTCGCGGCGACTGGATTCGATGTCGAGGTCGATGTCCGGGTAGCCCGCACGCTCGGGGCTGAGGAAGCGGTCGAACAGCAGCTGGAACTGGACGGCGTCGACGGCGGTTACGCCGAGGACAAAGCACACCGCCGAGTTCGCCGCTGAGCCTCTCCCCTGGCAGAAGATGTTGTTCTCACGGCAGAATCGCGCAATATCTTCGACTATGAGGAAGTAGCCGGCCAGCCCCATGGAGTCGATGACGTCGAGTTCACGGTGGATCTGCTCCCACGCCCGAGGTGCCTGTTCCGGACTGCCGTACCGTTTCCGGGCTCCTTGAATCACCAGGTCGCGCAGGTGCTCGGCGTCTGTTCTCCCAGCTGGTACGGGCGGGCTGGGCAGTCCGGCGCGTGCTGCGCGCAGCTCGAACGCGCATTCCTCGCCGATGGCTGCAGCAGTCGTGACCGGACCGGATCCGAAGCGCGCCAGCATTTCGGCGGGTGTGTGAATCCTGGCCGAGGCTGTTGGAGGCAGCCACCCGGCCAGTTCAGACAGCGGCAGGCGCGAGCGGATGGAGGCCCGCACCTGCGCATCGTGGAATCTTGTGCGGTCGGCGTAGTGCACTGCGTTTGTTGCCGCAGCGGGCAGACGAAACCGGGCGGCGAGCTCCTGCAGGTGGGCTATGCGCGCATCGTCGCCCGGCAGTCCGAAGCGAGTGAGTTCGACGACGACCCGATCGCGGCCGAACAGGTCAACCAGCCGTCGCAGCGCCGCAGCTCCCCCGTCGGGATCATTGAGTGCCCGCCCCAAATGCCCTTTGCGGCAGCCGGTGAGGATCTTCCAGTCGGCCTCAAGAGCGGCGAGTTCTTCGAGTTCGAACACCGGCCGGTTCTTTTCGCCGCGCATATTGGCTCGGGTGATCGCCGCTGAGAGCTGACGGTACCCCTCCACTCCGACGGCGAGCACCTGCAGGTGGTGAGCCTCCGGGTCGATCTGACCGGGAATCTTTTCCTGCAGTCCGAGCGACAGTTCCGCACCGAACACCGTGGGGACATCGTGTTCGCGGGCGGCCTGAGCGAACTGCACGGCACCGCCGAGGCTGTTGTGGTCTGTCAGCGCCATTGCGCTCAGTCCTGTCCGGGCGGCTTCGGCTATCAGTTCGTCTGGCTGCGATGCTCCGTCGAGGAAGCTGTAGACCGAATGCGCGTGCAGTTCGGCATAGCGGACGGAGTGTGGAGCCGTGCGCACTGCCGGTGCGGCCTGGGCCTGAGCGGGCTCCGCTGACGAGGCGGCGGGCCAGCCGGCGCCGACGGGGCGGCTGGCCGCGGGGTCGGGCTTTGTGGCTGATAGGCGGCGTTCGAGTTCTGACCACGGTGTGCGGGGGTTGAAGCCGCTCATTCGTACCTGCCGGCTATTGACCACTGGCCGTTTTCCTTTTTCAGCAGCAGAGCGCGGTCGTCGTCGGTCAGCACCTGCAGACGCACCCGGTACTGTCCCGGTGGGTCCCACCATTCGGCTTCGACCGGCCACGCCGATGAGTAGGCGATGACACGACTGTGCTCCCCGCCCGGCCACACAATCCTGTCCGGTGGACTGTCCAGCCCCGAGGGTCTGGCCACGACAGTGCTGCCGTGGGCGTCAAGAAGGTCGATGTCAGCTGTGTCGACGAGGGTCGGCTGGGGTGCCGGGAGAGCACCGGGCCAGGGTGCCCGGCTGTCCCTAAGCGGCCGAGGTGTCTGCTGCCACGGGGTCCACAGGTTTGTTTCGCTGGGCTCACGGCCGCCCTGCACGTGCGGTACGCGTACAGCGTCGGGGCCGAAGAGACCCTGCAGGCGTTCGAGTGTGCGGCTGACGTCCCCGGAACGCGTGCTGAAGAGGTCCGCGGCGTTTTCCAGCGGTCGGACGAGTTCAGCCGCTGTGAGTTCGATGAGGCTGATGCCGTCATCTGTTCCGTCACCCGTATCAGGTGGGCTGGCAGCCGTCGAGGCCTGCGGTTCTGCGCTCCCGCCTCGTGTGGCCAGCCAGCCGTCAGCCTGCCAGCGGACGCGGTCGGCGATGTGCGATTCGTCCATGTCCGGCAGTCGCCACGTGCGCTGTTCGGCCTCTGCGCTGGAATCATGGAGGACGACTGTCACCTGCGTGCACACCAGCCCGGTGCTGCGAACACGACGGAAGAGGTCTGCGGCAGCACTGCGCGCGTAGAAGGACAGTGCGTCAGTTCGGCCCGTGGACGGTTCAATGGGACAGGAGACGGTCACATCGGCTGTCCGAAGGTGCGTGGCTGGAAGAGATTCGGTCAGTCCCGCCGCCAACAGCCTGGCTGTCTGACCGACAGAGCCGAAGCGCGTGTAGACGCTGTCAGCTGACAGTGCTGCGAGATCGCTCAGAGTTCCCAGCCCCAGACGGCCCAGCTGCTGCGTGAAGTCCGCGTAGCGCTCCGGGTGGGCTTCTGCCAGTGTGCTGACCGGCAGCGGTGCGAGGAACTCTGCTGTTTGCCCTGGTTCAACGCGGTGTGAGCGATGTGCTGCAAGAACTGCTGCAAACGGTGAATCGGCAATGCCTGCCAGCACTTCCCAGCCGGTGGCGTCGGTCAGCGCCGTCAGCAGCTCTTCTGCAGCGGTGTCTTCCGTGTGGGTGCGGGCGAAAGAGCTGACGGGAACGCCGATGGTGCCTGGTCGAAGCAGGGTGAAGCGAGCCATGCGGTCTTCGAGGATTCCCACGCTGCGGGCAAAAAGCCGCTGTTCGGTGTCTTCACTGTAGTTGAGTACGGCAGCCTGCGGGCAGCGGTGGCCGACTGCCCGTCGGTTCAGCCCCACGGCAATACCCGCGGCCCTGGCCTGTGCGTCTGCGCTGATGACCCGCCCGGCATGCAGGACAACCGCTGGGGTGCTCGGCGAAACATCGGCGGCTTCGGCATGAGCGACGGCGGTGAAGTCCGGTACGTGAAGCACGAGTGTGCGCAGCGTTCCGCCGGGCTCGGTCGGCTGCTTCTGGACCGCTGATCCCGCGGTGCCGCTGCGGTGAGCATCAGACAAGGCGGATGCCCCTTTCCTCAGCGCGGCCGGATGCTCCGGGCAGCAGCAGGTGGACGCGTTCGCGACCGCGGTCGACCGTGACGGCGCATTCGCTCAACGTTCCCGCGCCCTGGGCCAGGCCCGCCCACCGCGGAGCAGAGACAGACACCGTGCGGTCCGCGGTTCCCTTCGGCTGTCGGCTGCTGCCCACCACCAGGAGGCTCATGCTGCGTTCACGCACTTTCGCTCGCAGGCGCGCCTGCTCGGTGGGTGTGAGAGAAAAGCCCGGGCGGACGATGATCGCAGAAAAGGACTCCACGAGAATCGACACTGCCCGCAGCCAGTCGCGAGCGTCAACCTCAACGCTGGCGAAGCGGCTGAGCGAAACCCCGTAGTCGGCAATCGCCTGCACAGCGGGCTCCCCCACCCCCACGGCGGCCGCCCAGTGGTCCTCCGCGCTCAGACGAGCCACGGCGGCCAGCGCCAGCGACAGAGCCTGCGGACCGACGATCTCAGTCACCTCGCCGCGCGGAAGCCCAGTGGGAAACACTGAGCGCAGAGCGGAGACCACGGGGAACGCGAGCTTAGCGTCCGCCAGGTCGCGAGCAGTGCTCACGCCCGGCAGACGGCGAAGCTGCGCGAGTGCAGCGGGCACGGCGTGAACGGACATACCTCCAGTATCGAACGCATGTTCTAATAGTGCAAACGGATTTTCGAATAGACTGGTGGCCCTATGAAGCTCAGCATCGTCTTCCACACTCCCGAAATCCCCGGCAATACGGGCAACGCCATCCGTCTGGCCGCTGTGACGGGAGCTCATCTTCACCTGGTGGAACCGCTGGGCTTCGATTTGTCTGACGCAAAGCTGCGCCGCGCGGGACTGGACTATCACGACCTCGCGCACGTTACGGTTCACCCGAATATCGACGACGCCTTCGAACAGCTGGCCGGCCGGCGCATCATTGCGTTCACAACCCACACCGACAAACACTTCGGCAGCCTTGAGTACCGCGAAGACGACGTCCTGCTCTTCGGTCGTGAATCCACGGGCCTGCCGCAGAGCGTTGCCGACGACCCGCGGATTGACGAGCGCGTGCGCATCCCCATGCTGCCCAGTCGCCGCTCCCTCAACCTCGCCAACTCCGCATCCATCGCCGCCTACGAAGCCTGGCGCCAGCTGGGCTACCCCGGCGGCAGCTGAACGTCAGAAGGAGACAGACTATGACGCATCGACGCGCGCTGACAGTTGCCGGATCCGATGTTTCCGGTGGTGCCGGCATTGCCGCGGACCTCAAGATGTTCAACGAATACGGGGTCTTCGGCGCATCTGTCCTCACCTGCATCGTCACCTTCGATCCGGCGGAGGGCTTTGATCACACTATTGACTTCACCACGCCCGAAAGTGTGATCCGACAGTTCGATTCCACGCTCGGCATCCACCGTTTCCACGCCGTCAAATCAGGCATGCTCGGAAGTGTTGACACAGCACCCATGCTTGCCCAGCGCCTGCGCGACATTGACGCCCCGTACGTCTTCGATCCCGTGCTGACCTACAAGGGCACCGGCAAGGGTGTGATCGATCTGTCCCAGATGATGTTGGAGACCTACGTGCCCGCCGCCTCGGTCATGACGCCCAATCTGGACGAAGCGGCAAAGCTGGTTGGGGCCGACTCCCTTGACTCCGTTGAGGACATGACTACCGCCGCCAAACAGCTGCACGCACTCGGCGCGGCAAGCGTCGTCGTCAAGGGCGGCGCCCGCTTCCCCGGACCCGACGCCGTCGATGTCTTCTACGACGGTTCGGAAGTCCACGTGCTGCGCTCGCGTAAGGTCAATGACGAACTCGTCAACGGCGCCGGATGCTCCTTTGCGTCCTCCATCGCCGCGGGCCTCGCGCTGGGGCACAAACCACTCGACGCGGTCGTCAGCGCCAAGGTGAAGGTTGCCCACGGGATTGCCCGCTCCATGCCCAATGCCATGGGCGTCAACTCGATGTTCCATCCGGCAGCCCGCGTCTGGCCGCACCCGGATGTCGCCGTCACCGTCAGCTGAAGCAGTCCCGCCCGTCAGGTGAGATCCACCTCGCAGGCGGTGCCTGAAAGCGTGCGCTCCAGATTTCGCGTCCGGAAAGCAGAAAGCCGCCGGTCCCACGCAGGGATCCGGCGGCTTTTTCGGCGCTGCTTACTTGCGCTTGCCGAAGGACTTGTAGCGGTCCTTGAACTTTTCGACACGGCCAGCGGAGTCGAGGATGCGCTGCTTGCCGGTGTAGAACGGGTGCGATTCCGACGAGATTTCAACGTCGACGAGCGGGTAGGTGTTGCCGTCTTCCCACTCGATGGTCTTGTCGCTCTTGACCGTCGAACGGGTCAGGAGCTTCTTGCCCGAAGCGAGGTCGTTGAAGACAACCGCCTGGTATTCGGGGTGAATGTCCTTCTGCATAAGTCTTTCCTTTGAATTCGTCAGAGCCCCTGGTGCGACCGAGTCGCCTGCCAGCTGCTCAAATTCGGATTGATCGACGCTGAGGCGTCAACCTATGAAACTATACCGGCTCATCCCCTGCAAAGCGAACCGAAGCGACGAGTGTGTCAGCGGTCCACGGTGTTTCAGGATTGCCTCACCGAGTCAGCCAGCGAATGAGCCCCGCGTAGTTGTACGGCGGAATGTTGTCATCCAGCGGCACACAGACTTCCACCTGCCCCTGAGCTTCGGCAACGAAGAGCGCCGGGTCGTTGCAGTCGGCGTAGCCCACGGTGCGCAGTCCCCTGCTGGCCGCTGCTCCTGCCCAGCCGTGGTCGGCAACCACGAGGTCGGGCATGGGCTGGCCCGCTTCTTCCAGTGCGTCAAGCAGAGCGTGCATGGGCTCTGCCAAGTGGGTGTGCGGCAGACCGCCGTGAATGTGCCAGTGCCACACACTGCCGATTTGGCGGACGTCCCCGCCCTCAGACTGCAGCGGAATGAACTGGTCCAGGCGCACAATGTCAGCACCCAACTGTTCAGCCCAGGCGGCCGTGGCTTCGTGAACCGGCAGCAGACCAGAAGGGTGGCCCGTGGCGAACAGGGTTCGCCCACCGCGTCCGGCGACTTCGGATACAGCAGCGCGCAGACGATCCAGCCCATCAAGGCACAGTTCAGTGGAGATCGTGTCAACGCCCTCCGTGTAATCGCGTTCCGAGCGGATACCGCAGCGGGCGACCATGACGTCGAACACGGACTCGTAATCCCAGTCCTGGGTGAGCGGCACACCGAAGTCGAAGTTGCGCTCCTGCGCCAAGAACCTCTGGATGTGCGACAGGTTGTTCTCTCGCGGAGTGGCGACTTCTCCCGTCACCCCGCCTTCAACCAGCGACTCGGCAGCGGCATCGCGCGTGATTTCAACCATCGGCATCCTCCTGGAGTGCAAAGACAGCCACAGCGGCTGCCGCGGCTACATTGAGCGAATCGATTCCGTGAGACATGGGAATGATGACGCAGGCATCGGCGGCTTCGATCGTCCGGCGGCTGAGCCCAGCGCCTTCCGTGCCCATGATCAGCGCAGTTTTGGCATGGCCGGCGCGGGCGAACTCGCGAACGCTGATCGCTCCGTCGCGCAGAGCGAGAGCCGCGGTCGTGAAGCCGTGTTCGCGCAGCAGGTCGATGCCTGCCGGCCAGGGGTCGATCCGCGCCCACGGCACCGAGAACACGGTGCCCATCGACACCCGGATCGACCGACGGTACAGGGGGTCGGCGCATCGTGGGCTGATGAGAACCGCATCGGCGCCCAGGGCGGCCGCAGAACGGAAGATCGCACCGACATTGGTGTGGTCGACAATGTCCTCCAGCACCACAATCCGCTCAGCCCGCCCAAGGATTCCCCTAAGCTTCGGCTGAGGTTTCCGTTCCATGGAGGCCAGGGCACCCCTGTGCAGGTGGAAACCGACGATTCTCTCGAGTTCTGCGGGTGTCCCCAGGATGATCGGAGCGTCTGATCCAGCCAGCTGCGGCGCGAGATCCTCCAGCCAGTTGGGCCGCAGAAGAAACGAACGCGCCGCGTAACCGGCCGCGAGAGCCCGCGTGACGATTTTGGAGGACTCTGCAATGAACAGGCCCTCGGCCGGTTCCCGCTTGCTGCGCAGCTGAACGTCCGTCAGGTCCGTGTAGTCCGCAAGCAGCGATTCGGGCGCGTGGGCGGAGCGGACGACACGGGATTCGTCGATTCCGTGAGCCCGGAGGATCTGCTGTATCTGCGCGTCGTCGATATCGCGTTTGGCCGGCGTGTTCACAGTTGGATGATGCGGAAGAAGGCAATGATGCTGAGGACGACGATGATGCCGCGCAACAGCGGGTCTGGCAGTTTCTGGGCGAACTTCGCTCCCGCGTATCCGCCGATGAGCGAACCGGCTGCCACCAGGAGCACGGCCGTCCAGTTGATCTTGTCGAAGCCGACGATCATGTAGATGATCGCCGCAACCGTGTTGACGCCGAGCACCAAAACGTTTTTGAAGCCGTTGATCTGCTGCAGCGAGTACGCCGTGAGCACACCCAGGAGACCGACGAGCAGAACACCCTGCGCGGCAGCGAAGTAGCCGCCGTAGATCGCGGTGAAGAAGATCGCGGCAAGGACTGCCGCCTTCATAGCGCTCGAGGCGTCTTCCGGCTTGGCCGGAGCTGTGCGGCCAGCTTTTGCGGCACGTTGGGCAAGCGCCTTCTTGAGGAAGGGCTGGCCGATCACCATGATGACCGCAAGCACGATCAGCACGGGAACGACAGCTTCAAAGGTCGTTGACGGCAGAACCACCAGCAACAGCGCGCCGACGATTGAACCGAGGATCGACGCGGGCAGCCAAGCGGCCACCTGTTTGCCGTAGCCGGCCATCTGCTTGCGGTAGCCGAAGGAGCTGGCCACATTGCCGGGGATAAGACCCAGTGCGTTGCTCATAGTCGCTGTCTGCGGTGGAACGCCGAAGGCGACGAGAGCTGGGAATGTGATGAGCGTGCCGGAGCCGACAGCAGCGTTGATTGCTCCGGCACCGAGGCCCGCCGCGAAGATGAGCAGGGCCTCGACGAGGGTGAATGAACCCATCAGCTCAGGCGTGCCTGCGCGTGGAAGCGCCCTTCGGTGACGGTGAGCTGGATGGGCAGGCCGAATGTCTCCGACAGGTTGGCTTCTGTGATGGTGTCCTTGATGTCGCCGGCTGCAACGACACCGCCTTCGCGGATGAGCAGAGCGTGCGTCATCGACTGCGGGATCTCTTCAACGTGGTGGGTCACCATGACGGTGGTCGGCGCGTACTTCGAGCCGATGATCTCAGTCAGTGCCTGCAGGAGCTCTTCGCGTCCACCCAGGTCAAGACCGGTTGCCGGTTCGTCCAGCAGCAGGAGTTCGGGGTCGGTCATGAGCGAACGGGCAATCTGCACGCGCTTCTTTTCGCCGTCTGACAGTGTGCCGAAACGGCGGGTGCCGAAGCCGGCGATGCCGAAGGCCGACAGGAGGTCATCAGCACGGTCGAGGTCGATCTCGTCGTACTCTTCGACCCAGCGGCCCAGCACGCCGTAGGCGGCGGTGAGCACGACATCGTGGACTTTTTCGCTGCCGGGAATCCGCTTTGCCAGCTGCGATGACGTGTAGCCGATCCGTGGGCGCAGCTCGAAGACGTCAACGCGTCCAAGGCGCTCCTCGAGGATGTCGACGGTGCCTTCCGTGGGATGCATGCGTCCGGCCGCAAGCTCCAAAAGGGTTGTCTTTCCGGCGCCGTTGGGGCCGAGAACAGCCCAGTGCTGACCTTCTTCAACCGTGAGGGAGAAATCAGAGAGGAGGTGGTTGGCTCCTCGGCGGACACCGACGTTGTCTAGCTGCAGGACAGTGCTCATGTATCAGACTCTAACGCACTGGCACCTATACTCGGGCGGATGAATCCCCTTTCTCCCGATGCTTCGGCTGTGTTCTTCGCCGCGGCGCTGCAGAGCCTGCTTTCCCAGCGCAGCTCACCGGACACGATTGTCGATGCCTACGCCTCGGCCAGCACCCCGGTTCCCCTCATCGTCGACGACCCAGTGTTCGGCTCTGACACGCCTCAGGGGCTTCTTCTGTGGGCCGCACAGCTGCGACGGGAGGGCATCGACTCGGCACACACCGTTTTCATCCACCCCACGCTTCCCCACCGGGTGCCGCGGACCGATCGGGAGCACCGGCGTCTGTTGGCCCGGGTCTCAAGTGTCACAGTCCTTGAACAGGCTGGTGTTTCGCGCGCCATCGTCGTGCTCAATGCCGACGGAGCCGCCCAGGTGATTCCCACTGCTGCCGTGTCTTCTGCTCCTCTGGGCACTGTTTCGGCTGCCGAGGCGGTGCGGGAGCTGCGCGAATGCACGATGGAGGGGCTGGCTCTTGTTGAACGGCTGGGAGACGAACTGCCGGAGAACCTCCGGCAGGCGCCGTGGCGAGACTGGCAGGCGGACATGGCGCTGGGCCGCCTGGCAGACAACATCGGGGACCTTCTGCCGGAGCCGAGGTGGGCGGCAAGTCTCGTCACAGCCTGCGAAATCCATTCACTGCTGTCACCGGTTTTGGCTCCCCACACCATGCAGCCGCCGGAATTCGGAGCGCTGCTGGCCCGCCTGCACGCTGCGGCAGCGGCCGTCGTGTGGTCTGTTACCCGAGCTCAGTAGACCGGATGCACTCACATAGAATCGCGGCATGGATCGACTGAGCATCATCACCGACGACGGCGGTCTCTTCGTACACTCGGATCTGTTTGACGAAGACGAACGCGATATCGTTGCCCGCGAACTGCTGGAGCAGTACCCCGGCGGCGATCTGTGGACCGTCCCGCTGCCGTTGGGCCTGCTGGGCCCGGAGCTTGTCGTGATGGACGTCGATTCGACCTTCATCAACGAAGAGGTCATTGAAAAGCTCGCAGCCCACGCCGGCCGCGAAGCCGAGGTGCGAGCCGTGACGGAGCGCGCGATGGCCGGTGAGCTCGACTTCGCCGAATCTCTCATTCACCGCGTCGAACAGCTGAACGGCGTGCCGGCCTCAGCACTTGACGAAGTCGCCGAGTCTGTCACCCTGACGCCGGGCGTGGAAAAGCTCGTTGCGAACCTGCACAATGCCGAATGCCACATCGCGCTGGTCTCTGGTGGCTTCACCGCGATCGTCGAGCAGATCGCCGGTCCCCTCGGCATTGACGATGTCACCGCCAACGGCCTGGAGATCGTCGACGGTGCTCTCACCGGCAGGGTCAGCGGGCCGATTGTCGACAGGCAGACGAAAGCCCGCCGACTTCTGGAAATCGTTGAAGACGAAGGGCTCGACATTGCCCGCACCGTGGCGATCGGCGATGGCGCAAACGACATCGACATGATTGAAACCGCCGGCTTCGGAATCGCCTTCTGTGCCAAGCCGGCACTCGTGGAACACGCGGATGCCCAGCTGCGCACCCGACGCCTTGACGCGGTCTACCCCGGGCTTACGGGCATGAGCCTCTAACCGATTCGACCTTCGCACCGCTGAGCAGAGGCCAACACAGATGAGGCGGTGAGCACCTAGCTTGGAGTGCTCACCGCCTCGTCTGTCTATATGCAGTCGATCTCAAACCGCTGTCATGCCTGCTGATTCACGCCCTTTGGACGAAATCGCGGATCTGCGGTTGAGGGAGGATTCCTGCCGCATCATCCCAGCTGTCGAACTCGAATACTGCGATAGAGCTGGGGCGGAACTTCTCAACCGGACGGCCGGAGAACTCGGCCACGGCATCGGCGACCGTGGGGTTGTGGCCCACGATGATCGCAGCCTGTGACTCCGCCGGAATCGTCGCTACAGCTTCCCGCCAGTCCAGCACCTGCGCCTGGTACAGAGCGTCATCCAGGCGGAGCTCAGGCTGAGCGTTCAGCTGTTCGATGATGAGCTGCGCGGTTTCCGCTGTGCGCCGCGCGCTCGAAGCGATGGCACTGTCGATCGGCAGATCCGCAAGAAATTCACCAGCCCTGCGGGCTTCGTCGCGCCCCTCCCCAGTCAGCGGACGGTCGTAGTCCGGACCGGGTTCGTGCGAAGCGTGCGCGTGGCGGGCGAAGATCAGAATCGGCATGGCCCCACCCTCAGGATCCGGTCGAGTGCAGGCCGCCGTCGACGTGGATCATCGAACCGGTGGTCTTGGGGAACCAGTCGGACAGCAGGGCGACGATGCCGCGGCCTGCCGGTTCCGTGTCGCTCTGATCCCAGCCGAGTGGTGCGCGGTCGCCCCACACGTCTTCGAAAGCCTCGAAGCCGGGGATGGACTTCGCCGCGGTCGTCTTGAGCGGGCCTGCCGAAATGAGGTTGACGCGGATGTCGTGCTCACCCAGGTAGCGGGCCAGGTAGCGGCTGGTGGATTCAAGGGCAGCCTTGGACACACCCATCCAGTCGTATGCGGGCCAGGCAACAGTTGCATCGAACGTCAGACCGACAATCGATGCTCCCTTGTTGAGCACCGGCTGAGCTGCCACGGCAATGGCCTTGAGCGAGTACGCCGACACGTGGAGCGCGTTTGACACCGACTCCCACGGGGTGTCGAGGAAAACACCGCCGAGTGCGTCCTTCGGGGCGAAGGCGATTGCGTGGACAATGCCGTCGATGTTTCCGCCCAGACGTTCGGGCAGCGCCGCGAGGTCGTCTTCGTTGGTTGCGTCGAGTTCGATGACTTCGGCGGGCTTCGGCAGACGTTCAGCGATGATCGAGGTGATCTTCATCTGGCGGCCGAAGGAGGACAGGATGACTTCGGCACCCTGTTCCTGGGCCAGGCGGGCCGCCGAAAAGGCGATAGACGATTCGGTGAGCACACCCGTGACGAGGATGCGCTTGCCTTCAAGAATTCCCATGGTGTTCCTTTCTTAGGATTCTGCTGTCAGTGGCCCATGCCCAGGCCGCCGTCGACCGGAATGACGGCGCCGGAGATATAGGCGGCATCGTCCGATGCGAGCCAGGCGACGACGCCCGCAACCTCTTCGGGAAGGGCGAAGCGCTTAGCCGGGATGGTGTCGAGGTATTCCTTCTGCTGCTTCTCGGGCAGTTCGTCCGTCATGTCCGTCTTGATGAAGCCGGGAGCTACGACGTTTGCGGTGATGCCGCGCGCACCGAGTTCGCGGGTGAGTGAACGTGCCATGCCCACGAGTCCGGCCTTAGCCGCCGAATAGTTGAACTGGCCGGGCACGCCGTAAAGACCGGAAACGGAGGAGATGAAGATGATGCGGCCGAACCGCGAGCGGATCATGTTGGTGATGCCCGGCTTGACGGTGCGGTACACGCCGGTGAGGTTGGTGTCGATGACCTGCTCGAAGTCCTCTTCCGACATGCGCATCAGCAGGTTGTCGCGCGTGATGCCGGCATTGGCCACAACGACGTCAACCGTGCCCAGCTCCTTTTCAATGGCCTCGTAGGCCGCTTCGAGCGACGCGAGGTCCGTGACGTCTGCGGCGACTGCGAAAGCTCCTTCGGGAGCATCGCCGTTGCGCGAGGTGACGGCGACCTTGTCGCCCTGGGCGAGGAAACGTTCGGCGATCGTGCGACCGATGCCGCGGTTTCCGCCGGTTACAAGAACAACACGGGGTTCAGCCACGCTGATCCTTTCAGTCTGAAGTCAATCTCTCCCAACCTAGCCTAAAGCCCAGTGGGGCGTGGCTGCACAACAAAGGAGCGATATGCTTTTGTAGTCCGTTTGAAAGGTGGGGAAACGTGAAGAGCAGGCCCGCGGTCAGCATCACCTCGGCCAGCGAATCTCACGAAGCTGATCTCAACGCCCGCACCCGCAAATACCTGATTCTCATGGCCATTCGCATGGTCTGCTTTGTCGGTGCGGTCTTTGCACACGGCTGGTTTCGCTGGACGCTCGTCGCCGGCGCCGTTGTTCTGCCCTGGATCGCAGTTCTCATAGCCAACGCGGTCAAGCGCCGCTACCAGCAAACCGACGCCGAGCCGTCCGTGCCGACGGCCGCCTCGCTCGGCTCACCGAGCGAACGAAGCCAACCGGACCACTCTGATTTCGACGATCCGATCATCATCGACGGCGAAATCGTGGAGGGCGACGATGACTGACCTGCAGTGCTCAGCCAAAGGCTGCCCAGCATTGGCGTCGTGGGCGCTCCTGTGGAACAACCCGAAACTGCACTCGGACGAACGCCGCAAAGTGTGGCTCGCCTGCAGTCTGCATCGAGAAACCCTCGAAGAATTCCTCACACTTCGATCATTTCTGCGTGAAACTGTGCCCGCAGATCGTATCCCCCCAGGAGCTGGATAAGTGCGCTACGGATTCATCTTCTCCGCAAAATGGCTTCGCTACATCGCCATTGCGATCATCTTCGCCATTGCCTGTGCGCTTTTGGCCAACTGGCAGAACAGCCGCCGGGAAGCCCGAAACGCTGAAATCCAGCGCATCGAAGCCAACTACAGTGCCCAACCACAGCAGCTGGACGCCGCGGTGCCATCGGCATCGGATCAACTGCCGGATGACGACGACTGGAAACACGTGACCGTCACCGGAACCTACGACGCTGAGCGCACGGTACTGGCGCGCAACAGGCCCTTAAGCGGCCAACCCGGCTACTTCGTCGTGACACCCCTGAATACCGAAGCCGGTCCTGTTGCGGTTGTGCGCGGCTGGACCGCCAGCTCCAGCGATCCGGATCCGAGCAGCGTCCCCGCTCCCCCTTCTGGCACCGTCACGGTTGACGGTTGGATCCGCCCGGCAGAAGAAGGCGATGCCGACGACAACACACCCGGCACCGTCAAGCAGCTCGACCCGAAGGTCATGAACGGCTACGAGGGCGGCTACACGGGTCTGTACCTCCAGGTGGGCTCCGAAAACCCGCAGGCGCAACAGTCCCTGCAGACGCTGCCGAAGCCGTCTGTCGACCCGGGTTCCCACCTGTCCTACACGATGCAGTGGATTCTGTTCGGCCTCATGGCCCTCGGCGCTCTCATCGTCGCGCTGGTGCGGGAGCGCAAAGCAATTGCAGAAGGCAAGACCGAAGAGAACACCGACTACGTTGTCCTGGAAAAGGCAGCTATCGCCCACGGAGTGCGGGCGTCAGGAAGTCGCTACGGCGACGGCCGACGCCGTGTGAAGTCAGGTCGCCGCGACCGTTCGGCAGAAGACGACGAGGACGCCGCATTGGATTCTCAGGGCTGGGGCTGAAGCAAGCTGCTCGGCCGAACACAGGCCCAAGCGCACCCAGCCGCGCAAGGGCGACTCAGGCCAGCTCGACAAGCTCCAGGTAGTCGTCGCTCCACAGGTCTTCGTCTGCGTCAGGCAGGAGAAGCACCCGGTCGGGGTTAAGAGCCTCAACTGCGCCCGCATCGTGTGTCACCAGCAGAATCGCACCCTCGTAGCGCTCAATGGCTGAGAGGATCTCAACCCTCGACTGGGGGTCGAGGTTGTTTGTCGGTTCGTCAAGAAGAAGCACGTTTGCTGAGGACACCACGAGGCACGCAAGGGCCAGGCGGGTCTTCTCACCACCGGAGAGCACACTGGCGGGTTTATCGACATCGTCGCCGGAGAACAGGAACGAACCGAGCACGGTGCGCACCTTCGTGTCGTCAAACGAGTCTGGTGCGGCTGACTGCATGTTCTCCAGAACCGTCCGGTCGAGGTCCAGAGTGTCGTGTTCCTGCGCAAAATAGCCGAGCTTAAGACCGTGCCCGGCCACGACTTCGCCGCTGTCGGGCTCTTCGACACCAGCCAGAAGCCGCAGAAGGGTTGTCTTGCCGGCGCCGTTGAAGCCGAGAATGACCACGCGCGTCCCCCGGTCAACAGCGAGGTCAACACCCGTGAATACCTCTGTTGAACCGTAGGCCTTGGACAAGCCCTTGGCTTCAAGCGGTACTCGGCCGCACTTGGCCGGTTCGGGGAACCTGAGGTCTGCGACCTTTTCGCGCTGCCTCTCGCCCTGTGTGCCGGCCAGCAGGCGGTCGGCGCGCTTGGCCATGTTCTGCGCGGCGACGGTCTTTGTGGCTTTCGCGCGCATCTTGTCGGCCTGGGCGTGCAGGGCCGCCGCTTTCTTTTCAGCGTTGGCGCGTTCGCGCCTCCTGCGCCGCTCATCGTCTTCGCGCTGTTTGAGGTACTGGCGATAGCCCATCGAGTAGATGTCAATGCACTGACGCGTGGCGTCAAGGAAGAACACCTTGTTGACAACCTCGTCGATCAAATCGAGGTCGTGCGAAATGATAATGAGCCCGCCGGGGTATTTGGCGAGGTAGTCGCGCAGCCACAGAACGCTTTCGGCATCCAGGTGGTTGGTCGGTTCGTCCAAGATCATGGTCTTCGGCGCTTCGAACAGGATGCGGGCAAGCTCCACTCTGCGCCGCTGACCACCGGACAGAGTCTCAAGCTCCTGTTTCAAAAGCTCAGCGTCCAGCCCCAAATTAGCTGCGATCGCAAGGGCTTCGGACTCTGCCGCGTAGCCTCCGGCCGCGATGAACTCGTCTTCAATCCGGGGGTACTTGTCGATTGCCTTCGATGCAGTGTCCGGGTCTGGCGAGGACATCTGCTCTTCGGTCCGGCGCAGACGTTTGGCGAGCACATCGAGCTCACGTCCTGCCAGGATCCTCTCTTTGCCCGTCATGCGGAGGTTGCCGGTCCTCGGGTCCTGCGGCAGATAGCCGACCGAACCAGACCGGAACACCTGTCCGGCACTCGGCGGCACCTCGTCCATGAGCACTTTCGTCAAGGTTGTCTTGCCCGCGCCATTGCGCCCGACCAGGCCAACCCGGTCGCCCTTTTCCACCCGGAAGGTGACATCGGACATGAGCACGCGTGCTCCGACGGTGATTTCAAGACCGGAAGCGGCGATCATCCACGGACCGCCTTCTCAACGAGGCCCGCCAGGTAGTCCTGCGGGCGGACGCCCTCGCTGCGTGCCTGTTCAGCAATTGCGGAGGCGATGTCCCGCGGGACATCGGCCCAGATGCGCACGGTGTCTTCGGCTGATTCTTCCGAGGCCGGGCTGCCGGCTGCAGAGGCGCCTGCTGCCGAGGTGCCTTCTGGGGAGTTCTCTTCTGCCCGGGTATCGGCGGGCTTGCGGGTGTCTCCGACAGTTCCCGCAAAACCGGGACCGCTGTCGGGTTCCGTGCCGTTCTGGTATGCGCCGGCAGCGGCGCGGGCGAGGTCGTCAGCCCTTTCGTTCATCTGGTGATCTGCGTGGCCCTTCACCCATTCGTAGGTAATGGAACGGCCCGCAGACTTGGCGGCAGACATGAGTTCGTCCAGCTGCTTCATCAGATCGTCGTTGAGCACGGGCTTGCCGTCGGCCTTTTTCCATCCGCGCTTCTTCCACCCGGCCATCCACTTGGTGATGGAGTTGATAGCGTACTGCGAATCGCACAGAACGTGAACATCCGAACCGGAATCCTCAACGGCCCGCAGCAGTTCGATGACAGCCTGCAGCTCTCCGCGGTTGTTCGTCGCTTTGGGCCACCCACCCGAGGCCCACTGGTCCTCGCTGATGTACCAGGCCCACCCGGCGGGGCCGGGATTGCCAAGAGCGGAACCGTCAACGGCGGCGATGATCGTCACAGAACTCCTAGAAATAAGTGTGGGGGCGGGTAGATTCTACCCGCCCCCAAAACATCAGATGATCAGATGTTGAAGCCCAAAGCGCGCATCTGCATGCGGCCGTCTTCCGTGATCTTCTCGGGACCCCACGGCGGCATCCAGATCCAGTTAAGGCGGAATGCCGGGACGATCCCGTCGAGAGCCTGGGCAATCTGGTCCTCGATGACGTCGCTCAGCGGGCACGCCGCCGAGGTCAGGGTGATGTCGATGACAGCAGTGCCGTCTTCTTCGACAACAACCCCGTAGACGAGCCCGAGGTCGACGACGTTGACGCCGAGTTCCGGGTCGACGACGTCAAGGAGCGCTTCTGTGACTTCTTCTGCCGAGGCGTTGCTCGGCGAGTCGATGACTTCGGTCACACTGTCCTCCTTGTTGGATCAGGCGTTCTGGAAGAAGCGGTCGTAGCCTTCGTTCTCCAG
This sequence comes from Brevibacterium sp. HMSC22B09, assembly GCF_001806795.1. Lineage (NCBI taxonomy): Bacteria > Bacillati > Actinomycetota > Actinomycetes > Micrococcales > Brevibacteriaceae > Brevibacterium > Brevibacterium sp. HMSC22B09. Next base: position 141,846 of record NZ_KV786004.1, on the reverse strand, counting down.
ACGCTCGGCCAGTTCCGGGCCACCCTCTTCGACGATCTTGCCGTCGACGATCACATGCACGAAGTCCGGCTTGATGTACTGCAGGATGCGCGTGTAGTGGGTGATGAGCAGGATGCCGACGTCCGTGTTCTCCTTGGCGCGGTTAACGCCTTCGGACACGATGCGCAGGGCGTCGACGTCCAGACCGGAGTCGGTTTCGTCGAGGATCGCAAAACGCGGCTTGAGCAGCTCCATCTGGAGGATTTCATGGCGCTTCTTTTCACCGCCGGAGAATCCTTCGTTGACGTTGCGGGTGGCAAACGCCGGGTCAACGCGCAGCTTCTCCATTGCTTCGCCCAGTTCCTTCGACCAGGTGCGCAGCTTCGGCGCCTCGCCGTCGATGGCGGTCTTGGCCGAGCGCAGGAAGTTTGTGACGGTCACGCCGGGAACTTCCACGGGGTACTGCATTGCGAGGAACAGGCCGGCCTTGGCGCGTTCGTCGGCTTCCATTTCGGTGATGTCTTCACCGTCGAGCTCAATCGTGCCCGAGGTGATGGTGTAGGCGGGGTGGCCAGCCAGAGCGTAGGCCAGGGTCGACTTACCCGAGCCGTTGGGGCCCATAACGGTGTGGGTCTTCTTCGAGTTGATGTCGAGAGACAGGCCCTTGAGGATCTCCTTGGGGCCTTCGTCGGTTTCTACGCTGACGTGGAGGTCGCGGATAGAGAGAATGGACATGTTTCCTGCTTTCAGTGCGTCGAGTTTATGTCTACGAAGATCGTGCCGTCGCGCTCTTCGGCGGCGTAGACGGCGACTGGCTCAAAAGCCGGCGGTGACTGCGGCTCGCCCGTTGTGAGGTCGAAGGCCGAGCCGTGCAGCCAGCATTCGATCGAACAGCCCGAGACTTCGCCTTCGGCAAGCGATACTTCGCCGTGCGTGCAGACGTCGTTGACGGCGTGGACCGCACCGTCTTCCGTGCGCGCAATGCACACTTCGACGTCGTCGATCACCACGCGGACGGCGGTGCCGACTGCGAGCTCGTCCGATTTCAGTGCCGGCTTGCCGCTCATTCGGCCATGCTCCGGGCGAGCTCTTCTTCGATCTTCTGGTTGAGGACGTCTTCGACTTCCTCGTTTTCGATCTTCTGGATGATTTCGTTGAAGAAGCCGCGCACCACAAGGCGGCGTGCTTCGTCTTCGGGAATGCCGCGGCTCATGAGGTAGAACAGGTGCTCTTCGTCGAACTGTCCGGTCGACGATGCGTGACCGGCACCTTCGATTTCGCCGGTTTCGATTTCCAGGTTCGGAACCGAGTCGGCGCGTGCACCCTTGCTCAGCAGCAGGTTGCGGTTCATTTCGTAGGTGTCGATGCCAAGGGCCTCGGGGCGGATGAGCACATCGCCAATCCAGACGGTGCGCGCGTCCTTGCCGTAGAGGGCGCCCTTGTAGAGCACGTTCGACACGGCCTTCGGGGTGTTGTGGTCCACGTAGGTGCGGTGTTCGAAGTGCTGTCCGGCATCGGCAAAGTACAGGCCGTACATTTCGGCTTCCCCGCCGGGTGCGGAGTAGCGGACGTTGGTGTTCAGACGCACGATCTTTCCGCCGAGCGTGATCTGCACGTGCTTGAAGTACGCGTCCTTGCCGACGACAGCATCGTGCTGCGCGGCGTGCAGGGCGGTGTCGTCCCACAGCTGCAGTTCGATGAAGTCGACGTTTGCGCCGTCGCCCACAACGGTCGTGATGAGCTCGCTGTAGTCGACAGCGCCCTTGTGGGTGACGATGAAGTCGACGTGGGCATTGTCGCCGACGGTCACGAGGGTGTGGCCGTGGACGAGGCCGCCTTCACCCGTGAGGTCGATGCGAACAGGTTCGCTGATTTCAGCGCCGGCTTCCACCGAGTAGTGGGTGACGGCTTCAGCCTGGTTTGCGGCAACGACAGCCGGGAGGTCTTCCGGTGCCACGGCGCCGAGTTCACGAGCACGCTCCAGCGTGATCCTCTCGACGGTGACGCCTTCGGGCAACGTCTCTTCACGGCCCAGCGAACCGCTTCCGGACTGGTTCTGAAGAAGCGCGTCAAGCTTCTTGACCGGGCTGAAGCGCCATTCTTCTTCCCGGCCGGTTACCGCCGGGAAATCGGCAATGTCGAAGCTGCGCGTACGCTGCGAACGAGTGGTGGCAGGCACCTGCTTGGAAGCGGTGCTGCTCGAGGTCTGGGTCATTTCTCTCCTTTGACAGTCGGCGTGGTCTTCGCTGAGGTGATCAGCCGACCGCGCCTTCCATCTGAAGTTCGATAAGGCGGTTGAGTTCGAGTGCGTATTCCATCGGCAGTTCGCGCGCAATGGGCTCGACGAAGCCGCGGACGATCATGGCGTAGGCCTCGGTTTCGTCCAGGCCGCGGCTCATGAGGTAGAACAGCTGGTCTGCCGACACCTTCGACACGGTTGCCTCGTGGCCCAGCGTGACATCGTCGTTGCGGATGTCGATGTACGGGTACGTGTCCGAACGCGAATGGTTGTCCACCAGCAGGGCGTCACACAGCACGTTGTTGGCCGAACCGGACGCGTTCGGGTAGACGTGCACGAGTCCGCGGTATGCGGAACGGCCGCCGCCGCGGGCAACGGACTTCGCAACGATGTTCGAGGACGTGTTCGGAGCGGCGTGCACCATCTTCGAACCGGTGTCCTGATCCTGACCGGAGCCGGCGAAGGCAACCGACAGGGTTTCACCGCGAGCGTGCTCACCGGTCAGCCAGATGGCCGGGTACTTCATGGTGACCTTCGAACCGATGTTGCCGTCGATCCACTCCATGGTGGCGCCCTCTTCGGCGATCGCGCGCTTGGTCACGAGGTTGTACACGTTGTTCGACCAGTTCTGGACGGTCGTGTAGCGAACCTTTGCGCCTTTCTTGGCGACGATTTCGACGACCGCCGAGTGCAGCGAGTCTGACTTGTAGATCGGAGCGGTGCAGCCTTCGACGTAGTGCACCGACGAACCTTCGTCGGCGATGATGAGCGTGCGCTCGAACTGGCCCATGTTCTCGGTGTTGATGCGGAAGTAGGCCTGCAGCGGAATTTCGACGTGAACGCCCTTGGGGACGTAGACGAACGAACCGCCGGACCACACCGCGGTGTTGAGCGCGGAGAACTTGTTGTCACCAGACGGGATGACGGTGCCGAAGTACTCTTCGAAGATCTCCGGGTAGTCCCGCAGACCGGTGTCCGTGTCAACGAAGATGACGCCCTGGCGTTCCAGCTCTTCGTTGATCTTGTGGTACACGACCTCGGATTCGTACTGGGCGGCAACACCTGCGACCAGGCGCTGCTTTTCAGCCTCAGGGATTCCCAGGCGATCGTAGGTGTTCTTGATGTCCTCCGGCAGGTCGTCCCACGTCTGCGCCTGCTCCTCGGTGGAGCGCACAAAGTACTTGATGCTGTCGAAGTCGATGTCGCCCAGGTCCGGGCCCCACTGCGGCAGCGGCTTCTTCTCAAAGAGCTCGAGCGCGCGCAGGCGGCGCTGCAGCATCCATTCGGGCTCGTCCTTCAGCTTCGAAATGTTGCGGACGACATCCTCATTGAGCCCGCGCTGAGCATTGGCGCCTGCTTCATCAGAATCTCGCCAGCCGTATTCGTAGGCGTTCCCGATGTCCTTCAGTTCGGGATTGGCTTCCAGAATCCAGTTGGATTCAGTGGTGTCAGTCACCTTGCTCCTCCTTGGTTTTGATCCGGCGCATCGATCAGCGGTCTGTTGACGTCCGAGGTCGGCACGTGTGTGTTGCACACGTGGCCGCCGGCCGCGAGCGTCGACAGGCGCCTGATGTCTACGCCCAGAAATTCAGAGAAGGCATCGAGCTCTGCTTCGCAGAACTGCGGATACCTTGCGGCAGCTTTGTGTATGGGGCAGTGCCCTTGGCACAGCTGCATGGCCTCCAGCGGTGTTCCCACCGCCACCGGAATGGCCGATGCCGCGTAGCCTTCGTCGTCCAGCGCTGCGGCGAGATCGCGTGAGCGTCCCGCCACGGTTGCCGATCGCCGGCCGACGCGCGCTTCGACACGCTCCATGAGTTCGCCGATTCGCTGCCTGGCGAACTCTTCGATCGCGCCCTCCCCCAGCTTATCTTCGAGGAATTCGAGTGCTTCCACGGTCAGCTCGTCATAGGAGTGGCTGATCCTGCTGTGCCCCGCGGTCGAGACCACGTAGTGCCGTGCCGGCCGTCCCCGACCGGTCTTCGCACCGGCGAGTTCGCGTACCTCGATTGCCCCTTCGTCTGTCAGAGCGTCGAGGTGCCGCCTGATGGCAGCGGCGGTCAGATCGAGCTGGCGGGCGATACTGGCAGCGGTGATCGGACCGTGGTCCAACACCGCCTGCAGCACCCGCGCACGGGTGCGCAGCACAGCCTGCGAACTCTGCTGAGACATAACCTGCCTTGTAGTGTTGATTTGCGAGGCTTTTCGCCTCATCACCATTCAATAACATTAATGTGCCCTAAATTGTTCCACAACCGCTGGGCGGGGGCATCCTCCCGGATCGATCGGCGCGCCGGCTACAGTTGGCACCTGTGACAGCTCTCCAAGTCCGCAACGTGCGATATTCCTACGGCCGCAGCCCTGCCGTCGACGGAATTTCGCTTTCTGTTGAACCGGGTATGACGACCGCGGTTCTGGGCCCCAACGGGGCCGGCAAGTCCACACTCATCTCACTGTGCACGGGCCTTCTTCGCCCGCAGTCCGGAACCGTTAAAGTCTTCGGCCTCAGCCCTCTGGAGACTCAGGCCAGAGCCATGATCGGGGTCATGCTGCAGGATGGTGGGCTGCCGATGGCCGCAAAGCCGCCGGCGATCCTCAAACACCTGGCTCACATGTACGCAGATCCTGCTGACCCGAACGAGCTCATGGATCAGCTTGGAATCCGCTCTTTCGCCGACAGGTCCATCCGTCGGCTCTCCGGCGGACAGAAACAGCGAGTGGGCCTGGCCGCAGCACTCATCGGCAGGCCCAGCCTGGTGTTCCTCGACGAACCGACGGCGGGACTCGACCCGCAGGCATCCCTGGCAGTCAAGGAAATCGTCAGCAGCCTCGCCGACAGTGGAACCGCTGTCGTTTTGACCACCCACAACATGTCCGACGCGCAAGAGCTCGCCGACAACGTCCACATCGTCGACCACGGACAGATCATCGCCGAGGGAACACCATCGGAACTCACCGCCGGTCGTGCGTCGGCCCTGCGCCTGACCTTCGCGGACGCTCCCCCAAGCGAGCTCAGCGAAAAGCTGCGGTCCCGCTGGGGCTTGAGCCCCACCTCGGCAACGGCTATGAACTCAGCCGGCACCTTCAGCGCCGATGACCTCAGCCAGATCACCGCGGAGATCGCAGCCAGCGGAGCAGAGCTGACCGGCCTGTCCATGAGCTCCGGTGACCTGGGGGATGTCTTCCTCCAGCTGACGGGAAGGAGCCTGCGGTGAGCGCGCACACACCCGACACACAGTCCAACGAGCTCCACCAGCAGCCCGCACCGGCTTTTCGCCGGATAGCAGCTCGGGCAGCGTTTGAGGCCAAGGCAATCCTGGGCAATGGCGAACAGCTCATCCTGTCGATCGTGCTGCCCCTGGCCATTCTGTTCACCCTGTCACTGACAGACATACTCGAAGTCTTCGGCTACACCGGCAGCAACCACACGGCTGTCGCGCTGGCAGGCGTGCTCGGTGTGTCGATTGCCTCCAACGCCTTCACGGGTCAGGCGATCGCAACTGCTTTTGAGCGCCGCTACGGGGTTCTGCGCCACACCGCCACCACCCCGCTGGGCGCAAGTGGACTCGTGGCAGGCAAGATCATCGCAGTACTCGGCGTGACCGTCGTCCAGTACGCACTCGCCTTTGCCTGCGCGGCATTTCTCGGTCTGGACGCCAACGTCAACATCGCAGCCGTTGTCATCAGCGCTGTCTTGGGCACAGCGGCCTTCGTCGGCTTGGGTCTACTCATGGCGGGCACCATGAGGCCCGAGGCGGTGCTCGCCTTTGCGAACCTTCTGTGGGCCGCCATGGCAGGCGGGGGCGGACTGCTCATCGATCACGGGGGCGCGTGGGGTGCAATCGTCGGCTTCCTGCCGTCTGGGGCGTTGGGCTCTGCTCTGCGCAGAGCAATCATCGACGGCCGCTTCGATTGGATGAGCCTGCTCGTCCTCACTGTCTGGGCGGTCATTGCAGCGGCAGCGGCTCGCCGTTGGTTCTCTTTCGACGACAGGTGAGAGAATAGGCCCTATGTCGACCTCCGCCTCTGATCTTTCCGCGGCCCAACCGCACAACACCACGACTCTCCCCCGCCGCATTCGCGTCGCTGCATGGGTTGTTCTCATCGCGCAGGTGAGCATCATCGTCACCTCGACCGCTGTGCGCCTGACAGGCTCCGGTTTGGGATGCTCCGACTGGCCCATGTGCGAACCCGGATCGCTCACCAACACCCCGGAGATGGGCATTCACGGCTTCATTGAGTTCGGCAACCGCGTCCTGGGTGTTGTTCTGGGCCTCATCTGCCTGGCTGCGCTCATCGTGGTCTGGCCGTGGCGGCGCGAACGGCCCGAACTTGCGTGGTCGACATTTGCACTCCTCATGGTTGTGCCGGTCCAGGCTGTCATCGGCGGTCTGTCAGTGCTGAGCAAACTCAACCCCTGGGTTGTCGCCAGCCATTTCATTCCATCGGCCGCATCGGTCGCGGTCGCCGCGTACCTGATTGTGCGTGTGTATTCCGGACCCGGTCCGCGCCGCCCTGTTGGCCCGCAGAAGCTGCGCAAGCTCATGTGGGTTATTGCTGCTCTGCTCGTCGTTGTCCTTGTATTCGGTGTTCTCACCACCGGAGCCGGCCCGCACGCGGGCGACCGCGAATCCGCCCGCAACGGTCTGCCCACCGTATGGATGGCGCGCTTCCACGCATTCCCGGTGTGGCTCATGGTGATCACCGCGGTGTGGACTCGCGTTATCGCGGCAAAAGAAGGAGCAGTCCCCCAGGCTCGCGCCATCGACTTCCTGCTGGTCGTCACAGTGCTTCAGGGCCTGATCGGCTACGTGCAGTACTTCACCGGCCTGCCGATTGGCATTGTGCTCGTTCACATGTTCGGGCTGACGCTGGTCATTATGGCCGCGGTCTTCGCCATCATGTCCAACTATTCGTGGAAGGCCGCTCCAGCGCACCCCGCCGACGATATTCTCGAACCAGCTGACAGCCGAGCTTGACGCATGCTTCTGCGTCTTTTCCGCAGGTTCGTCCTGCCCCTTTGGCCTGCGCTGTTGGGCCTGCTCTTTTTTGAGGCCCTGCAGATCGCCGCATCCCTTGCGCTGCCGGCGCTCAACGCGCGGGTCGTCGACGACGGCATCGCCGTGGGCAACACCGCCGAGGTGTGGCGCCTGGGAGGCATCATGCTCGCCGTCACCTTTGGGCAGGTCATCGCCAACGTCCTCGCGATCGCCTGCGGCGCCTACGCCTCGCTCAAGGGAGCGCAGCGGATCCGCTCGGCGTTCTTCGACAAGGTCTCGTCCTTCGGATTCCAGGAGCTGGCGGAGTTCAGCTCCTCCAGCCTCGTGACCCGCTCGACGAATGACGTCCGCCAGGTCCAGCAGTTCCTCACCATGGCCATGTCGATCACGATCATGGCCCCGTTCACGGCCGCCGGCGGACTCATCATGGCGATGACCCAGGACGTCAAGCTGTCCTGGACCGTTCTCGTGACAGTCGGGCTGCTCGTCATCGTCATGGTGTGGGCCATCCGCGGCATGGTGCCGAGCTTCCGCGCCATGCAGGAGCGGCTGGACGCCATGGGCTCGGTTCTGGCTCAGCAGCTGTCCGGCCTGCGCGTCATCCGGGCCTTCGTGAAGGAGGACCGCGAAAAGCAGCGCTACGCCGAGGTCAACAGGTCGATGACGGATGCCTATATGACCGTCGGCAAGTACTTCGTGACGCTCTTTCCGCTCATCATGCTCGTCGTCGGACTCGGCGAGATGGCGATCATCTGGTTCGGCGCCCTCGGCGTCGAATCGGGCGATACGCAGGTCGGCACGCTCATGGCGTTCACGCAGTACCTCATGCTCATCCTCATGGGCGTCATGATGGCCTCGTTCTTGGCCATGATGCTGCCGCGCGCCGAAGTCGCGGCCGGCCGCATCTGGAACGTGCTCAAGACGGAGCCGGCGCAGACGCGCTCCGGCGACGTCGACGAGTTGCCCGCCCCGGGCGCCCTCGAGCTCGCCGGCGTCACCTTCTGCTTCCCCGGGGCCGAGGCGCCCGTCGTCTCCGACGTGTCCTTCTCCGCTGCACCGGGAACCACGACCGCCGTCATCGGCGCGACGGGCTCCGGCAAGACGGTGCTCATGCAGCTCATCGTCGGCCTGCTCGAGCCGACGAGCGGCTCAGTTCGCATCGGGGGCGTGCCGGCTGGCGATCTCACTGCTGATACCCGCAGCGCCCAGTTCGGCTATGTGCCGCAGAAGCCGCAGGTCTTCGCCGACACGATCGCAGGAAATCTGCGCAAGGGCAATCCGACCGCCTCGGACGCCGAGATCCGCGAGGCCCTGCAGACCGCGCAGGCGTGGGAGTACGTCGAGCGGCTCGACGGCCAGACGGAGTTCACCGTGAACCAGGGCGGCACCAACCTCTCGGGCGGACAGCGGCAGCGCCTGGCGATCGCCATGGCGCTCGTCCGCACAAGCCCGATCCTCATGTTCGACGATTCGTTCTCCGCCCTCGACACGACCACGGAGGCCGCAGTGCGCTCCAGAATCGACGCGCCCGGGGAACGCACGCAGGTCGTCGTCACACAGCGCTGCTCCACAGCTGAGAAGGCCGATCAGATCGTCGTCCTCGACGCCGGCCGCGCAGTCGCGGTGGGCACGCACAGCGAGCTCGTCGAGTCCTCCGAGGTCTACCGCGAGATCGTCGAATCGCAGACGGGAGTCAGCCATGAGCGATGAGCGTCCGCCGAACGAGAAGTCGACGCACTTCTGGAAGACCGTCCGCCGCGTGATCGGCGAATTCGGCGCCCACCGCGGCCAGATGGTCATCACCGTCATCACGCTGTTCATCGGAACGGTGCTCACGATCGCCGCGCCGTATGTCTTCGGCCTGGCGACCGACGCCGTGTTCGCCGGCTATCTGTCGTCGAAGACCTCGCCCGGACAGTCGACGGCGGAGGCCGCCGCGGAGCTCCAGGCCGGCGGGCAGTCCGATCTCGCGGCCGTCCTCGACACGATGGACGTCGTGCCCGGCGCCGGCATGGACTTCGGCCTCATCGGCCGGCTCGTCATGCTGGGCGTGGCCGTCTACGCGCTGTCGTCGCTGTTCACCTACATCGGCGGGCGCGTGAGCATCGGCGTGGTCAACACCGTCATGAGCGGCATGCGCACGCGCGTCGAGGCGAAGCTCCACCGCGTGCCCCTGTCGTACTCGGACCGCCAGCGCCGCGGCGATGTCCTCTCCAGGCTCAACAACGACCTCGACAATCTCACGCAGGTCGCCAATGAGAACCTGCAGCAGATCATCACGAGCGTCATCACCTTCGTCGGCGTGCTCGCCGTCATGTTCACCCTGTCCTGGCAGCTGGCGCTCGTCGCGATTGCCGCGATCCCGCTGACGGCGATCATCTTCGCCCTAGTCGGCGTGCCCAGCCAGAGGCAGTTCAAGAAGCAGTGGACCACGACCGGCGAGCTCAACGCGCATGTCGAGGAGTCGATCTCCGGCCTGTCGCTGCTGCGCGTCCACGGCGGCCTTCCGACTGCCCGCGAGGAGTTCGAGAAGATGAACGCGGACGTCTACTCCTCCAGTGTGCGCGCCCAGATCCTGTCGGGCTCGATGATGCCGGCGATGCTCTTCGTGTCGAACCTCGTCTTCGTGGCCACTGCCATCCTCGGCGCGGCCCTCGTGGCCGGAGGGGCCCTCACGCTCGGCGTCGTGCAGGCGTTCGTCTGGTACTCCCGCCAGTTCTCCCAGACCTTCGGGCAGCTGGGCGGCATGGCCTCGCGGCTGCAGTCGGCGGCCGCCAGCGCCGAACGCGTCTACGAGCTGCTCGACGCACCCGAGGAGACCCCGAACGCCGATGCCGAGCCGTTCTCCCCGACCGCCGGTCGGGTCGAGTTCGATGAGGTCGACTTCTCCTATGATCCCGAGGCGAAGCTCATCAAGGGCCTCTCCCTCACCGCCGAGCCGGGCCAGACGATCGCCGTCGTGGGGCCCACCGGCGCAGGCAAGACGACGGTCGTCAACCTGCTCATGCGCTTCTACGACGTCGACTCCGGAGCCATCCGCATCGACGGCCGGGATGTGCGCGATATGAGCCGGACGGATCTGCGCCGGCCGATCGGAATGGTCCTGCAGGACACCTGGCTGTTCGAGGGAAGCATTCGGGACAACATCGCATACGGCAACGAGAACGCCGACCGGCAGGCCATCGAGGCTGCGGCCGAGGCCGCCTATGTCGATCGCTTCGCCAAGCACCTCCCCGACGGGCTGGACTCTGTCATCACGGAGACGGCGGACAACATATCGGCCGGTGAGCGCCAGCTCATCACGATTGCGCGCGCCTTCGCCTCCGAGCCGACGATCCTCATCCTCGACGAGGCGACCTCGAACGTCGACACCCGAACAGAGGTGCTCGTGCAGGAGGCTATGAACCGCCTGCAGGCCGGACGGACGAGCTTCGTCATCGCCCACCGTCTGTCGACCATCCGCAATGCCGATGTCATCGTCGTCATGAACAAAGGTCGGATTGTCGAACAGGGATCGCATGCCGAACTCATTGCCTCTGGCGGCCTCTACGCATCACTGCACGCGGCAGGTTTTGAGGAAGACTGAGGCTCAGGAGTGGGTCCGTCAAAGATCGCAGCGCGAAGCGCACTACTCGGATAGCGGCGTGAGCACCCTTGCTTTCACAGCAGTCTCCTGAACACCGGCCGCCATCCTCGTCAGCAGAGCCCACCAACAGCAGACAGAAAAACGCGGGGCCGGTGAGAACTGATTCTCACCGGCCCCGCTCTTTCAGCTTTCAGAACATCAGCCGATGAACGGGTTGAGGAACGGGTCGATGGCAACTGCCAGGAACAGGATCGACAGATAGGTGATGGATCCGTGGAACACGCGCATTGCCTTCAACTGGGTTCCGCTCAGACCCTTCTTGGCGCGCTTGAGGAAGGTGATGCACTCCCACAGGAACCAAGCACCGGAGCCCAGAGCGACAACCGCGTAGAGCGGCCCCATGGGCGCCAGCGGGATAACTGCCAGGGATGCTGCGATCATGGCCACGGTGTAGCCGATCATCTGCACGCCGACGGTCTTCGGCGGAACCTTGTTCGGAAGCATCGGAACATCCGCAGCTTCGTAGTCCGCCTTGTACTTAATGGCCAGCGGCCAGTAGTGCGGCGGAGTCCAGAAGAACACCACCAGGAACAGCGCGACGGGAGCCCAGTCGAGCGAACCGGTGACAGCTGACCAGCCGATGAAAACCGGCATGCAGCCAGCGGCGCCTCCCCAGACGATGTTCTGGGTGGTGCGGCGCTTGAGGATCATGGTGTAGAAGACGGCGTACAGGAGGATCGCGGCGGCGGTCAGACCGGCCGCAACCCAGTTGGTGAAGCCGCCCATCCACAGGATCGAGCCGATGGCCAGCGTGAAGGCGAAGATCGTTGCTTCCTTCACCGAAATTTCACCCGTGACGAGCGGACGGGTTTCGGTGCGCGCCATGCGGGCATCGATATCGCGGTCGAAAATCGAGTTGAAAACAGACGCCGATGCCGCTGCCGCCGAACCGCCGATCAGGGTGGCGATGATGAGCCACAGGTTGGGCAGTCCGCGTTCGGCAAGGAACATCACCGGCGCCGTCGTAACGAGCAGCAGCTCGATAACGCGGGGTTTGGTGAGCGAAACGAAAGCCATGAAGCGGCTGCGGTTCTCAACCGAAGCAGCCGGTCGCTGTTCATCCCGAAGACGCTGCAGCGGACGTTCTGCTTGGTGCTGCTGATGAGCGCTCACGCATTCACTTCCTGTTAATCGACGCGAAGATTCTCACTGGATTTTCCCAGCGTCCGCCCATTCTATCCGCTGTGCCTGTGAATACCAGCTCCCACCCGGTGCGCGCGCCCGTTACAGTTGGTGTGGACGCACGTCAACAGGAGGAACCTACGCATGAGCCCGCTGAACTGGTCTGCTGAAGATCAGGCTGCTGTCAACACCGCTCGACTTCTCGCCGCTGATGCCGTTCAGGCCGCCGGCAACGGCCACCCGGGTACGGCTATGAGCCTCGCCCCGGCAGCGCACTACCTGTACCAATACGCGATGACCCACAGCCCCGCCGACCCGGACTGGGTGGGCCGCGACCGTTTCGTTCTGTCGGCCGGACACGCCAGCCTCACGCAGTACGTTCAGCTGTTCCTCACCGGCTACGGGCTGGAACTGGACGACATCAAGCAGCTGCGCCAGTGGGGTTCGCTCACTCCCGGCCACCCCGAGGTGGGGCACACTGCTGGTGTCGAAATCACCACCGGCCCGCTGGGCTCGGGTATTGCCAGTGCTGTTGGCATGGCAATGGCAGCACGCCGGGAACGTGGCCTGTTCGACCCGGAGACTCCGAAGGGCGAAAGCGTTTTCGACCACAACATCTTCGTCATCGCCGGTGACGGAGACCTACAGGAAGGCGTGTCCGGCGAAGCATCGTCGCTTGCCGGCACACAGCGCCTGAGCAACCTCATCGTAATCTGGGATGACAACCGCATCTCGATTGAAGACGACACCTCGATTGCGTTCACAGAAGACGTCGAAGCGCGCTACGCCGCATACGGCTGGCACACCCAGCACGTCTCCTGGGTCAAGGAAGACGGCACCTACGTCGAAGACCTCGACGCCCTCCACCTCGCCGTGGAAGCTGCCAAGGAAGACGACCGACCGTCGTTCATCCGCCTGTCGACCATCATCGCCTGGCCCGCCCCGAACGCCCAGAACACGGGTGCTTCGCACGGCGCCGCACTGGGCGATGACGAAATTGCCCAGACTAAGAAGATGCTGGGCTTCGACCCCGAAGAGAAGTTCGCGGTCGCCCCAGCGGTCCTCGACTACACCCGAAAGGCAGCTGAGCGCGGCCGCGAAGCACAGCGGGAATGGGACGAGCGCTTCCAGCAGTGGCGCACGGCCAATCCGGAAGCCGCCGAACTGTTTGACCGTCTGCAGGCTCGCGAACTCCCCGAAGGTCTTGCAGACACCCTGCCGACTTTCGACGCCGACGACAAGGGCATCGCCACCCGCGCAGCCTCGGGTCAGGTCCTGCAGGCGCTCGGTGCGGCAATGCCCGAACTGTGGGGTGGATCCTCCGACCTCGCGGGCTCGAACAACACCCTCATCAAGGCCGACCCGTCCTTCCTGCCGGAAGACCGCTCTTCCGACATGTTCAGCGGCAATGAATACGGCCGCAACCTGCACTTCGGCGTTCGTGAGTTCGCAGCGGGACTCATCTGCAACGGCATTGCCCTGCACGGTCCCACCCGCCCCTACTCCGGCACGTTCCTCGTGTTCTCCGACTACCAACGCGCTGCCGTTCGCCTGGCAGCTCTGCAGAACCTGCCGAACGTGTTCGTGTGGACGCATGACTCCATCGGCCTGGGCGAAGACGGACCAACCCACCAGCCGGTTGAGCACCTCAGCTCCCTGCGCGCCATCCCCGGGCTCGACGTTGTCCGCCCCGCAGACGCCAACGAAACAGTGTTCGCGTGGCTGAAGATCCTCGAACGCACCGACGGACCATCCGGCCTCGTGCTGTCACGGCAGAACCTGCCGGTGTTCGACCGCACGGAACTGGCAGGTGCCGAGAACACCGCCAAGGGCGCCTACGTGCTTTCCGACGACGCTGACGCTGAAGTCATCCTGATGGCTACCGGTTCGGAAGTGCAGCTGGCGCTCGAAGCAGCCCAGCAGCTGCGCCACGACGGCACGGCAGTGCGCGTCGTTTCGATGCCCAGCCACGAATGGTTCGACGCACAGCCTGCCGACTACCGCGACAGCGTTCTGCCATCACACATCCGCGCACGCGTTTCGGTTGAAGCCGGTTCGGCCATGAGCTGGCACCGCTACCTCGGAACGGACGGACGAGCCGTGTCACTCGAACACTTCGGCGCATCCGCCGACTACAAGCGCCTCTACCAGGAATTCGGCATCACCGCCGACGCTGTTGTCGCCGCCGCCCGCGAATCCATCCGCGCGGCCAAGGGGGAACAGTGAGCCTTGAAGCACTGAGCACAAACGGCGTATCCATTTGGCTTGACGACCTTTCGCGCACGCGAATCGAATCCGGTTCGCTCGCGAAGTCCGTGGCGGAAGACTCCGTCGTCGGTGTGACCACGAACCCGACGATCTTCGCAGCCGCACTTGCGGAAGGAAGCGGCTACGAAGACCAGCTGAGCGAGCTCAAGGCCAGCGGCACCTCGACAGAGGATGCCGTTGATGCCCTGACCGTTCGGGATGTCCAGCTCGCCTGCGACATCCTCGAGCCGGTCTATGACGCAACGGGTGGTCGTGACGGTCGCGTGTCGATTGAGGTGCCGCCGACGCTCGCTCACGATGCCGAGGGCACAGCTGAATGCGCGCGCAAGCTGCACCGCATGATCGACCGGCCCGGCGTCATGATCAAAATCCCAGCAACCCCCGAGGGCCTGCGGGCCATCACCGCGGTCACGGCTGAGGGCATCAGCGTCAATGTCACGCTGATCTTCTCGCTCGATCGCTACCGCCGGGTGGTTGAGGCCTACATCAACGGCCTTGAAAGGGCGCGAGAAGCAGGCCACGACCTCGGCACCATCTACTCGGTCGCCTCGATTTTCGTATCCCGGGTTGATACCGAGGTCGACAAGCGCCTGGAGAACATCGGCACCGATGCGGCTATGGCGTTGCGCGGCAAAGCCGGCATCGCCAACTGCCGTGCTGCCTACCGCATTGCCGAAGAGCAGTTCAGCTCGGAGCGCTTCGCTGTGCTCGAAGCTGCGGGAGCCAACCGCCAGCGTCCGCTGTGGGCCTCGACCGGCACGAAGAACCCCGAGTACCGCGACACGCTCTATGTTGAAGAGCTCACGGCCCCGGGAACGGTCAACACAATGCCGGAGAAGACCCTGCGCGCCTACGCGGACCACGGCGAGGACAAGGGCGACACCGTCACCGGCACTGCTGCCGAAGCCAGCAGCGTTCTTGACGCTTTGGCCGCTGCGGGCATTGACTACGCCGACGTTATGCGGGTTCTGGAAGAAGAGGGCCTGCAGAAGTTCGACGACAGCTGGGCTGAGCTCGTGCAGACGGTCGAGGAGGGCCTGCGATGAAGGTCGTCCTCTCCCCCGCCTCCGCTGAATCCTACGAACACGAACTCGCGATCCTCACGGAAGCTCGCGCCGCGTCGCGCCTGGCCGCGCGTGACGCGCACCTATGGGGCGATTCCAGCGCACAGACCGCAGAGAACCGTCTCGGCTGGGTTGACCTGCCCGCTTCAGATCACCCGGAGATCGCCCGCGCAGAAGAGCTGCGACACGAACTCGCCAAGCGAGGCGTGCACCGTTTCGTCCTGTCCGGTATGGGCGGATCGTCACTGGGTGCGGCTGTTATCGCCAAAGCTCTCGAGGTGGAGCTCACCTTCCTGACAAGCACCGCACCAGCCGCTGTGCGCCGAGCTTTTGGTGACGATCTCAAGCACACGGGGCTCATTGTCGCCTCGAAATCCGGCACAACCGTCGAAACCCGGTCACACTTGGCTGCCTTTGAGGCGGCTTGTGCCGACGCTGGGCTCGATGCGGCTGAGCGCCTTGTCGCAATCACCGACGCGGGTTCGGAACTCGATGACGCTGCGCGCTTTGCCGCGGTATTCACGGCTCCCGCCGATGTCGGGGGACGCTATTCGGCCTTTACGGCCTTTGGACTTGTGCCGGCGGTTCTTGCCGGCGGTGATCCGCGTTCACTGGTGGATTCAGCCGCAAAGTGCGCAGCTGTCCTCCCTGGCGACGAAGACAACCCGGCAATGGAACTGGCAGCGTTCCTTTCCAGTGCGCATGCCCGCGATGTTGACAAGCTCGTCCTTGCCGATCAGACAGGTGTTGGTCTGGGCGCGTGGATTGAGCAGCTCATCGGCGAATCACTCGGCAAAAACGGCAGGGGTCTGCTGCCGATCGCGGTTGAAGATCCGGCCTCGGAACTCATTCAGAATGCCGGCCCGGATGTCAGCACTGTCGTGCTGGCCTCGAGCGGCGCTGAATACACGGAACCGCCAGCCCCCGTGTCTGGTCATTTCGGCGCGGTCTCGGGTTCGCTGGGCGGCGCACTCTACCTGTGGGAGTTCACAACCGCCCTCCTGGCCTTCTCGACGGCTGTTGACCCTTTCGACCAGCCTGACGTCGAATCAGCTAAAGTCTCTGCCCGCGCAGCGCTGGCCGATCCAGAATCTGTGCAGAGCATGGAACTGGTCTTCAGCTACGAAAACATCGACGTCTACGGTGATGAACACACACTGGGCAGCGTGCGCAGCATCAGCGGTGCCGTTCGCGCACTCGCCGACGCAGTGCCCGAGTACGGCTATTTGGCCATCCAGGCTTTCGTCGACCCGGACCGCTTTGCTGCGATCGGCGCTCTTCGCGAAGCAGTTTTCCGTCTGACCGGTGTTGTGACAACATTCGGCTACGGCCCCGCGTACCTGCACTCCACGGGCCAGTACCACAAGGGCGGACGCAATAACGGTGCGTTCATCCAGATCACGGCTGACCGTGTCGGAGATGACCTTCCCGTTCCGGGCAAGGACTGTACGTTTGCACAGCTTCTCCGAGCCCAAGCCGATGGCGACGCAGACGCACTCCGACGCGCCGAACGTCCCGTGATTCGCCTACACTTGCGGACTGACGGCTGGGAGCAGCTCGGCCGGTCTCTGGGCCTGGAAATATAACGGAATCAGAACCTTCCTGACCGGAGTTTGTGCATTCTCTCAGCATTTCCCCTAAGGTGAATGCATGGCGTGGATCACAGTGACTCTGTGAATTCACAGCTGAGACCATGTACCCGAACTTCGGAGAGATTATGATCTCTGGCTCACGACCAGATTTCCTGGCACAAGAGGGCTCGTCACTCGAGTCCGTCGACGCGACCATTCAGAGCATTCTGGGACCGTTCTCAGACTGGCTCAACAAGGTGGTCTTCTACGCGCCGAGTGTCGGCGGCGTCGAGATTCCGCTCATCGTCGTCTGGCTTATGGCCGGCGCTATCTTCCTGACCGTCTACTTCCGGTTCCAGCCGTTTACCGGCCTGAAGTACTCCTACAAGGTGGTTCAGGGCCGCCTGACCCGAAAGACGGACCCCGGCCAGGTGTCATCGTTCCAGGCTCTTGCCACCGAACTCTCCGGAACCGTGGGCCTCGGCAATATCGCCGGTGTGGCTGTCGCCATTACGATCGGCGGTCCGGGCGCTGTCCTGTGGATCATCATCTTCGGCTTCCTCGCCATGACTATGAAGATGGTCGAAGCAACCCTTGGTGTTAAATACCGCGAAGTCGATGACAAGGGCGAAGTCATCGGCGGCCCCATGTACTACCTGCGCAACGGTCTGCGCGAAAAGGGCATGCCCGGCTTCGGTTCCTTCCTCGGCTACTTCTACGCCATTGCAACCCTCGTCGGCGTGTTCGGCGCAGGCAACCTGTTCCAGGCCAACCAGGTCGCCATGCTCGTACAGAACGCCACCGGCGGCGACGAATCGTTCTTCGCGGGCCGCCTGTGGATCATCGGCCTCATCATGGCGATCCTCGCCGGTATTGTGATCCTCGGCGGCATCAGCCGCATCGCACAGTGGACTTCGGCTATCACCCCGCTCATGGGTGTCATGTACGTAGCATGTGTCCTCATCATCCTCGTCATCAACGTGCAGCACCTGCCGGGCGCTGTCGGCGCCATCTTCACCGGCGCATTCACAGGCGAAGGCGTAACCGGCGGTATTGTCGGCGTCGCGATTGTCGGTATTCAGCGAGCTCTGTTCTCGAACGTCGGTGGTGTTGGTACCGCAGGTATGGCCCACGCAGCAGTCAAGACTCGCCACCCCGCAACTGAGGGCTTCACCGCCCTGTGGGAGCCGTTCGTCGACTCCGTCGTCATCTGCACCCTGACCGGTCTGGCCATCACCGTCACCGGTGTCTACCAGGGTGACGCCAGCGGCGACGGCATCGTCCTGACCACCGAGGCATTCGCCACTGTCACCTCGTGGTTCCCGATCTTCGTCACCGTTGCTGCCGTTCTGTTCGGCTTCTCGACAGTGCTGTCCTACGCCTACTACGGCGAGGTTGCGATCGGGTTCCTCACCAAGAAGAGCCGTGCTGCCGTCCTCGCCTTCCACATCGTGTGGATCCTCGCAGTCGTCATCGGTTCGGCTATGACCCTGGAAAGCGTTGTCGGCATTTCCGACGCCACGCTGTTCATCATGGCCTTCCCGAACCTCCTGGGCATCTACTTCCTGGCGCGCAGGGCTAAGAAGGAAATCTGGGTCTACCGAGCCCGCGTCAAGGCCGGCACCCTCGACGAGATCCCGGAAGACCTGCAGGTGGGTCTGCGCGACCACGAACCGACACAGCAGCAGATCGACGAGGAATACGCTCGTCTGAAGGCAGAACGCGAAGAACAGTCGCGTGTCCGCAAGGCATTCCGCAAGATCACTGCTGATCGTCGCGAAGGACGCGAAGACAAGCACACCAAGCTGTAACAACAGCTTGAAACGCACGGCGGAGCTTTCCGCCTGAACGACTGAGGGCCCCCCAGCCATGTGCTGCGGGGCCCTCAATCTTGTGCTGGGACGCTGCCGAGGTCGAGGCCCGGTGCCGAGGTATGTTCTGCTCCCAGCCGGGGCGGCACCTCGGACCCACCGCCCGACTGTTGAAACAAGCCCAAACAAAAACACCTGTTAGCAAGAAATCCACCCCTTAGCCGCAAAGAAACTCCCGGCAGCCGGAATCTGCGCCTTAGCAAGAACTGCTAACGGGAGTTTCTGTTGCTAAAGCGTGGGCAGCCATTGTTGGGAGTTCTGCCGAGGCGGGGTGCCAGTAACAGCTGCCTCATCATGTGCGGGATACTCACGAGGTGGAGATCCAGTGCCGAGGTATGTTCTGCCCCCAGCCGGGGCGGCACCTCGGACTTAAGCCCGAGCAGAAAGCCTCCGGACAGCACAAAAGCGCCGCTGCCACACGGGCAGCGGCGCTTCAGAGATCAGCCCTCTTACTGGAAACGGACGATAAGTCCCAGAAGAACAATGGCGGCAACCCACACGATCGCGGTGAGCGCGGTGAACCTGTTGAGGTTGCCTTCAGCGACACCGGACGCACCAAGGTTGGCGCTCATGCCGCCGCCGAACATGTCGGACATGCCGCCGCCCTTGCCTTTGTGCAGAAGAATGAACAGCACAAGAATGAAGCTCGAGAGCACGAGTACGCCTGTCAGAATCCACGTCAGAATAGTCACGCCGGATATCCTATCAGTCAGCCGAAGCTCGTACAGCGCTCAGGCACAGCGTGGCGAAACCTGTCGGATCGAGGCTCGCTCCTCCGACAAGGGCACCATCGACATCAGCCTGGCGCATGATGTCGCCGACATTGTCCTGGTTGACGGAACCGCCGTACAGAATGCGCACCGACTGCGCGAATGCATCCCCATAGGAATCACTCAAGAGCCCGCGGACGGCCGTAGCCATCGTGCCGGCGTCCTCAGCCGTCGCGGTTTCGCCAGTGCCGATAGCCCACACGGGTTCATAGGCGATGACGAGTCCTTCAAGGTCGTCCGCAGACTGTCCTTCAAGCGCCCCAGTTACCTGCGACAGGGTGTACTCGATGTGGCTTCCCTCTGCACGGACTTCCTGCGGTTCGCCCACACACAGAATCGGCGTAAGCCCGTGGCGCCGCGCGGCGCGAACCTTCTGACCGACGAGCGCGTCGTCCTCACCGTGGTGTGCACGGCGCTCGGAGTGGCCGACGACAACGTACTCGCAGCCCAGCTGGCTGAGGAAACGACCGCTGATTTCGCCGGTGTAGGCGCCTTCGTCGTGAACTGAGAGGTCCTGTGCCCCGTAAGACACTGGAACCTTGTCGGCCTGGACGAGTGTCTGCACCGAACGGATATCGGTGAACGGTGGGATCACTGCGATGTCAGCGGTCGAGCCGTCGAAGCGCGCGTCGCGCAGCGACCATGCCAGCTTCTGGACCGAGGCGATCGCCTCGAGATGATCGTTGTTCATCTTCCAGTTGCCGGCCAGGAGTGGTTTGCGGGTCATTGCTGTGCTTTCAGTTGAGTGCTGTCAGTCCGGGCAGTTCTTTGCCTTCGAGGTATTCGAGGCTCGCACCGCCGCCGGTCGAGATGTGGCCGAAGTCGTCATCGGAGAAGCCGAGAGAGCGCACTGCCGCGGCGGAGTCTCCCCCGCCGACAACTGTGAGCCGGCCATCGGCCTCGGAACCGTGGGCGGTGGTCAGCGCCTCGGCTACCGCCTTGGTGCCGGCCGCGAAAGCCGGGATTTCGAATACTCCCATGGGACCGTTCCAGAAGACCGTCTTGGCCTGCTTGATGATCTCAGCGAAGTGCGCCGCGGATTCCGGCCCGATGTCGAGGCCAAGAGCATCCGCACCGGCCGGGGTGTCCTCGAGCGCGTCAACCGGTGCAACCCAATGCTGCGCGTCCGCACCGAACTTTTCCGCCATGACAATGTCGGTGGGCAGCACGATGTCAACACCGGCCTTTTCGGCCTTTTCGAGGTAGCCCTTGACAGTGTCGATCTGGTCCTCTTCCAGCAGCGAAGACCCAACCTCGAAGCCCTGGGCTTTGAGGAAGGTGAAGACCATACCGCCACCGATCAGCAGCGAATCAGCGCGATCAATGAGCGAATCGATGACGCCGAGCTTGTCCGACACCTTCGAACCGCCGAGGACAACCGCGTACGGGCGCTTGGGATCGTGCAGCAGGCGTTCGCTCACTTCGACTTCAGCGGCGACGAGACCACCCGCGAAGTGCGGAAGGCGTGCAGGAAGGTCGAACACGCTGGCCTGCTTGCGGTGAACAACACCGAAACCGTCAGAGACGAAGGCCTCCCCCAGGGCTGCCAGCTGGTCCGCGAAGGCGCCGCGTTCGGCACCGTCCTTCGATGTTTCGCCCGGGTTGAAGCGCAGGTTCTCCAACAACAGGACTTCGCCGTCGGCCAGCGCACCAGCGCGGGCTGCTGCGTCTTCACCCACGGTGTCCGTGGCGAACTGCACCGGACGGCCGATGGCCTCAGCCAGTGCCGGGGCTACCGGACCAAGGCTGAACTCGGGGTTCGGTTCGCCCTTGGGACGGCCCAGGTGCGCAATGACGATGACGCGAGCACCCGCTTCGGCCAAAGAGGCGATGGTCGGAGCGGAGGCCTCGATTCGGCCGGGGTCGGTGATGGTGTCGCCGTCCATCGGCACGTTGAGGTCAGAACGAACGATGACGCGCTTGCCGGCGAAGTCGCTCGGATTGGTGAGAGTCTGCATAGTGTCCTTTTCTCAGTGCCGTTGTTCAGAGGCGTTCGGCTACGTAGTTTGTCAGATCGACCAGGCGCTCGGAGTAGCCCCACTCGTTGTCGTACCAGGAAACGACCTTGATCTGGTCGCCGACTTTGCGGGTGAGCTGAGCATCGAAGATCGAGGAGCGGTCTTCCATCACGATGTCCGAGGACACGATCGGGTCTTCCGTGTAGCCCAGAATTCCCTTCAGCGGGCCCTCGGCAGCCTTTTTGACCGCAGCGTTGACTTCTTCGACCGTGGCGGCCTTGCTGGGCAGGAACGTCAGGTCGACGAGCGATCCCGTGACGACCGGCACGCGGACTGCGAAGCCGTCCAGCTTGCCTTCGAGTTCAGGCAGAACCTTGCCGACGGCATTTGCAGCACCGGTGGTTGTCGGCACGATGTTGACAGCGGCCGCACGTGCCCGGCGCAGGTCCTTGTGCGGCCCGTCGACGAGAGCCTGACCGCCCGTGTAGGCGTGGATCGTGGTCATGATGCCGGATTCGATGCCGAACTCTTCGTGCAGGACCTTCGCCAGCGGCGCAAGGCAGTTGGTGGTGCAGGACGCATTCGAGAACACGTGGTGCTTCTGCGGGTCGAAGTCCTCGTGGTTGACGCCCATGACGAACATGCCGTCGTCTTTTTTGCCCGGAGCTGACAGAAGAACCTTCTTAGCGCCCCCGTCGATGTGCTTCTGGGCCTGGTCGCGCTTGCGGAACTTGCCGGTCGCTTCGATGACGATGTCGACGCCGAGCTCACCCCACGGGATGTCAGACGGGTCTTTGTGGGCGCTGGCGTGGATCGTTTTGCCATCGATGATGAGCGCGTCGTCGGTGTGTTCTACGGTGCCGCCGAAGCGGCCCCACACGGTGTCGTAGCGGAACAAGTGGGCGAGGCTTGCGTTGTCGGTGAGGTCGTTGACGGCAACCACTTCGAGCGAAGTGTTCCCGGCGAGGATCTGGCGCAGGACGGAACGGCCGATGCGGCCGAACCCGTTGATTCCGATGCGGACTGTCATGGTGTCTGCCTTTCGCGTGTGCAGGGTTCCGTGAGTACGAGGTGGTGGTCAGACGTCATCGAGCATTTCGGGGGTGAGGCTGGCCTTCGTGTCGGGAACGCCCATTTCTTCAGCCTTCTTGTCCGCGGTGGCCAGCAGCCTGCGAACACGGCCGGCAATGGCGTCTTTTGTCATGGGCGGATCGGCCAGCTGGCCGAGCTCTTCCAGCGAGGCCTGCTTGTGCTTGAGCCTCAGCTTCCCAGCGTAGCGGAGGTGATCGGGAACATCGTCACCGAGAATCTCGAGTGCTCGCTCAACGCGGGCGCCGGCGGCGACAGCGGCACGGGCGCTGCGGCGCAGGTTGGCATCGTCGAAGTTCGCCAGGCGGTTGGCGGTGGCGCGGACTTCACGGCGCTGGCGGCCTTCTTCCCACTCTTTGCGCACCTCGGTCGCGCCCATGGCTTCAAGAAGTTCGCCGATTGCTTCACCGTCACGGATGACCACCCGGTCGACTCCGCGGACTTCGCGGGCCTTCGCGATGATGCCCAGGCGGCGAGCAGCACCGACGAGCGCCAGTGCCGCTTCCGGTCCGGGGCACGTGACTTCGAGAGCTGATGACCGGCCCGGTTCGGTGAGCGAACCGTGGGCGAGGAACGCGCCGCGCCATGCGGCCTTCGAATCGTTGATGGAACCGTTGACAACGGCCGGCGGCAGACCGCGCACGGGCCGCCCGCGGTTGTCGATCAGGCCCGTCTGGCGGGCCAGTGCCGGCCCTTCGGCGGTGACGCGCACGATGTAGCGTTCGCGCTTGTTCAGGCCCGAGGCTCCCATGACGGCGACTTCCGGCGATGCGCCGTAAAGGGTTGCGATTTCGCCGTACAGGCGGCGGGCTGCCGCCGCAGTGTCGAGTTCAGCTTCGATGACGATTGAACCGGCCACAATGTGCAGAGCCGACGCGAAGCGCAGCGTCGACGCGACCTCAGCTTTGCGGGCGGGCGAACGGCGTTCTTCCACCCGGGTGAGTTCGTCTTTGACCTTTGCGGTCAGGGACATGGGGTTCCTTCCTCAGTCACCACTGTTCATCGGTCTTCAGACCGGCGTTGACAAACATATCGCGATAGCAGGCAGCCAGCTTCAGCGTGTCGTGCTGGCCGCGGACACGTGCCGCAAGCGGCCTTTCCCACAGCGTTGCCGAAAAGAGCCTTTCCGCTGCCTCTCGCAGACCTTTTTCCTCCGCAGCTGCTGTTTCGTCGACCAGAATGTAGTCGAAACTGAGCTCCGGCGCGTGTTCGTTCAGCGATTCCAGGTGCTCAGTCAGACTCAGCCCCCGGGTTTCTGCTGATGCTCCCGGCAGGTTGAGGGTGAGCGACTTCACAGCTGACGAGGTGCAGATCGCCTTGGCCAGTTCCGGCACCAACAGGTGCGGCATGACCGAGGTGTACCACGATCCGGGGCCGAGGTTGAGAACATCGGCCTGCTCCACCTCGGCAATTGTCTCCGACCGCGCCGGCGGCGCGGCGGGATCGAGCCGCACTTGAGACACGGTCCCCTGACTCGAGGCAATCTGAGACTGCCCGCGAATAACACCGACTGAGCCATGGCTGTCGGCAACGTCGGCTTCGATCGTCAGCGGCAGCGACGACATGGGCAGAACTCGGCCGTGAGCGCGCAGCAGGCGGGCCACCCAGTCGAGGCCGTCGACTTCGTCCCCATGGATCTGCCACAGGGCGCTGATGAGAAGATTGCCCACCGAGTGGCCGTCGAGGGGACCCGTGGAAGCGAAGCGGTGCTGAATGACGTCGCGCCAGATGCGGCCCCATTCGCTGTCATCCGTCAGAGCGGCCAGAGCCATGCGCAGGTCCCCCGGCGGCAGACCGCCGAACTCCTGACGCAGACGTCCGGAGGAACCACCGTCGTCAGCGACTGTGACAACTGCAACGAGGTCCTCCGTCAGCAGGCGAAAAGCCCGCAGGGCTGCGTACAGGCCGTGACCGCCGCCGAAAGACACGACCTTCGGGCCAGAGCGCTTGGCGGGATGCTTCAGATACAGCGGAAGCTCCGCTGTTGTAACCGGGGGTTCCATGTCATTCCTTCCCCAGGTCGCGGTGGCGCAGAGTGGCGGACGCGTTCGTCAGTTCCGCCAACCGGCGATGAACCGCCTCAGCGACAGCTACCGAGCGGTGTTTGCCGCCGGTGCATCCAATGGCGATCGTCGCGTAGGGACGGTGGTCGGCCAAATAGCCGTCGATGACGATTTCCAAGGCCGACACGTAGCGGTCAATGAAGTCTTGGGCGCGAGGCTGCGTGAGCACGTATTCGGCAACCGGCTCATCTGTTCCGCGCAGCGCTTTGAGTTCCGGCACCCAGAAGGGGTTCGGCAGGAAGCGCACATCGGCCACGTAGTCGGCGTCTTTCGGGGTGCCGTATTTGAATCCAAAGCTCATAACGGTCAAGCGCAGAGCAGATGACCCGTCCTTGTCGAACAGACGGCGGATTTCATCGCTCAGCTGGTGAACGTTGAGGTCGGACGTGTCGATGATGACATCAGCGCTGGAGCGCACCGGATCAAGCTCGCTGCGCTCAGCTTGGAGCCCGTCGACAATCGTGCCGTCCCCCTGCAGCGGATGAGGGCGGCGAACAGATTCGTAGCGGCGCACAAGGGCGTCGTCGTTGGCGTCAAGATAGAGAATGCGGATGCCCTCGGGGCCATGCAGGTTACGCAGCGTGTCTTTGAGCGTTGTGAACATGCCGCGCCCTCGGACATCGGCAACGACCGCGACCTTCGGGCCGTCGCCGTCGACTCGGCTTACAAGGTCGACAAGACCGCTGATCATCTGCGGCGGCAGATTGTCCACAACGTACCAGCCCATGTCTTCGAGGGCCTTCGCCGCGGTTGAACGTCCGGCACCGGACATGCCCGTCACGACGAGCACAGTGTCACGCTGATTGGTGGTCATGCGTTCTCCTTATTGCTTCCCCGCCTGATTCTTTCAGTCTTTTCTGAACGCGGCCACAATGCGCTCGGCCAAAGCGGGGCCGATCCCCTTGACTTCGGTCAGCTCTTCGACGCTGGCCTTTTTGATCTTCGTGACGGAGCCGAAGTGGTCAAGAAGAGCAGTGCGTTTGGCGGCACCAAGGCCTTCGACGGTGTCGAGTGCCGAGGCGGTGATCTTTCGTTTGCTGCGCTGGAAGGTGATGGCGAAGCGGTGCGCTTCGTCGCGGATGCGCTGCAGCATGAACAGGCCTTCCGAGTTGCGCGGGAAGATGACGGGGAAGTCATCCCACGACACCCATACCTCTTCGAGCCGCTTGGCCAGGCCGACGACTGTAATGTCGACCAAACCAAGGTCATCGAGTGCTCGTCTGGCAGCCGACACCTGCGGCAGGGCGCCGTCGACCACGAGCAGCGAGGGTCGGTAGCCGAACTTGGGATCCTCGTCTTCACGGGCCAGGGATTCCAGGTACCGGCTGAATCTGCGGGACACGACGTCGTACATTGCCGAGGTGTCGTCCCGGGCCGCGTCCCCTGTCACCGAGAACCTGCGGTAGTCCCGCTTGACCGGCAGGCCGTCTTCGAACACCACGAGTGAACCGACGACGTCCTCACCGTGGAAGTGCGAGTTGTCGATGCACTCAATGCGCAGGGGAGCTTCTTCCAATCCCAGATTCTCTTGGATTTCATTGAGCGCCTGGCTGCGCGTTGTCAGGTCTGACGACCGCCGTTTCTTGTGCAGTTCAAGCGCCTGCTCGGCGTTGGCAATGACGGTTGTGAGCGCTGCGGCCTTCTCCCCGCGTTCGGGAACCCTGATCGTCACCTTCGAACCGCGCGTTTCGCCGAGCCAGTCTTCCAGCACCGTGTGGTCTTCCGGAAGGGTATCGACGAGGATTTCCTTCGGAATGGCATCGGCTTCGACGTCCAGGTATGCCTGCCGCAGGTAGTCACTTGTCAGCTGGGCTGCAGTGAGGTCCTGCATGCGTTCGATGATCCACCCGCGCTGACCGCGGATTCGGCCGCCGCGGACGTGGAACACCTGGACTGATGCTTCGAGTTCTTCGACCGTCAGTCCGAAGATGTCGGTGTCGACGTTCTGCGACAGCATGACGGAGGATTTGTCGACGATTTTTTCTAAAGCCTCGATTTCGTCACGCAGCTGCGCGGCTCTTTCGAAGTCGAGTTCGCCGGCGGCCTCTTTCATTGCCCGCTTGCGCGTCGAAATGATCTTCCCGGTGCTGCCGGACATGAACTCTGTAACACCGTCGACAAGCTCCCGATGCGCCTCTGGGGTAATCCGGTCAACACACGGAGCGGAGCACTTGTCGATGTAGCCCAACAGGCACGGTCTGCCCGAGCGCGCGGCACGGTCAAAAACTGTTTTTGCGCACGTGCGAACGGGGAATGCCTTCAGCAGCAGATCCAGCGATTCGCGGATCGCCCACACGGCAGTGAACGGGCCGAAGTACTTGACACCCTTGCGGCGTTTGCCGCGAGTGACGAAAACCCGCGGGTACCGGTCCTTCACAGTGACCGCCAGGTAAGGGTAAGACTTGTCGTCGCGGAACATTACGTTGAACCGCGGCTTGAATTCGTTGATCCACGTCCATTCCAGGCGCAGCGCCTCGACTTCGCTTTCCACGATCGTCCACTCAACGGACGAAGCCGTGTGGACCATAGTGAAAGTCCGCGGGTGCAGGCCCGCGGGATTGGCGAAATAGGAGTTCAGCCGATTGCGCAGATTCTTCGCCTTGCCGACGTAGATGATCCGCCGTTCGTCATCGCGAAATCGGTAGACCCCCGGAAGCGTGGGGATCTCACCCGGTTTCGGCCGATACTGACTCGGATCAGCCAATGCGGCTCGCGATCTCCGGCATGGCAGCCAGGTAGCGCCCGGTGTGGCTTGCCTCAACCTGAGCCACTTCCTCAGGTGTGCCGGCAGCGACAACCGTGCCGCCACCTCGGCCGCCTTCGGGGCCCATGTCGATGATGTAGTCGCTCGCGGCGATCACGTCGAGATTGTGCTCGATGACGATGACCGTGTTGCCCTTGTCGACCAGCCCCTGCAGCACCAGCAGCAGCTTGCGGATGTCCTCAAAGTGCAGGCCCGTGGTCGGTTCATCGAGCACATAGACGGCGCGACCGCGCGTGCGCTTCTGCAGTTCAGCTGCGAGCTTGACGCGCTGGGCCTCACCGCCGGACAGCGTGGTTGCCGGCTGGCCCAGGCGCACATAGCCCAAGCCCACCTTGACGAGCGTGTTGAGGTGACGCGAAATTGCCGGAACCGCTTCGAAGAATTCGGCCGCCTCTTCGATCGGCATGTCGAGTACCTCGGCAATCGACTTGCCCTTGAACTTCACTTCGAGCGTTTCGCGGTTGTACCGCGCTCCCCCGCACACTTCACAGGGCACGTAGACGTCCGGCAGGAAGTTCATTTCGATCTTGATGGTGCCGTCACCGGAGCAGTTCTCGCAGCGACCGCCCTTGACGTTGAAGGAGAAGCGGCCCGGCTGATAGCCGCGCATGCGTGCCGTCTCAGTCTCTGCGAACAGCCGGCGCACGTGGTCGAAAACACCCGTGTAGGTGGCCGGATTCGACCTGGGTGTGCGGCCAATGGGCGACTGGTCGACGTGGATGACCTTGTCGAGCTCTTCAACACCCGTCACCCGCTTATGCAGGCCGGGTACGCGCTTGGCGTTGTTGAGCTTGTTGGCCAGCTCGCTGTACAGGATGTCGTTGACCAGCGTCGACTTGCCGGAACCGGACACACCCGTGACGGCGGTGAGAACTGACAGCGGGAACTTGACCGAAATGTCCTTGAGGTTGTTCGCCCGAGCCCGCTCGACACCGAGCATCCGCTTGCGGTCGACCGGCCTGCGCACATCAGGCACGCCGATCTTCTTACGTCCGGCAAGGTAATCACCGGTTGCCGAACCGTCTGCCTCTGGCAGACCCTTAACGGGCCCGGAGTAGACAACCTGACCACCGTGTTCACCAGCGCCCGGGCCGATATCGACAATCCAGTCCGCCGCATCGATCGTCTCTTCGTCGTGTTCGACGACGATGAGGGTGTTGCCGAGGTCCCGCAGCTTGATGAGGGTGTCGATGAGCCGACGGTTGTCCCGCTGGTGCAGGCCGATGGACGGTTCGTCGAGAACGTACAGAACGCCGACCAGACCGGAGCCGATCTGCGTGGCAAGCCGGATCCGCTGTGCCTCACCGCCGGAGAGCGTCCCAGCGGCCCGGTCGAGTGACAGGTATTCCAGGCCAACGTCCAGCAAGAACTGCAGACGGGCCCGGATCTCCTTCATCACCTGGTCGGCAATACGTGCGTCACGTGCGCTCAGTTCGAGGCCGCCGAGGAACTCTGCCGCCTGGTCAATCGCCATCCGGCTGACATCCGCAATCGAGGTGCCCGCCACCGTGACGGCAAGCGCCTCCGGCTTCAGGCGGGTTCCGTCACAGGACGCGCAGGGGACTTCGCGCATGTACGCCTCGTAGCGGTCACGGGCAGTGTCTGATTCGGTTTCGCCGTGCTTGCGCAGGATGTAGTTGAAAACGCCCTCGAAGCCCGTCGAGTAGGTGCGCTCGCGGCCGAAGCGGTTGCGGTACTTGACGTGGACCTTGTAGTCCTTGCCCTTAAGAATCGCGGTGCGGACCTTCTTCGGCAGATCTTTCCACGGGGTCTTCAGATCGAAGCCGATTTCGTCGCCCAGGCCTTTGAGCAGGCGGTTGAAGTACTTCATGGTCGACTTGCCGTGCGACCACGCGGCGATCGCGCCCTCGGCGAGCGTCAGTTCGTCATCCGGGACGACGAGGTGCTCGTCAACCTGCAGGCGCACACCGATTCCGTCGCACACGGGGCAGGCGCCGAAGGGCGAGTTGAACGAAAAGGTGCGCGGCTCGATCGTATCGGTGGTCAGCGGGTGGTCGTTGGGGCACGACATGTGTTCGGAGAACGTGCGGATCTCGTCTGAGTCGACAAGCAGAACGTCGAGGCGACCGTCAGCTGTGCGCAGCGCTGTTTCGACCGAGTCCGTGAGCCGCTGGCGGATGCCGTCCTTGGCAATGAGGCGGTCGACGACCACCGAAATGTCGTGCTTGTACTGTTTCTTCAGCGTGGGCGGCTCACTCAGGCTGATCTGTTCCCCGTCTACCCAGGCGCGCGAAAAGCCCCGACTCTGCAGCTGTTGGAACAGCTCGGCGAACTCGCCCTTGCGCTGCCTGACTACCGGTGCCATGACGATGAACTTGGTGCGCTCCGGCAGGGTCAGCAGCTGATCAACGATCTGCTGGGGTGTTTGGCTGGAGATCTCCTCACCGCACTGCGGGCAGTGGGGAATGCCGATGCGCGCCCACAGAAGGCGCATGAAGTCATAGACCTCGGTGATGGTGCCGACTGTCGAACGCGGGTTGCGCGAGGTGGACTTCTGGTCGATCGACACCGCCGGGGAGAGCCCCTCGATCATGTCAACGTCGGGTTTGTCCATCTGGCCGAGGAACATGCGGGCATAAGACGACAGCGATTCGACATAGCGACGCTGACCCTCGGCGAAGATCGTGTCGAAGGCGAGTGAGGATTTGCCGGAGCCAGAAAGACCGGAGAACACAACGAGACTGTCCCGCGGCACCTCGACATCGATGTTTTTGAGGTTGTGTGCCCGGGCGCCCTGCACGATGATCGTGTCGAGGTGAGACACTCCCCCGCCGGCGGGCCGGTGAATCTGGGATTCGTATGCGGTCATGTATCAGCTCTCCATTTCTGAACGCGGGGCAACGTCGATGATCGTCACCGCGGGTTCTCCAAGATCATCCGAGGCATCAAGGTCAACTCGAGCGCGAATGGCCCAATCCCTGTCGCCTTCAGGGTCGTCGAGTATCTGGTCGACCATCCAGGTTCTGCCGTCACGGCGGATGTGCACGAAAGCAGCCGAACGCGCATCGGCGCCGACTCCGAGGTCACCGTACTCGTCGTAGAAGGCTTCGATTGCATCCTCCCACTGCCGGTGGTCCCATCCGTCCTCGCCGTCGAGCTCACCCAGGGCCCGGTAAGCGGCGCGCTCGGCCAGAAGCACACGGTGGAACAGGGCGTTGCGGACAAATATCGTGAAAGCGCGCTCATCGTCGGTGAGCTTACGGGCTGCGTGCTCCAGGGGAAGGGTATCGGTCTCTTCAGCACCGGCCCTGCGCAGAGCCTCCCATTCCTGCACGAGGGAGGAATCAACGCGCAGCACGAGATCACCCAGCCAGTCGATGATGTTCTGCAGCGGTTCCGTCACAAGGTCTTCCGGCACTGTCTGGACGAGCGCGCGATAGACATCCGTCAGATAGCGCAGCAGTCCGCCCTCAACGCGAGCCAGCTTGTAGTACATGACGAACTGCGAGAAGTTCATGGCCTGGCTGATCATGTCGGCCACAACGGCTTTTGGCTCAATGCCGATCTCGCGCAACCACGGAGCGTGCTCCGTGAACGCCTCATAGGCCTCATCCAGCACATCCCCGTTGGGGCGGGGCAACTCCATTTCGTCGATGATCGCCATGCGCTCGTCATAGGGCACACCCTCAGACTTGAGCGCCTGGATCTCTTCACCCTTGAGCCGATCCAGTTGTCCGCGCAGAACGTGGTACGGAACTTCTGTCGTCGCCTCGATGACGCTGAGGACGTTGTCCGCCCAGTCGTCTGCTTCGGGGTCAAAAAGCTCCAAGGCAGCCAAAGCGAAAGGTGACAGCGGCTGGTTGAGTGCGAACTGCGGACCGAAGTCCTCGGCGAGTTCAAAGCGCACCCTGCCGTCCTCTTCTGTGCGCACGAGGACGTCCGCATTGAGCAATGCGCGGCCGATGCGCAGCGCGCGCAGCTGCATGTCGAGTTTGCGCGACGGAGTTTCGTGAGTCGAGGCAATGAAGTCGCGCACGGTCTTCACGACATCTCCCCCGCGGGCGGCGAGGTTGATGACAGTCGAGTGCGTGATCTTCATGCGCGAGCGGAGCTCTTCGACTTCGCTGTCGCGCAGGTTCTCGAAAGTATCCTGTGACCAGCCCACGAAGCCCGCCGGCGGCTGCTTCTTAGCCGGTTTGCGCTTCTTATTGCTGTTGGCGGCCTTATCCGCCGCCTTCTTGTTTTCGATTTCGTGTTCGGGTGCCTGCGCGACCACAAAACCGACGGTGTCGAAGCCCGCACGGCCGGCGCGGCCGGCGATCTGCTGGAATTCGCGGACTGTGAGCCGGCGCATCTTCGAACCGTCGAACTTCGTCAGCGCTGTCAGCAGGACTGTTCGGATGGGCACGTTGATGCCGATGCCGAGCGTGTCCGTGCCCGAAATGACTTTGAGCAGCCCCTTGCCGGCGAGATGCTCAACAAGGCGTCGGTATTTGGGCAGCATGCCGGCGTGGTGGACGCCGATGCCGTGCAGCAGAAGCCGCTTGAGCGTCGTTCCGAAGCCCTTCTGAAAGCCGAAGCCGCGAATCTCATCGGCGATCGCCTCGCGCTCCTCGCGGGTGGCGAGATTGGCGCTCACAATCGACCCGGCCAGCTCTGCTGCCTGCCGCTGGGAAAACGACACAACGTAGACGGGAGCCTGATCGTGGCGGACGAGGGCGTGAAGGGTTTCCTGCAGCGGTTCTTCCGAGTAGCTGAATTCCAGCGGCACCGGTCTCTGCGCACCCGTCACATAGGACGTGGACCGTCCGGTGAGCTCCTCCATGCCCTTGGCGATAGCGGTAGTGTCGCCGAGGGTTGCGGACATGAGGACGAACTGCGACTGCGGCAGCGTCAGCAGCGGCACCTGCCACGCCCAGCCGCGCTGGGGATCGCCGAAGTAGTGGAATTCGTCCATGATGACGATTCCCACGTCCAGCATTGGGCCTTCACGCAGCGCCTGGTTGGCGAGGATCTCCGCCGTGGCGCAGATGACGGGAGCGTCCGCGTTGACCGAACTGTCACCGGTGACCATGCCGACGTTGTCGGCACCCAAGCGCTCGCTTAAGTCAAAGAACTTTTCCGATACGAGAGCCTTGATCGGAGCGGTGTAGTAGACCCGCACCCCGGTGCTGACACCCCAGTAGGCGGCGGCGAGGGCCACCATCGACTTTCCGGAGCCGGTGGGTGTTGCGACGATCGTGTTGTCGCCGGCGAGAACTGCGAGTATCGCTTCCTGCTGAGCGTCGTACAGGCTCAGGCCCAAACCGCTCACATAGTCTTCGAATGCTTCGTACACGGTGTCGGCAGAGGCGAATTCTTCCGGTATCTGCTCAAGTGCACTCACGAAGCGATTACCCATTCCTGAACTAGACTGACTGGAACTACCCATTATTCCCCATGAGAGGAACGCCATGGCTTTCTATGCGGTCACCTATCGCTACAGCGACGATGAACAGACGCGAATGGAGGTGCGTCCCACGCACCGGGAGTGGCTGGCCAAACTGGCTGATGCCGGCATGCTCATGGCGTCGGGTCCTCTCGCCAATGTTCAACAGCCGGGTGCCCTCCTGATATTCCAGGCTGACGACAAGGCCAATGTCGAAGACCTCCTGACGAACGATCCCTTCGCAGAAGCTCGGGTCATCACCGAGACCACGATCGACGAATGGGACATCGTCATCGGAGGCTTCGGTCAGGCACGCTGATCTGATCTTCAACGACAAGGGCGGACGCACATGCGTCCGCCCTTTTTGTGCTGTTCGGTCGGCTGACCTCAGCTGCCGAGGTGCTCGCTGCGGAAGTGCCGGTAGTCGCGCCGGCGCTTGACGAGGCTGGCGATGACGGCGACCGTCATCGATACGACGATGACGCCGAGTGAGACTGCCAGAGGGATTTCCGGAAGCTGGTGGGCGAAGGTTTCGCGGGCTGCCGTGTAGATGAGCTTGAAGCCGATGTAGCCGAGGATGACCGCGATACCGTATTTGAGGTACTGCAGTTTGTCGGCCATGTTCTCCAGCAGGAAGTACAGCTGGCGCAGACCCATGAGTGCGAACAGGTTTGCGGTGAAGATGATGAACGCCGAACGGGTGACCGCCATAATCGCAGGGATCGAGTCGAGTGCGAACATGACGTCCGTGGTGCCGATCGCGATGAACACCAGAAGCATCGGTGTGGCAAACCGCTTGCCGTCGATCTTCACGAAGATCTTGTTGTCGTGGTAATCGTCCGTGAACGGAAACCGCTTCTTCACCATGCGGACGAGCAGGTTGTCACCGCCGTCGTCGTCGTCCTTCTCCGTGGCCTGCTTCCACGCGGTCCACAGGAGGAACGCACCGAAGATGAAGAACACCCAGATGAACTTCTCGATGACCCACACGCCCGCGAGGATGAAGATGCCCCGGAAGACCAGCGAAAAGATGATGCCAACCATGAGGACTTCCTGCTGATACCGGGGCGGCACCTTGAAGGCAGACAGCACGATGATGAACACGAAGACGTTGTCGATTGACAGCGAATACTCCATGAGCCATCCGGCGAGAAACTCGCCGCTGGCCTGCTTATTGCCGAAGAGGTACAGCGCGCCCGCGAAGATCAGGGCGAGTGCGACGTAGAAGCCGACCCACAGGCCGGCTTCGCGGTTAGAAGGCCGGTGTGGGCGTTTGAGGATGAGCAGCAGGTCTGCCAGGAGAAGCACACAGAGTGCGCCGAGGACGATGAATTCAAAGGTCAGCGAAAGGCCGCTGGCTGATTCGTGGTGCACGAGAGTTCTTTCTTAGGGGTCGATGACGTCCGTGAAAGTCTTTCCTGCGCCGCTGCTGCGCGCTGCTGACCCGGAACCCGACCCGGCTGGCCGCCGGACGGTTTCGTGTTGACGAATCAGCACATGAGGATACTCCCCTTCACCAGCTATCCAGTCTAGAACACAGCGAGGACCGACTGCTCAGCTTTCGCGCTGGATCTGACGCAGATCACGTTTGAGCTCCTGCAGTTCGTCGCGCAGACGTGCCGCGAGTTCGAACTGGAGGTCGGCTGCCGCCTGGTTCATCTGTTCGGTCAGTTCAGCGATGAGCTCAGGCAGGTCGGTCGTCGGTGGGCGCACCGATGTCGGCTGCCCTGTCTCCTGACCGGCCGAACGGGCGCGCTGCTCATCGGTTTGGGCCGAGTTGTAGCCGCGTTTGCCCTTGCCGTAGTCGAAGTCGTTGAGAAGCTCCGCGGTGTCTTCGTTGTCGCGTTTGAGGCGCTCCGTGATGTCCGCGATCTTCTTGACCAGCGGCTTCGGATCGATTCCGTGCTCTTTGTTGAACGCGATCTGCTTTTCGCGGCGGCGCTCGGTTTCCTCAATGGCCTTCTGCATGGACTCCGTGCGGGTGTCTGCGTACATGTGCACTTCGCCGTTGACGTTTCGGGCAGCACGGCCGATTGTCTGAATGAGCGAGGTGGTGGATCGCAGGAAACCCTCCTTGTCCGCATCGAGGATCGACACGAGCGACACTTCGGGCAGGTCGAGACCCTCACGCAGCAGGTTGATGCCGACCAGCACATCGAAAACACCGGAGCGCAGTTCGCTCAGCAGCTCAACACGGCGGAGGGTGTCAACGTCCGAGTGGAGGTATTCAACCCGTACGTTGTGGTTGAGCAGATAGTCCGTCAGGTCTTCGGCCATCTTCTTCGTCAGCGTCGTCACGAGCACGCGCTCGTTGCGCTCCACCCGCAGGTTGATTTCATCCAGCAGGTCGTCAATCTGACCGCGCGTGGGTTTGACGATGACCTTCGGGTCCACCAGGCCAGTGGGGCGAATGATCTGTTCGACAACGCCGTTGGAGCGCTCAAGCTCATAGTCACCGGGTGTAGCCGACAGGTAGACGGTCTGGCCGATCCGATCCTGGAACTCCGAGAACCGCAGCGGCCTGTTGTCCAGGGCGCTCGGCAGCCGGAAGCCGTGCTCAACGAGTGTCCGCTTGCGCGACATGTCGCCTTCGTACATACCGCCGATCTGTGGGATTGTGACGTGCGATTCGTCGACCACCAGCAGGAAGTCCTCCGGGAAGTAGTCCAACAGACAGTTCGGCGCGGTGCCGGCCGCACGACCGTCAATGTGCCGCGAGTAGTTCTCAATCCCGGACGTGAAGCCCATCGACTGCATCATTTCGAGGTCGTAGGTGGTGCGCATCTTCAGCCGCTGGGCTTCCAGCAGCTTGTTCTGGCCCTCGAGTTCGGCCAGTCGCTCCTGCAGTTCCGCCTCGATATCTGCAATTGCCCGAGCCATGCGGTCTTCACCGGCCACATAGTGCGACGCCGGGAAGATGTGGATGACCTCTTCTTCGCGAATGATTTCGCCGGTCAGCGGGTGCAGGGTGTAGAGAGCTTCGATTTCGTCGCCGAAGAACTCAATGCGGATGGCGAGCTCTTCATACTGCGGGATGATTTCGACCGTGTCACCGCGCACGCGAAACGTACCGCGGGTGAATGCCACGTCGTTGCGGGTGTACTGCATTGTGACGAACTGTTTGAGCAGCGCATCACGGTCGACCTCTTCACCCACTTCGAGTGACACCATGCGGTCCACGTACTCTTCCGGGGTTCCCAGACCGTAAATGCAGGACACCGTTGACACGACGACGACATCCCTGCGGGTCAGCAGTGCGTTCGTTGCGGAGTGGCGCAGACGCTCAACCTCGTCATTGATCGACGAGTCCTTTTCGATGAATGTGTCCGTCTGCGGCACATAGGCTTCCGGCTGGTAGTAGTCGTAGTAGGACACAAAGTATTCAACTGCATTGTTCGGCAGCAGCTGCCGGAACTCATTGGCCAGCTGAGCGGCCAGGGTTTTGTTGTGCGCCATGATGAGCGTGGGCCGCTGCACTTCTTCGATCAGCCACGCTGTTGTCGCTGACTTACCCGTACCCGTAGCACCCATCAGCACGACGTCTTTTTCGCCCGCCCGCAGCCGCTCGGCCATTTCGGCAATCGCCGTGGGCTGATCGCCAGACGGCTTGTATTCGCTGACGACCTCGAACGGGGCCACCGAGCGGGTGACTTCCGGCCGGTGACCGATCTTGGGAACGGGAAGAGACTGCTGCGCCATGCTCCCAGGCTACTCTGCACGGCAGCACTCCACGAGCACCGGAGTGGCCAAAGCGCATAGAGTTGGAGTGAACCCCAATCTGAGGAGGCAAAATGAGCCGCGTAACAAAAGCACAGGCCACCTGGAAGGGCCACTTGGCTGACGGCGAAGGTTCCGCTTCGCTGGAAAGCTCAGGTTTAGGCCCGTTCACCGTCAACTGGACGAACCGAGCGGAGTCCCAGGTCGACAAGGTCACCAACCCCGAAGAGCTGATCGGTGCCGGCCTGGCATCGTGTTTCTCGATGGCGCTGGCCAACATCGTCGCAGAAGAGGGAGCCACTCCCGAACAGATCACGACGGGTGCTGACATCACCTTCGACCCGGTCAAGGGAATCCAGGAAATCCACCTCGTGACCGTGGGCCGTGCGGAAGGCATCGAACAGAAGACCTTCCAGACTCTTGCCGAGCGGGCCAAGAAGACCTGCCCAGCTGCAAAGGCTCTCTCAGGTGTGAAGATCACGCTCAGCGCCACAATGGCCTGATCTGCCCGCAGACATGAGAACAGCGCCGTCATTGACGGCGCTGTTTCCTTTTGTCCGTGTGGATCTGCTGGACAGCTGACTCACGAGGCGGAGCCTCCGAAGATCTGTCAGTTTCCAGAGGATGTGCTCAGGCTTTGCGCGCTGCCGGTTCGATCACGTTCTGGAAGGCGTCTGCGAAGCGCTCCTCGAATTCTTCGGGAGTGCCTGAATTGTCGAGTACGACATCCGCAATGGCCTGACGCTGGTCATCAGAGGCCTGGCGGAGGATCCGCTGACGGGCGTCAGCTTCGTCCATACCGCGAAGTTCAACCAGGCGCTGCAGGCGCACTTCCGCGGGGACATCGACAACAACAACCAGGTCGTAGTCGTCCTCCAGGCCGTTTTCGGCCAGCAGCGGAACATCGTGCACGACAATCGGCGCGTCGGCATGTTCGGCAAACAGCTCCCGTGTCCGCTGTGCAATAGCCGGGTGCATGATGTCGTTGAGAGCCCGGGTGGATTCGGCGTCGGCAAAGGCAAGGCGTGCCAGTTCCGCGCGGTCAAGTTCACCGTCCTTGAGAACCGATTCGCCGAAGCGCTCCCGCAGAGTTTCCAGAGCCGGCTGACCGGGCTCGACGATTTCGCGAGCGACGGCATCCGAATCGATAACGGGAATGCCGCGCGCGGTGAAAAGCGCCGCAGCAGTTGATTTGCCGGCTCCGATACCGCCGGTCAGACCGATTTTCAGCATCCTTGCTCCTTGCTCAGTTTGATCATCCACACCCCTCCGGTGTGCTGGGGTGATACACCAGCAGCGGCTCCGACAGCGTGGGCGATGTCCGGGGCCGGCTGCGGCAGGTAGAAGCCGTCATCTGCGATGAGGATGTAGTCCACTCCCCCGCGGCACAGTTCCCGAACTCCGTCCCTGAGCTCTTCAGCGCTCGGCACCGGAGAGTCACGGTGTTCTTCTAGCAGAGTATCGAGCGAATCGGCGGCAGCCGCGTAGGTGACGGGTGCGTCGTCGCGTCCGCCGATGAAATAACCCCCGGTTTCCCGGTAGTGCAAGCCGGACACCGCCTGCCAGAGCATCGCCTCGTCCGCCCGAGGGTAGGCCCAGGCCCGGGGTCTGGGAAGTGTTTTGACGAGTGCACCTGCGGGAATCGCATCCCGTACCTGATCGGTGTAGAACTCCGGGATGTGCAGATCGCGGGCGGGGACAGGAGCCGCAGAGGTCAGAACGAGGACTCCGCTCAGAGCAGTGCCGATAAGCGCGCGTGACGAAACTCGTCTGGCGCTGTTCAGCAAAAGCGCAGACAGGACAGAGCAGGCCAGGACCACGTGGACCATGAGCCGCATCGGGAGGATATTGCTGAGCACCGGGATCAGCTCTACCAGGCGGAACGGCCCGTAGGGCAGCAGCTGCTCACCGCCTAAGAAGATGGGCGAGCCCAGGGACAGCGCCCACATGCCGAAGCCAGTACACGCTGCGGTGCGGGCAGCTGGACTGCGCTTCCACAGGAGTACTACGGCAGCGAGGCACACAACGAGCCACAGGATGCTGAGGTAGCCGCCCAGTTCAGATGGGTCAATCGGTTCGACGCGGGGCAGTTCACGCCCGGTGCCTATCCACGTGTACGGGCCCGGCGTCATGACGTCCAGCACGTCTGTGTTCCAGACCCCGTGCGGCCGAATGGAATCACGCGGGCGGTTCGGCGCAAACCACATAGTGAACAGCAGCGGTGAGGCGATGACAAGGGCGATCCCTACTGCGATAGAACCGCGCAGAACAACCGCGACTAAGAACGGCCGAACGTGTGGCCACGCTGTCAGACACGCACCCGCAGAGAATACGAGAACCGCGAGGAAGGTGCCTGCCAGCAGCTCTGTCGAAATATAGAACTGCCAACCCAGAACAATGCCGAACGGGACAGTCCACCGGCGGTCGTGTGCGACAAGAACCATCATGAGCACGACTAAAGGTGGGAACACCGCCCATGCCAGGTTGAGGTGACCCGATGACTGCGCGATCGTGTAGGTCGAGAAACCGTAGAGAGCACCGCCGAAGAACGCCGGCACTAGACGGGTGAAACGGCGAATGAGCAGCGCTGCCGTCAGAGCAGACATCACCGGGGCGCACACGATCGCAAGGTTGTAGCTGACGACGGGCCCGAATACCCACGTCACCGGAACAAGCGGGAGGCCAATGCCGACCAAGGACGTGTTCCACGCTCCGTTGACTCCCACGGGAGCGTTCATCGCAGTGGTGTAAAGCAATGAACCGTTGCCGGTGGTCCTGCCGAACCATCCCGCGACGACATCGGCCGTATGTGCAATCCACCAGATGAAAAGCGAGGAATCGTCGTTGTCGGCAAACACCCTGCCATCGAAATCAGCCAAGAGCTCAGCGTAGACACAAGCGGACAGGCATAGGAGCGCCGCTGTGTAGATCAGCCAGGGAACAATCTTCTTCATGCCAAAAGAAGAGGCCGTGGCCACTCCGGAGGGAGCGGCCACGGCCTCACTTCAGAGAAGGTCAGCTGCCAGCGAGCTTTTCGCGCAGAGCGGCGAGAGCTTCGTCGGAAGCCAGGGTGCCTTCGTCTTCAGCGGATTCTTCCGTGCTGAACGAAGCGCCCGCACCGGCTGCGTCGTCGCCAGCCTGAGCGGCGGCTTCTGCATCGGCGGCGATTGCGCGAGCAACCTGCTTCTTGTGCTCTTCCCAGCGTTCCTGGGCGGCAGCGTACTGCTGCTCCCATTCTTCGCGCTGTGCTTCGTAGCCTTCCATCCATTCCTGGGTTTCGGGGTCGAAGCCTTCGGGGTACTTGTAGTTGCCGTCTTCGTCGTACTCCTGGAGCATGCCGTAGAGGGCCGGGTCGAGGAATTCCTCGGCGTCCGGGTCTACACCTTCGTTGGCCTGCTTGAGCGACAGCGAGATGCGGCGGCGGTCCAGGTCGATGTCGATGACCTTGACGTAGATGGTTTCGTCGACCGAAACGACCTGTTCGGGCAGGTCGATGTGGCGGACAGCGAGTTCGGAGATGTGCACGAGGCCCTCGATGCCGTCTTCGACGCGAACGAACGCACCGAACGGAACGAGCTTGGTGACCTTACCGGGCACGATCTGGCCGATGACGTGGGTGCGAGCGAAGTGCTGCCACGGGTCTTCCTGGGTTGCCTTGAGCGACAGGGAGACGCGTTCGCGGTCCATGTCGACGTCGAGAACCTCGACCGTGACTTCGTCGCCGACTGCGACGACCTCGGACGGGTGGTCGATGTGCTTCCAGGACAGTTCGGACACGTGGACGAGTCCGTCGACTCCGCCCAGGTCCACGAAGGCACCGAAGTTGACGATCGACGACACGACACCGGGGCGCACCTGGCCCTTCTGCAGGGTCTGCAGGAAGTCGTGGCGGACGGCCGACTGGGTTTCTTCCAGCCATGCGCGGCGCGACAGAACAACGTTGTTGCGGTTCTTGTCGAGCTCGATGATCTTGGCTTCGACTTCCTGGCCGATGTACGGCGTGAGGTCGCGCACGCGGCGCATTTCAACAAGCGAAGCGGGCAGGAAGCCGCGCAGTCCGATGTCGACGATGAGGCCGCCCTTGACAACCTCGATGACCGAACCGGTGACGACGCCGTCGTCTTCCTTGATCTTTTCGATGTCGCCCCAAGCGCGCTCGTACTGTGCGCGCTTCTTCGAGAGCATCAGGCGACCGTCTTTGTCTTCCTTCGTCAGCACGAGGGCTTCGATCGGATCCCCGACTTCGACAACCTCAGAGGGGTCGACGTCGTGCTTGATCGACAGTTCGCGCGAAAGGATGACACCTTCCGTCTTGTATCCGATGTCGACCAGGACTTCGTCGCGGTCGACCTTGACGACTGTGCCCTCAACGATGTCTCCGTCGTTGAAGTACTTGATGGTTTCGTCGACTGCCGCGAGGAAATCTTCCGCAGATCCGATGTCGTCGACAGCGATCTGCTTGGTGTTCGCCGCGTCCGGCGTGCTAGTGGTCATAAAGTTAGGGACTCCGATTTGGATTATCCGGTCCGGGCGGGCTGCTCGGTCCGGAGCTCGTGTTGGTATGGACAGATATTCTGTGTACGCGGGCGCGTTATCAGCGCAAGCATTACACAGTGAATAATCGTAACATCCATTGAGGCGGTTTAGAATAGACAGCCCGCTGTTCAATAGGAATGGAAGTGTATGAGCACGTCTGACGGCTACCCCAGCATCATCTCCGGCGGATACTTTCCGATCGACGAAGAGGCCTCTGTCAGGGCAAATCGCACCTATTGGGACAATTCGGCGGAAGACTATCTGGCCGAACACGGCTCATTCCTCTGCGCTAAAGAATTCATCTGGTGTCCAGAGGGGGTTAACGAAGACGACGTCAACCTGCTCGGCGATGTTGCGCGCCGGCAGGTGCTCGAAATCGGCTGTGGCGCGGGCCAGTGTTCGCGCTGGGTTGCCGAACAGGGCGGTATTGTCACCGGATGCGATGTTTCGTCCGGCATGCTGGAACAGGCTGCGCGTCTGTCCAGGGAGAACCCGCTGAGCGAATCCGCCACTCCGCCCACCTTCCTGCTGGCCGATGCTCGCCAGCTGCCCTTCCCTTCGGGTTCCTTTGACATCGCCTTTTCGTCTTACGGCGCTCTGCCCTTCGTGAAGGACGCTGAAAAGGTCCTGGCCGAAACTGCCCGGGTTCTTCGCCCCGGGGGCCGCTGGGTGTTCTCAGTAACCCACCCGCTGCGGTGGATCTTCCCGGATGTTCCGGGTGAAGACGGCCTGTGCGTCGAATACTCCTACTTCGACCGCACTCCCTACGTCGAACTCGACGAACAGGGCAACCCGGTCTACGCCGAGCACCACCGAACGCTGGGCGACTGGATTTCACTCATCCACGGTGCCGGTTTCGTCCTGGAAAAGCTCACCGAACCTGAATGGCCCCAAGACAACGACACTTCGTGGGGCGGCTGGTCTCCCCTGCGCGGCAAGCTGATGCCGGGCACCGCGATCTTCTCAACGCGACTGGCTGACTAACCACAGATGAGTGCGGCCCCGCCGCCGGGCGGGGCCACACTCATCTGTACGGTCTGTCAGTGAGCCGCTGACTGCCAGTCCGGACCGCGCCCCACATTGACGTCCAGGGGGACACTGAGCTCAGCCGCGCTGCTCATCGTGTCGACCACAATCTTCTCGACGCTGTCGAACTCACCCGCAGCGCACTCGACGATCACTTCATCGTGCACCTGCAGAAGAATGCGGGACTTGAGCTCCGCCTCGGCCAATGCGTCGGCAATCCTGCACATGGCGATCTTCATGATGTCTGCCGCGGTGCCCTGAATAGGGCTGTTGAGAGCTGCGCGTTCGGCCATTTCACGCTGCGGACGGCTATCCGACTGCAGGGCCGGCAGATAGCGGCGACGACCGTACATCGTCTGTGTGTAGCCCATCTTCCGCGCTTCTTCGACCGAACCGTCCAGGTATTCCTTCACCGCACCGAAACGCGAGAAATACTCGGCCATGAGCTCTGAGGCTTCGTTCGGGCTGATGCCCAGCTGATTCGACAGACCGTAGGCAGACAGACCGTAGACCAGGCCGTAGGACATGGCCTTGACCTTTTCGCGCTGCTGCCGGCTGACGTCCTCCACTGGAATCTGGAAGACCTGACCGGCGACGAATGAGTGAAGGTCCTCCCCGTCGCGGAACGCCTCAATGAGCGCTTCGTCCGCGGAAAGGTGCGCCATGATCCGCATTTCGATCTGCGAATAGTCAGCGCTCATCAGATCCGTGAAGCCGGCATCGGCGTCAGCCGTGAACACACCGCGGATGCGCCGTCCCGAGTCCGTGCGGACCGGAATGTTCTGCAGGTTCGGGTCTTTTGAGCTGAGCCTGCCCGTAGCCGTCATCGTCTGTAGGTAGGTGGTGTGAATCCGTCCGTCATCGGCGATTTCCTTCTTCAGACCGACCACCGTCTGTTTGAGCTTGGTGCGCTCACGGTGAGCCAGCAGGTGCTCCAAGAAGGGGTGCTGCGTCTTGCGGAACAGATCATTGAGAGCATCCGCATTCGTGGTGTAGCCCGTTTTCGTCTTCTTGGTCTTCGGCATGTCGAGTTCATCGAACAGCACGGTCTGCAGCTGTTTCGGCGAACCGAGATTGACGGTGTGGCCAATCGCGGAGTAGGCGTCTTCAGCGCTCTGGTCGGCTTCGCGCCCGAACTCGTCAATGAGGTTCTGCAGCTGCGCGGAATCGATGTTGATGCCGACTCGCTCCATCTGTGACAGCACTGCCTGTGTCGGCATTTCAATGTCGTCAAGGACTGCCAGCTGGCTGTACTCGTCAAGCTGCTCGCGCAGCAGAGGCGCCAGTCGCGAGGCGAGGTAGGCTCTCCTGCCCGCTGCCTCGTCATCCGTGTTCTCCAGAAGAGTGCCGGCGTTTTCGTCAGGCTGTGCGGCCGCGATTCCGGCACGGCTCTGGGCGAGTTCTTCGAGTTCGTAGCCGCGTGCATCCGGCATCAGCAGATAGGCGGCAAGCTCCGTGTCAGTCCACACGCGCACGCGCAGACCGTTGTCGGCAAGCGCTTTGATCTGCGGCTTAGCGTCGTGCATGGCGATCTGCGGATGCTCGGCAAGCAGGCTGGCGACCTGTTTTTCAGCTTCCGGGCCAAGCGCGGTCATATCGATAAGCCATGCGCTGTCACCGGCCGCAATGCCGAGAACGTCCGGTGTTTCGAGGTCAACGTCGATACCCAGGACTTCGCCCTCGGAGGCAGCGACAACAGATGCCACATCGTCAGTCTTCTGCGGTACGGGCACTTCGCTTCCCGCGGGCGCCTGGATCTCCGCACCGCCGAGGAACGGGCCGACCTCAGCTGACAGCTGGCGGAACTCGAGGGCGTCGAACAGTTCGCCGATCGCTTCGGCGCTGCCGCGGCCCAGTGCCGCATCACCCAGGTCCAGCGGAATGTCGAG
The DNA here is from genome assembly GCF_001806795.1 of Brevibacterium sp. HMSC22B09. Lineage (NCBI taxonomy): Bacteria > Bacillati > Actinomycetota > Actinomycetes > Micrococcales > Brevibacteriaceae > Brevibacterium > Brevibacterium sp. HMSC22B09. Next base: position 97,885 of record NZ_KV786004.1, on the reverse strand, counting down.
GTCATCGACAAGCCGGTTGAGGCGATAGTTCCGTTCGACATCCCCTATGTGGTCGCGCAGGCTCTGCCCGACTTTGCCGCCGATGTCCTCCGCGTTGTCGATAATGGCGGGCAGATCACCGTACTTCGTCAGCCATTTCGCGGCGGTCTTTTCGCCGACTCCCGGAACACCGGGCAGGTTGTCGGCCTTTTCGCCCACGAGAGCAGCAAGGCCTCGGTAGTTGGCAGGGCTGACGCCGTATTTGTCTTCCACCGCCTGTGGTGTCATGTGCTGCAGATCAGTGAAGCCGCGCTTGGGATACATGATCGTGATGTTCTCATCGGCCAACTGGAAGGAATCTTTGTCACCCGAGGCGATGAGGGTGTCATAGCCCTCCCCCGCACCCCGGCGAGCAAGCGAGGCCAAGAGGTCATCCGCCTCGTACCCCTCCCGGGTGATGACCGGAACGCCGAAGGCGCCGAGCATGTCCTTGATGAGGTCCACCTGACCGTGGAAGTCCTCCGGCGTCTTGGCACGGCCGGCCTTGTACTCCGGGTACTCCTCAAGACGGAACGTCTGCCGGCCCAAATCGAAAGCCACGGCCACATGCGTGGGCTCAAGCGTGTTGACCGCCGTCAACAGCATCCTGGCGAAACCGAAAACAGCGTTCGTGGTCTGCCCGTCAGCCGTCGAGAAGTTCTCCGGCGGCAGAGCGTAGTACGCCCGGTAGGCAAGGGAATGGCCGTCAATCAGAAGAAGTCGCTTCGTGCTCACACCTCAACACTACCGGCAAAGCTGCGGCAAGGCGGGGCGGCTTCAATCGGCTACAGTGACCCCAGAAGGAGGAACATGAAGCAGATCACACCACTTGCAGAGGGATTGAGCGAAGAAGAATACGCGGCAATCCTCGCCGACTATCAGGAGTTTGACGACGACACCCTCATGGCCGCTATGAACATGTCGGTGGACGCCCTAGGCTACGACTTCTTGACGGGCAGCGTGCCGGTTGAGGGCAATAAGCAGCCCGCGGGCCTTTTCCACGGCGGCGCACACGTGGCGCTTGCAGAATCCCTGGCTTCGCTGCACTCTTTCATGCGCGCCGGGACGAACGTCGTCGGCGTTGACCTCAACGCCACCCACCTGAAAGCCGCTCGCAGCGGACGGGTTTGGGGACGCGCTGAAGTCATCCACGCTGGACGCACCATCATCAACCACGAGGTTCGCATGACGGACGACAACGGCAAGCTCCTGTCGATTGTGCGCATCACCAACCTGGTGCTCCAGCCCCAGGCCTGAGGCTAGAGCACCAGCTTTACACCAGGTCCGGCCGTTCACGGCCACCGCACGGCAAAGGCGGTCCTGTCCCAGCGTCGGTCAGGACCGCCTTCAGCGAAAGCTCAGTCTTTCGAATCGAGCTGGTTGAGAACAGTTTCGGCGACTTCGCGCATTGTCAGACGACGGTCCATTGACGTCTTCTGAATCCAGCGGAACGCTTCGGGTTCGGTCAGCCCCATATTGGAGATGAGCAGACCCTTGGCGCGTTCGACCAGCTTCCGCGTTTCGAAGCGGTCGGTCATATCCGCAATCTCAGATTCCAGTGCCTGGATCTCCTGGTAGCGCGACTGTGCGATTTCCAAGGCGGGAACCAGGTCGGCAGCCGTGAACGGCTTGACGACATAGGCCATGGCACCGGCATCGCGGGCGCGCTCAACGAGTTCCTTCTGCGAGAACGCAGTGAGCAGCACGACGGGGGCAATGCTGGCCCGAGCGATCTTCTCGGCTGCGGAAATGCCGTCGAGCTTCGGCATTTTGATGTCCATGACCACAAGGTCGGGACGGAGCTCTTCGGCAAGGCGGACGGCTGATTCGCCGTCGCCCGCTTCGCCTACGACGTCGTAGCCGACTTCCCGGAGCATTTCCACAATGTCGAGTCGGATAACGGATTCGTCTTCGGCGACGATGACTCGGCGTACGGGCTGAAGTTCTTGATCTGGGTTAGACACGCCTCCATCGTAGTCGCCTCAGCGCGCAAACGGTATGGCAGGCCGGGTCTGGGCGTGAAAGACCACGCCGGTGACACCTGTTTTGTGCATCTGAGCGCGTGCACTACGATTGCCCTGATGCCGGATTGGCGGAATTGGTAGACGCGGAGCACTCAAAATGCTCTATCGCAAGATGTGCGGGTTCGAGTCCCGCATCCGGTACGAAACAATCTCGGGACATCGTAGAAACGATGTCCCGAGATTTTCTGTTTGGGGCAGCCTGCGCGGCACCGCTGGTGAAGCACACGAGGCGGCCGGCAGGTTCTGCCGGTTACCTCACGAGGCGCCGGTCACCGGTCAGAAGTTCGGTTCGGTGATCTTTCCGTAGCCTGCTTCCGGGTGGCTGAAGATCTGGTTGTCATCCCGGTATGCCGGCGCCAGGCCCTTGATGGCGTCACCGAGTTTGTGCACGCGCAGGGCGTTGGTCGACCCGGGCAGTCCCGGGGGCGATCCGGCCACGATGACGCAGTAGTCGCCCTCTTCGGCCATTCCCTCGCCCAGCAGGATTTCATCGGTCTGCCGGGCCATCTGGTCGGTGTGGCTGACTTCGTTCACGAGGATCGTTTCAACACCCCAGGTGAGTGCCAGCTGGTGACGCACCTTGACGTCAGGCGTGAATGCAAGAAGTCGACGAGGCGCACGCAGCCGCGACATGCGGCGCACCGAGTCTCCCGTCTGCGTGAACACGCACATGTGGTCGATGTCGAGGTCGTGGGCGACCTGCACGGCAGCCGCGGTGATTGCACCGCCGCGGGTTTTCGGCTCACTGCCCAGTTCGGGAACAAGGTGCAGGCCCTGCTGTTCGGAAGATTCGATGATGCGGGCCATGGTGCGCACCGCATCGATCCAGTGCTGACCAACCGAGGTTTCACCGGAGAGCATGAGCGCATCCGCGCCGTCGAACACTGCGTTGGCGCAGTCGGAGGCTTCAGCGCGGGTGGGCCGTGGCTCTTCGATCATCGATTCGAGCATCTGGGTGGCCACAATGACAGGCTTGGCTTCGCGGCGGCACTTGGCGATGGCGCGCTTCTGCACGAGGGGAACCTGTTCCAGCGGAACTTCGACACCCAGATCGCCGCGGGCAACCATGAGCCCGTCAAAGGCATCGACGATTTCGTCGAGCTTTTCGACAGCCTGCGGCTTCTCCAGTTTCGCGATGACGGGAATGTGAATGCCCTCGTCATCCATGATCGAGCGAATGAGCTCAGCATCTGCGGCATCGCGCACAAAGGACAGCGCCACCCAGTCCACACCCATGCGCAGCCCGAAGCGGAGGTCGGCGATGTCCTTTTCGGTCATCGCCGGCACTGAGACTGCGACACCGGGTAGGTTGACGCCCTTGTGGTCGGACAGGTAGCCCGGAACTTCGACCTCAACCAGAATGTCGGTTTCGTCGACTTCGACTGCCCGCAGGCGTACGCGCCCGTCATCGACCAGCAGCGGGTCGCCGACGCTGACATCGCCGGGCAGACCCGGGTAGGTGGTTGAGATGCGCTCGACCGTTCCTTCGACGTCGTCGGTTGTGATCGTGAACTGCTGACCGCGTTCGAAGTAGTGCTTCTTGCCGTCAGCGAACGTGCCCAGCCGAATCTTGGGCCCCTGCAGGTCCATGAGGACCGCAACGGGACGGCCGGTGTCGTTGGCCGCTTCGCGCGCCCATCCGTACAGGCGCTTGTGATCAGCGTGGGTGCCGTGGGAGAAGTTGAAGCGAAGAACATCGACTCCGGCATCGATGATGGCACGGATGTCTTCGTAGGATTTCTGAGCAGGTCCGAGGGTTGCAACGATCTTGGCTAGCCGCATAGTTCCACCCTAGTCGAATGTTGTCCCCGGTGAGAGACCCGCCGCGGATCAATCAGCCGTCGTGCTTGCCGTCTTCGTGTTTGCTCACCTGCGGAACGATCGAGATCGTCGATGTCACCGCACCGAAATATCCGAATGACCGTCCTGACACCGGAAGTTCCGAAGTTTCGGGATCAGCGATCACGGGCAGCGCCTGTGTGACAGGACCGAAGCCGATCTCCTCTCCCCTGTCCGACTGCCGGGGCAGAGCGGAGGTTTCTGCCGAGGTGCCGCTTGCCTGAGTGCGTTCGTCACCCCGTGATCCGCTCAGTGTGATGTCCGGGTTGAACTTGGGGTACCGGATACGCGATACCGCTAGCAGGACAGCACCGAGGATGAACACCAGGATCGACGTCCACACGTTGAGCCGCAGACCAAGAATGTGCTCCGCCGTGTCGATGCGCAGCGCTTCGATCCACACCCGTCCCAGCGTGTAATAGCAGATGTATGAGAAGAACACCTGGCCGTGATCCAGCCGGAACCGTTTGCCCAGCCAGATGAGCAGCAGTGCCCCCAGGATGTTCCAGATTGATTCATACAGGAACGTTGGATGGAACAGCGTGCCTTCGGGAATCGAGGGGTCGGGCCAGTTGGGGTTGAGGCGGCCGTTGATCACCTGGTCGATGTGCAGACCCCACGGAAGTGTGGTCGGCGCGCCGAACAGCTCCTGATTGAACCAGTTGCCCCAGCGGCCGATCCCCTGCGCCAGCAGCAGACCGGGAGCGGCAGCGTCGAGAAAAGCGCCGAAGCGAATGTCGAGTTTGCGCGCCACGAAGTACGCCACCAGAACACCCAGGGCGACAGCACCCCAAATGCCGAGTCCGCCGTTCCAGATGTAGAAAGCCGCAACCGGGTTTCCTCCCTCCCCAAAGTACGGGGCGGGTGTCGAGAACACGTGGTAGAGCCGACCGCCGATGATGCCAGCGGGGATCGTCCACATGGCGATCGTCCACAGATCATCGGAATCTCCGCCTCGTGCTGTCCACCTGCGATTCGTCAGCCACAGGGCCACAAAGATGCCTGTGATGATGCACAGCGCGTAGGCGTGGATGGTCAGCGGGCCGAGCGAAAAGCCCTGCCAGGTCGGTGAGGGAATCGCCGCCTGGTACGTCACGAGCGAACCGTTCCTTCGCGCAGCTCTTCCGCGAGTCGGCCGACCGCGGCGGGACCGCCCTCGTCAAGAGCCCGCACCAGAGCGGAGCCGACAATGACACCATCGGCGTAGGCGGCGACTTCGCCCGCCTGTTCGCGGTTCGAGACTCCGAGCCCCACGCACACGTGCTCAGCACCAGCGTCGCGCACACGACCTACGAGGTCTTCCGCGTGCGAGTCCACCTGGTCGCGGGTGCCGGTGACACCCATTGTCGAGGCGGCATAGACGAAGCCGCGAGAACGCGAGCTGATGAGAGCGAGGCGCTCGGGCGTTGATGACGGTGCGGCCAGGAAGATCCTGTCGAGTTCGTGAGCGTCCGAGGCTGCATCCCACGCCGCGCAGTCGTCCGGCAGCAGGTCCGGCGTGATGATGCCGTGACCACCGGCGGACGCGAGGTCGCGGGCGTAGGCTTCGACGCCGTACTGGAGGATGAGGTTCCAGTAGCTCATGACAACGGGAACAGCTCCCGCGTTCGCGGCGGCTTCAACAGCGCGCAGCGAATCGGCAACGCGCACGCCGGCCTGCAGAGCAGCATCGGCCGCCCGCTGGATGACGGGACCGTCCATGCCGGGGTCGGTGTACGGGATGCCGACTTCGATGATGTCAGCGCCGCCGCGAGCCAGTTCTGCCATCGCGTCGAGGGAGCCGGGAACATCGGGGAAGCCGACGGGCAGGTAGCCCACGAGGGCGGCACGCCCGTCGTTCTTGGTCTGTGTGAGGACTTCAGCCGTGCTCATACCTGGACCGCTCCTTCGTCGATGTAGTCAAACCACCGGGCGGCGGTCGTCATGTCCTTGTCGCCGCGCCCGGACAGGCTCACGAGGATAACAGCGTCTTCTCCGAGCTCCCTGCCGACCTTCATGGCACCGGCAAGAGCGTGCGAGCTTTCGATAGCCGGGATGATTCCCTCGGTGCGGGCCAGCAGGCGGAAGGCCTCCATGGCCTCGTCGTCGACGATCGGACGGTACTCAGCCCGTCCGGAGTCATTGAGGTAGGAGTGTTCGGGGCCGACCGACGGGTAGTCCAGGCCTGCGGACACCGAGTGCGACGGCAGGGTCTGGCCGTCTTCGTCCTGCAGGATGTAGGTGGCCGAACCGTGGAGAACACCGGGGCGTCCGCCGGAGAATCGTGCAGCGTGACGGCCGGTGTCCACGCCGTCGCCGCCGGCTTCGAAACCGTACAGGCGGACGTTCTCATCGCCGATGAACGCCGCGAAGATTCCCATGGCGTTCGAACCGCCGCCCACGCAGGCGCACACAGCGTCGGGCAGACGGCCGGCCTTCTGCTGGATCTGTTCACGCGCTTCGTCCGACATGACGCGCTGGAAGCTGCGCACCATAGCGGGGAACGGGTGGGGTCCGGCGACCGTGCCGATCATGTAGTGCGTTGTCTCAACGTTCGCCACCCAGTCGCGCATGGCTTCGTTCATGGCGTCTTTCAGAGTGCGAGTGCCGGTGCGCACAGGAACGACCTCGGCGCCCAGCAGGCGCATGCGGGCCACGTTGAGCGACTGCCGCTGAGTGTCTTCTTCGCCCATGTACACGGTGCACTCAAGACCGAACAGAGCTGCGGCAGTCGCTGCTGCAACGCCGTGCTGGCCGGCACCGGTTTCGGCAATGACACGGGTCTTGCCCATGCGCACCGTGAGAAGAGCCTGCCCGAGCACGTTGTTGATCTTGTGCGAGCCCGTGTGGTTGAGGTCTTCGCGCTTGAGGAAGACGCGTGCTCCTCCGCAGTGTTCAGCAAAGCGCGGCGCTTCCGTCAGCAGACTGGGACGGCCCGTATATTCAAGCTGCAGTCGCGTGAGCTCTTCGGCGAATTCGGGGTCGACCATGGCTTTGCGCCACGCTTCCTCGATCTGGTCGAGGGCGGGCACGAGAGCTTCCGGGAAGAACCGGCCGCCGAACTCGCCGAAGTACGGGCCGGCTTCTGCTGCTGGGATTTCGGGCATGTCACTTCCGTTCTGTGTGGGCGGCTCGGGATGTTAGAGCACGAGGCGCCTGTGCGCGGGCGGCTTGCTGTGGGTGTGCGCTGCGATTGAGTCGCTAGGGCCGCTGTGCGCGGCCTGCGCGGGTGAACTCGGCAACCGCGGTCTGCGGGTCGCCGTGCTTCACGAGTGCTTCGCCGACGAGCACGAGGTCTGCGCCGGCCGCCGCGTAGAGTTCGACTTCGGCGCTTGTTGCGACACCGCTTTCAGCGACCAGGTGGGTGTGCCCCGTCGCTTCAGCCGCCAGGGGCGCAAAGCGCGCGGGATCAACCGACAGGTCTTTGAGGTTGCGGGTGTTCACACCGAGGATCTTCGCCCCGAGCTTCGCCGCACGCGCGATCTCTTCGCTGGTGTGAGCTTCGACGAGGACTGCCATGCCGAGTTCGTGGGCAAGCTCGTAGAGGCTGCGCATCTGCTCGTCGTCGAGAGCCGCGACGATCAGCAGGATGATGTCCGCCCCGTAGGCGCGGGCCTCGTACACCTGGTATTCGTCGACCATGAAGTCCTTGCGCAGCAGCGGGACGTCCACGCGGGCACGCACTGCTGCGAAGTCTTCGAGGCTGCCGCCGAAGCGTCGCTCCTCCGTGAGCACCGAAATTGCTGCCGCACCTCCGGCCTCGTAGGCGGCGGCGAGTTCAGCCGGGTCTGCGATGTCGGCCAGCGCGCCCTTGGAAGGTGACGAACGCTTGACTTCGCAGATCAGCCCGAACTGTTCGGGTGCGAAGGAGCGCGCAGGGGCTGCTGCCGCTGCGCGCTCTTTCATCTGCTCGAGGTCGACACGAGCGCGGCGCTGTTCGAGGTCTTCGCGGACCCCGTCAATGATCTCGCCGAGAACTGTCAACGCTGCAGGGTGTTGCGGTGAATCTTCGGGCCCAGGCCTGCCTTGACCAAGATGGGGCCGACGATTGCGCCGAGCACGACGATTCCGCAGCCGACGAAGAACAGCGTCCAGCCGCTGTTGTTGACGATCAGGGTGCCGATGCTGGCAACAGCAACGCCGACGAACACGAGGATGACGCCGATCCACGCACCGACAGAGTGCATGTGGCCGGGGTCCTGGATTGCCTCGTAGTCGATGCTCGACTTGTCGAGGTCAGAGGGTCCGTTGCGGTACTTGGTCTTAGACATTGTGCTCCTTCATTCTGCTGTCAGGATTCTCTCACGAAAGACTGAGTTGCTGGCAATCGGCTCGCCATGAGAGGCGAATCATCTGATGTCGTCGGGGTCTTCACCGCGCGAAAGTGCGTCCCAGGCGGCAGCCGGGTCGTCGTCGGGATCTGCTTCGCCCTCCACGATGTCAGCGCGTTCGAACTTCTGGCTGGTGCGCCACTGAGTACGTCCGAATCCGGCAAGACCAGCGGCAACGGCTGCCACAAGGCCGGCTGCAGCTGCGATCCACGCCCAGGGTGTGGCGTCTTGGCCCAGGGCGATGCCGAGGCCGGTGCCGAAGTAGCCGAACCCCAGGAGAACCATGAGGACGCCGGTGATTCTTCGGCCTGCGGTTCCGAGCATCGCCAGCAGCAGAGCCGTCACGGCAAACGCAGCCGCCTGTGCCGTGAGAACAGGCGAGCCTCCGCCGCCCGATGCTCCGGGGGCGGCGTCAGCAACACCTGCCGGGCCGGTGTTGACCGCACCCGTCATGGTCACGAGTTCACGTGTCGAGACGAACCACAGGATTCCCGCTGCCGCTAGGAGGAGCAGAACGGACCGTCCGCGGGTCATTTGCGCTCACCCGGCTCTTCGAGGTCATCTGCCGACACCGCTGCTCGCAGCGTCTGCGCGGCAGCAGCCGAATTGAGCACCGACGCCGCCTTGGTGCGGGTTTCCTGGTATTCGGATTCGGGCACGGAGTCTGCAACAACACCGGCACCGGCATAGACGGCCACAACACCGTCTTTGAGCACACCCGTGCGAATGGCAATCGCCATGTCGAGATCACCGGCAAACGACAGGTAGCCGACAACACCGCCGTACAGTCCGCGGCCGATTGGTTCGAGTTCGTCGATCAGCTGCAGGGCCCGCGGCTTCGGTGCGCCCGAAAGCGTACCCGCCGGGAACGCAGCGCGGATGACGTCCATGCCGTCGACGTCGTCGCGCAGAGTGCCCGTGACAGTAGATTCAATGTGCATGATGTGGCTGTAGCGGGCGACCTCCATGAACTCAGCGACGTCCACGGTTCCCGGTTGGCACACTTTCGCCAGGTCGTTGCGCGCCAGGTCAACCAACATGATGTGCTCGGAGCGCTCTTTCGCATCGCCGATGAGTTCTTCCGCAAGCCTACGGTCTTCGACCTCGGTCTTGCCGCGTGGCCGCGAACCGGCAATCGGGTGAGTGAGGACCTCGCGGTCTTTCACCGTCACGAGTGCTTCAGGAGACGAGCCGATGATACTGAAGGGCTCGCCTTCGGAGTTTTCCACCTCGAGCAGGTACATGTACGAGCTCGGATTGGTGCGCCGCAGGACACGGTAGATGTCGAGAGCCGAAGCCGAGGTGTCGCTTTCGAACCGCTGTCCCGGAACCACCTGAAACACGTCACCGCGGCGAATGTGCTCTTTTGCCGTTTCGACGGTCGCGAGGAAGTCTTCGTGCTCCGTGTGGGACCGCACCGTCGGTGCCGGCCAATCGAGCGTCGAAATGACGGGTTTACGCTGCTCATTGAGGTCGCGCAGCATGGCGTCGATCCGCTTGCGGCCGTTCTCATAGGCCTGTTCGATGCGCTCTGGTGATCCATCGGCGTTGAGCACGTTTGCGACCAGGGTGAGTTCAGCCGTGTAGTGGTCGAACACTACGACATCGCCGGGGATCGACAGGTGGATCTCCGGGATGTTCGACACAGCGTCGGGGCCAGCGCCGAGCTTCTCAAAGCGGCGAACCGCATCCCAGCCGATGTAGCCCACGAGCGACGACGTCATCGGGGGAAGATCCACCGGCGGAGGGCTCTTGAGCAGGCTGAGAACCTGCGAAACGCCCTCCAGCGGATCGCCGCCGGTCGGCGCACCCGCGGGCACTGTTCCCTGCCACGTGAGTTCTCCACCGCGCTGTGCGCTCAGCGTTGAGAGCGGGTTGCGACCCACAAAGGAGTATCGCTGCCAGGAACCCTGCGAAGCCGACTCCAACAGAAACGCTCCCGGACGACCGTGAGCAATGGCGCGGTAGATCGACATCGGAGTTTCCCCGTCGCCGAGAACCGTGGCCGTGACTGGAACAACCCGGTGGTGTTTGCCGAGTTCGCGGAACTCACTGAGCGGAGTGATCATCCATCCTCCTGTCGGAAAAGCACGACGGCGTGTTCGTGTGGCATGCCGGACCGGTCTGGCGCACCTCGTACAGGACGGTGTCACCGTCACAGTCGTGGCTGACCCGCATGACCTGCTGCGCGTGCCCGGAAGTTTCGCCCTTCACCCAGTACTCACCGCGTGAACGCGACCAGTACGTGGCCTTGCGCGTGTCGAGCGTGCGGCGCACCGCCTCGGCGTCAACCCAGGCGAGCATCAGCACCTCGCGAGTGTCGTACTCCTGGACGACAGCCGGCAGCAGGCCGTCAGCACCGTAGCGCAAGTCCTCGGGGCGAAGAATCTCAGTCATCGAACTTCGATGCCTTCAGAGCGCAGAGCGTCTTTCACATCGGCAATCGTGAACGTCCCATAGTGGAAGACGGAGGCAGCCAGCACAGCATCGGCGCCAGCGCGCACAGCCGGTGCGAAGTGCTCAAGTTTGCCGGCGCCGCCGGATGCGATGAGCGGAACCGTGATGTGCGGGCGAACGTCGCGGATCAGCTCGAGGTCGAATCCCTCCTTGGTGCCGTCAGCGTCCATGGAGTTCAGGAGGACCTCGCCGACGCCCCGTTCCTGAGCTTCACGCACCCATTCGAGAGCGTCCAGGCCGGTGCCCCTCTTGCCGCCGTGCGTGGTCACCTCATAGCCGGAGGCGGTATCTCCGCGACGCACATCGGCGGAGAGCACAAGGACCTGCGAACCGAAGCGGTCGACGATTTCGCCGATGACTTCGGGGCGGGCGATGGCGGCGGTGTTGATCGACGCTTTGTCGGCACCTGCGCGCAGCAGCCGGTCGACGTCGTCAGCGGTGCGGACTCCCCCGCCGACAGTCAGGGGGATGAAAACCTGCTCTGCGGTCTTCTTCACCACGTCGTACAGGGTTTCGCGGTTCCCACTGGAGGCGCCGATGTCGAGGAACGTCAGTTCGTCAGCCCCGCCGGCGCCGTAGCGCTCGGCGAGTTCAACGGGGTCGCCGACGTCTTTCAGCCCCTTGAAGTTCACGCCTTTGACGACGCGCCCGCCGTCAACGTCGAGACATGGGATGATTCGCACGGCGGGCATCAGATACCCAGCTTTCGGTAGCGGTCAATCCGCTGGTAGCGGCGGCGCGACGGGTGGACGCGCATGAGGTCGATGATTTCGTATTCCAGGGTCTGCGCCACACGTTCGGAGAATTCGCGCGGTTCTTGAGCGGCGTTCGGCTTTTCCGCAATGACCCGATCCACGATTCCGTGTTCGACGAGCTTTTCGCAGTGCACCTGCTGCGCCTGCGCCATTTCGGCGGCGCGGTCTTTCGTCCGATGCACGATTGCCGATGCGCCCTCTGGCGGCAGCGGCGACAGCCAGCCGTTTTCGGCACTGAGCACACGGTCGGCGGGAATGAGCGCGAGAGCTCCGCCTCCTGAGCCCTCACCGAGGATGACCGACACCGTCGGTGCCTTCAGCGCAATGAGGTCAGACAGGGAGCGGGCGATTTCACCGGCAAGACCGCCCTCTTCTGCGTCCTTGGAAAGGGCCGCACCCGGGGTGTCGATGACGGTTACCAACGGGATGTGCAGTTCGTCGGCCAGGCGCATACCGCGGCGGGCTTCGCGCAGGGCTGCAGGCCCCATCGGTTCGTACTTGCGCTGTCCGCGGCGGTCTTGGCCGAGCACAATGCACGGCGCAGAGCCGAACGTGGCCAGAGCAAGGATCATGCCGCGGTCTTTTTCACCCTGTCCCGTGCCGTTGAGCGGCAGCACATTGCGGGCCCCGTAGCGCAGCAGTTCGCGCACTCCTGGCCGCTTTTCATCGCGCGAGGCGGTGATGATGTCCCACGCGTTCGTGCCGCTTGGCATGGGGTTCGGCGAGGTGTCGGGATTGTCGACGGGTGCCGGCACCTCGAGTGCGCCCATGAGGACGTCGAGCGCCTTCGCTGCGGTCTCCCCCAGACGTTCGGGGCCCATGACGGCGTCGACGAGACCGCGACGGTGGAGGTTGTCTCCGGTCTGCACATTGGTTGGGAAGGGCTCGCCGTAGAGCTCTTCGTACACGCGCGGACCGAGGAAGCCCACGAGCGCGCCCGGTTCGGCAACGGAGAAGTGGCCGAGCGAACCCCACGAGGCGAACACACCGCCGGTGGTCGGGTGGCGCAGGTAGACGAGGATCGGCAGGCCGGCTTTGCGGTGGTCGTTGACGGCTGCCGTGATCTTGACCATCGACAGGAAGGCGACCGTGCCCTCCTGCATGCGGGTGCCGCCTGATGCTGGGCCGGCCAGCAGCGGCAGCCCTTCCGCGGTTGCGCGTTCAATGGCGGACGTCAGACGCTCTGCCGCGGCAATGCCGATCGAGCCGGCGAGGAAGCGGAACTCGCTGGCCACGATGGCAACACGACGTCCCCGCACTCGGCCTTCGCCCGTAAGAATCGCTTCGTCGGCACCAGACTTTTCGCGGGCTGCCGCAAGTTCTGCAGCGTACTCGTACGAGATTCCCGCCGCCGGTGTGATCGGTTCAGTGTCCCAAGATTCAAACGTGCCCTCATCAACGACGAGGTCGATGAGTTCGCGGGCTGAGTACCGCTTAGTCATGCTTCACCGTCCAACCAGGCGCGGATGGCCTCAGAGTCTGCGTTGAGAACAGGGGGTGCCTTGTGTTCGGAGAATGTCGTTTCTACTTCGCCTTCTTCACCGCCGTCGAAGAAGCGCAGAACCGGGCCGGCGAGGTCCATGTCGCCGACAACGGGGTGGTCCACCGTGATCTTGAGGCCCTGCGAGAGTGCCTGATCCCATTCGTAGACTTCGTCGAGCGTGCGGACAACACCGGCCGGAATGCCGGCTTCGCTGAGCTTGGCCAGCACTTCATCGGAATCGAGGTCGGCAAAAGCACCTTCGACAGCAGCAGTGACTGCTTCGCGGTTCTTCACGCGCGCGTCGTTGTCGGCCATGCCCTCAGCTTCGGGATCGAGGTCGAACGCGGTGCAGAACTTCTGCCACAGCGATTGGTTGCCCACCGACATCTGGACCGCACCGCCCTCGCCGCCCTTGCAGCGGAAGAGACCGTAGGGCGACAGCGCCGGGTGGTGGTTGCCGTTGGGTTTCGGTGTGACACCGCCGACGAGCTGCGAGGTGGCCTGGAAGGCGTGCACGCCGACAATGCCGGCGATGAGCGAGGTGCGAACGATCTTGCCCTTGCCGGTGCGTTCGCGTTCAAGGAGAGCCGCAAGAACACCGAGGGTTCCGTTGATGCCGCCCAGGAGGTCGGCAATCGGCACGCCGACCCGCTGGAAGTCGTCCGGGCCCGAACCCGTGACCGACATGAGCCCCGCCTCGCCCTGGGCGATCTGGTCGTAGCCGGCACGACCGCCCTCGGGACCGTCGTGGCCGAAGCCGGTGATGGACAGGATCACCAGGCGCGGGTTGAGCTCCAGGCAGCGCTGCGTGGAAAAGCCCAGGCGGTCCATAACGCCGGTGCGGAAGTTCTCGATGACCACGTCTGCGCGCTTGATGAGCTCTTCGAGAACGTGCTTGCCGTCCTCGCTCTTGAGATCCAGCGCGATGGATTCCTTGTTGCGGTTGCACGCCAGGAAGTACGTGGCCTGCTTCTGGTCTTCCGGCCCCACGTACTGCGGGCCCCAGCTGCGCGTGTCGTCACCGCTGGTGGGATTTTCTACTTTGATGACCCGCGCACCGAGGTCGCCGAAGATCTGGCCTGCGTGAGGGCCGGCGAGAGCGCGGGAGAGGTCTACGACGGTGTAGCCGTTGAGTGGTCCTTGCGACATGTCAGTCCTTCCTGGTGTGGCGGCCGCCGGCGTCGGTGCTGGCGGCCGGTGTCAGATGCGGCAGGCGTCGATGCGGCTGACGAGGATTGCCCGCGCGCCGACGCTGTAGAGCTTGTCCATGAGTGTGTGCTGGTCGGCTGAGGGCACCATGGCCCGGACGGCAAACCAGCCGCGATCGTGCAGGGTTGACACGGTCGGGCTTTCAAAGCCCGGGGTGATGGCGATCGCCGCTTCGAGGTTCTCTTCGGCAACGTCGTAGTCAATGAGCACGTAGTCGCGGGCGACGATGACGCTTTCCAGGCGGCGCAGCAGGATGTCAGTTCTGAGTTCGATCTGCTCGGGGTCTTCGGCTTCGCGCGGCGGGCCGTCACGGCCGATGAGAACGCCCTCCGAGCGCAGGATCGGCTCGCCGATTGTCTCCAGTCCCGCAGCGCGCAGGGTGGTTCCGGTTTCGACGACGTCCGCGATAGCGTCGGCAACGCCCAGCTGGATGGACACTTCAACAGCCCCGTCCAGCGGCACGATTGATGCGCTCATCCCACGCTGCTGAAGATCCTGCTGGACGAGTTCCGGGTAGGAGGTCGCAATGCTCGTGCCGCTGAGCTCACTCGGGTCGGCAAAAGCGCCGGCGGGACCGGCGTAGTGGAATCGTGAAGCTCCGAAGCCCAGGGACATGATCTCTTCGGCTTCCGCACCGGATTCGAGCAGAAGGTCGCGACCGGTGATCCCGATGTCGAGGATTCCCCGCCCGATGTACACCGCGATGTCGCGCGGGCGCAGGTAGAAGAACTCGATTTCGTTGACGTTGTCGGTGTGGGCCAGCGTCTTCGCGTTGGGCCGCAGCGAGTAGCCTGCGGCGCGGAGCATCTCCGTGGCTTTTTCTGACAGTGATCCCTTGTTGGGAACGGCGACTCTGAGCACAGGGGCCTTTCTTACAGGTACCGGTAGATGTCTTCGGGGGTCAGTCCGCGTGCGAGCATCATGACCTGCAGGTGGTAGATCGCCTGGGAGATCTCTTCGGCCAGTTCGCTGTCCGACTGGTATTCGGCAGCCATCCAGACCTCAGCGGCCTCTTCGACAATCTTCTTTCCGATCTGATGCACTCCGGCGTCAAGTTCGGCGACGGTCGACGACCCTTCCGGGCGGGTCTCCGCTTTGGTCTTCAATTCGGCAAAAAGCTCGTCAAAGGTCTTCACGGTGCCAGATTAGTACACGGCTCAGCCGCGATGTATCGCGGCTCACGTTGTGGGAATCTCAACTGATCACGCACGAGGTGCCGGCTGCTCAGGCTGTTTCCTCACCGTGGATCGTGGCGGCGGCTGAGGACGGTGAGGAAATCGTCTGGCGCGATCTCTTGGCCCAGTCGCGCATACCCATGAGAACCATGATGAGGAAGATGAAGTAGACGATTCCGGAGAACAGCAGGCCGCCCATGACGGCCAGCGGGATGCCCACAAGGTCAACCGCCAGCCACACGAACCAGAATTCGACGATCGCCTTGCCCTGGGCGTACATCGCAACGAGTGAGCCGATGAAGATATACGCGTCCGGGTAGGGGTTCCACGACCAGTCCCCCAGTTTCAGCACAGTGCCGAATACGGCGGTGCCCACAATGAGAGCAGCCAGCAGAACGGCGCGCTCTTTCCAGGTGGCCCAGCGAACCTCGATCGAGCCGGTTTCGCTCTTCGATTTCTGCCACGTGCTCCACCCCCACACGGCGGCGGCGATGATGACCACCTGTCGGCTGGCGTTGCCGCCCAGGTGGGCGGACAGGGATGCGCTCAGCAGCAGGATGGAGCCCAGAATCTGCACGGGCCACGACCACACACTGCGTTTGAGTGCGAGTCCCACCGTCAGCAGGGCGAAGATGTTGCCGATGAGGTCTGACCACGGGACCGGTTTGCCCGCCAGCCAGAAAGCCGGGGTGTTGAGGATTCCGAAGAGGTCGGTCAGCAAGCGTGTTCTCCTGCGAGTTCACGCAGTCGCGCGATCTGCGCGGCAGGATTGTCAGCTCCGTAGACAGCGGAGCCTGCCACAAAGACGTCAGCGCCGGCCTCTGCTGCGCGACCGATCGTGTCCTCGGAGATCCCCCCGTCCACTTGGACGGTCAGCTCGAGATTGGCAGCCGAGATCGCTTCGCGGATCCTGCGGACCTTCGGCAGGCACACGTCGAGGAACTTCTGTCCGCCGAAGCCAGGTTCGACGGTCATGATGAGCACCTGGTCGAATTCGCCGAGCAGGTCAATGAGCGGTTCGACGGGGGTCGCCGGTTTGACCGCAACGGAGGCCTTTGCACCCAGGCGGCGCAGTTCACGCGCTGTGCGAACCGGAGCGGCCGAGGCCTCCAGGTGGAAGGTCACTGACTCGCAGCCCATTTCGGCATAGACCGGTGCGTGCCGGTCGGCTTCAGAGATCATGAGGTGCATGTCCAGCGGAATGGGTGAAACGGCTTTGATTCGCTCAACAACGGGCGGGCCGAACGTGAGGTTGGGCACGAAGTGGTTGTCCATGACGTCGACGTGGGCCATGTCGGCGTCGGCGATTTTTGCCAGTTCGCGGTCGAACTGCGCGAAGTCACAGGACAGGATGCTGGGGTTGATGGAAATCGACACGAGTGTCCTCTCAGGCTGGGCGGCGGATGAGGCAGATGAACATGCCGTCGGTTTCGTGAACGTGGGACCACAGCTGAGCAGCGGCACCGTCACCCACGGCGGACGAGGCGAAGCTTTCGGCTGGCTGTCCCGTTACCCGGGCCAGGTGGTCGGGTGTGTTGAGAATCTGTACCGCTGGGGTGTCTGCTGCGAAGGCGCGGACCACGTCGAGGGTTTCGTGTTTGTGCGGTGAACACGTGGAGTAGGCGATGATGCCGCCGGGCGCACACGCCTGCCATGCGGCCCGAAGAAGGCCGTCCTGCAGCGGGCGCAGTGTGCGCACGTCCTCGGGACTGCGCCGCCAGCGCGCTTCAGGCCTGCGCCGCAGCGCACCCAAACCTGAGCAGGGAACGTCCACGAGCACCCGGGTGAAGTCACCGGGATACGCTTCGGCGAATTCGCGTCCGTCACCTTTGAACACTTCGACGGTGTCGGCAAAAGCGCGCGTGCTGTCGACCACGAGGTCAGCTCGGTGACCTGACGCATCGAGGGCTGTCACGGGCTCACCCCGCTCGGCCGCCGTGGCGGCCAGAATTGCGGTTTTGCCGCCGGGGCCGGCGCACATGTCGAGCCATTCGCCCTCGGGAGCTTCAGCCTCCAGCAGGGTGAGTGCTGTCAGCTGGGAGCCTTCGTCCTGCACCCGCGCACGTCCCGTTCGCACCGCCTCGAGATTCCCCGGGTCACCGCGGTCGAGAATCACACCCAGGGGTGACAGCTCGGTGGGAGTTCCGGGAAGTTCGCTGCGGTCCAGTCCCGGCAGTGCCGTGAGCACGACGGGAGCAGGATCGTTGTGGGACTGCAGCAGCAAATCGATTTCCGCCGAACTGCGCCCGTGAGCTTCGAGGGCCTCCCGCAGGGCGCTGACGATCCAGGCCGGGTGCGAGTACCGCAGGGACTTCGCCTGGTCTTCGGGCAGACCGGCTGTCACGAGTGCCAGCCAGTCGTCATAGCTGCGCTCACCAATCCGGCGCAGGACGGCGTTGACGATCCCGGATGCACGCGGCAGCGACTGCTTGATGACTGCTACCGTTTCGCCGACTGCCGCGTGGTCGGGAATGCGCATGGCCAGCAGCTGGTGCGCTCCCATCCGCATGGCATTAAGCACCGGGATTTCCAGGGTGTCGACTTTGCGGGACGCCGCTTCGGCGATGATCGCGTCGTAGAGACCGCGGGCGCGCAGCGTTCCGTAGGTCAGTTCGGTTGCCAGTGCCGCATCATCAGCGCGCAGGCGCGTGCGCGCAATCTTGCGCGGCAGCAGAAGGTTGGCATAGGCGTCGTCTTCATCAACCGCGACGAGCACCTCCCACGCGAGGATGCGGGCGAGGTTCGCTTTCTGCGGGTTGTTCCGGCCCCGACTGCGACGAGCGTCAGGCCGACTCATGCGCCCTCACCCAGGTCAAAGCTGACGCCGGGGTTGCCGCGCAGGAAGTCCGCGGCGGCCATGCGCTGCTTGCCGAACGGCTGGATTGTCTCGATGAATACCGGATGGCTTCCCGTGCCGATCAGCATTCCGCCATGAGCACTGGCGGTGTGTCCCGGTTCAAGCGAGCCCTCGGCTGGTGCGAGCGGGCCAAGCTTAGTGCGCTTGCCGTCGATTGTGCTCCACGGTCCCGGGGCCGGCGAGGTGCCGCGCGAGCGGGCAATGAGCTGTTCGGCTGACTGCTGGAAGTCCAGGTGCGCATCAGCGGCGGTGATCTTGGGTGCGAGTGTCCCCTCGGTCGGCTGCCGAGTGAACTGTGCTGTGCCGTTTTCTACCGCGGTGAGAGCATCCGCGAGAACAGCTGCGCCCTTGTCGGCGTAGTCGGCAAGGGCCGTTCCGGCGTCGACGTGGTCAAGCGGCAGTTCGAGTGCGCTGACGATGTCGCCGGTGTCCATCCCCTCATCAAGTCGGAACACGGTCACACCAGACGTGGTGTGCCCGTCGATGAGGGCGCGCTGGACAGGAGCGGCACCTCGATAATCGGGAAGAAGCGAGAAGTGGAGGTTGTACCAGCCCAGGCGGGCGGCCGCGAGTGACCGCGGTCCGGCCAGCGCCCCGTAGGCGACGACCGCAACGGCATCGACCTTAAGCTCTTCGATCTGTGTCACGACATCACCGACCAGGCGGCTGGCCTCAATGACGGGAAGATCGAGTTCCTGCGCTGCCGTCTTCACTGGACTGGGCGTCAGAACGCGCTTACGTCCGACCGGCGCATCGGGTCGGGTGAGCACAGCTGCCACGCTGTGCTGCGAGGCGACGGCGCGCAAGGAGGGAACGGCGGGTTCCGGAGTGCCGGCAAACAGGATTCTCACGCAGTTCAGTCTAGTGGGCGGCTGCTGTCACAGGGCGTCGGGATCGTCCATGCGGACGCGAATCTGCACGTCGCCGCGCATTGACCGGCTGGCGGTTTCGGCCGCCAAGTGTTCTGAGAGCGTGCTGCCAGTCGAAGCGGGAATGCCGAGAACCGCCGTGACGACGGATTCATCGACCTCGTCGCCGGGGCGGGTGAAGCGCGACCGGGGCGGGCCGTCGCGCAGTTCGTACAGCCGCGCGTCGAAGTCTTCACAGCAGCCTTCCGCAACGTCTTCGACCGCTTGGCGTGCACCCGTGACCTCGGCTGTTCGCCAAGCCGGCGGGAACCCCGCTTCCGTACGATCCGCGAGTTCTCCCGCGGCGTAGACTTCCGGATCCCAGCGGGTCAGGGTGCGGACGACGTCCGGGTCATCATCCAAGATGAGAACACGGCCGCCGGCACGGGAGGGGCGGACCATGGCTGCCGCCCGCATGCGCCTGGCAATTGCCCTGTCAGTTGCTCTGAGCACGGGGCCAGGCCACAGAGTGTCGAGCAGAACCGCAGCCGCATAGCCGCCGTCCACATAGGGTTCAGCACCCGTTGAGGCAACGACGATGTCCGCTGGATCATCCAGCCTGGAGAAGATCTTGCTGCCGCCGGAGCGCACAACCGTGAAGCCGGGAAACGCGCGCCCCAGCTGTGCGTGAATTCCGTCGAGTCCCGCACTGCGGAAGCTGAAGCGCCTACTTCGGCAGCTGCGGCACGCCAGCTGCTCGATGTGCCATCCGCACCGCGCACACGCAAAGGGGCCTTCCGGCCCGGCGGCGCTCAACGGCGCTTCGCACGACGGGCAGAGCGCAGGATTGCTGCACCCCGAGCAGGTCAGAAACGTCGAATAGCCGGTGCGCGGAACCTGCACGAGAACCGGGCCGACAGCGGCCTCGCTTTTCGCCCGGCCCAGGGCCCCCCGGATCACGCTGAACACAGCCTCGGGCAGCTGTGTCAAATCGCTGATGCTGCGCTCTGTCTGCGGGCGGAACACGACGGGGGCTGACTCGCGCCGCTCCTGGCGGGAGGTGCGCAGCTCCCCCACCCAGCCGGCGCCGATCAGAAACTGCACGTCGACCGTGCGCGTGCGGTCAAGAAACAGAAGAGCCGCACCCGTTCGGCGAACACGTTCCTGCAGAACGAAGCGGGCGTGCGCATACGGTGCTCGGCCGAAGAGATAGGAGTCATTGCCATCATCGAACATCAGAATGAGTCCGAGGCTCTGCATCGGGGCAAAAGCTGCAGCCTGCGTCCCCAACACCAAGCGCGACCGTCCGGTCAGCACACGAACCCACGCGGCCCATCGTGCTTCCGGTCCCTGGTCAGCACTGAGCACGGAGGTGAACTCGCCAAGAGCGCCCAGCTGGCGTTTGACTGCCTCGAGTTCCCGATAGTCGGGCACCAGCCACAGCACGGTCCGCCCCTCGGCGATGACCCGCGCGGCTGCCTCAAGCCCGAAGCGCACCCAGTCGACACCACCGGAATCTCCCGGCAGAACCGTGTAGGCGCCCCTAGGTCCAGCTTCGGGCTCTGACCGTTCAGATGAGTCCGCGTTCTCAGCCCACGACTTCAGGGCCGCGAGGTAATCGGCTTCGGCGGCTGGGACAAGGTCGGCCGCTGGGGCCTCAAGCACAGCGCGGGCAGCCTCAGCTGCCCCGTCGGGATCACCGGGTGCAGACTTCAGAACGTTCTTTTCACCGCGAGCGTGGCGTGCGGGTACACCCAGCCTGGCAACATCCGCCGTCGTCCCGGCAAAGCGCGCAGCAACAGCCTGACAGAGGCCGTACAGTTCCTCACCCAGCACGGGAAGCGGCGAAACGACAGAGGCAAGGGGTGCGAGTTCACCATCGACATCGGTCGTGTCCGTGCGCTCGACGATAAAACCGGAAAGCTTCCGCCCTGAAAAGCGAACCCGGACGCGAGCTCCGATGACCGCATCATCAGCCTGCTCCTGCGTTACGGCGTAGTCGAACAGACGATCCAGGTGCGGAAGCGGGGACTCCAGCAGGACGCGCGCCACGGGACGGTCCTCAGCAGGCTGTGCACCGCCGCGGATCCTCAGGCGAGGCTCCTCAGCGTCTGCGAACAGCTGAGCGTCGTCCACGGTTCTCAGCTGAAATAGGACTTCAGCGCATCGGCGCGGTCAGTGTTCTCCCACGTGAAATCAGAGTCTTCGCGGCCGAAGTGGCCGTAGGTCGAAGTCTTACGGTAAATGGGACGGTTGAGGTCGAGCTCGGCGATGATCGCCGCGGGGCGAAGGTCAAAGACCTCGCGCACCGCTCCGGCCAGCTTCACCGGATCGACTTCGCTGGTGCCGAAGGTTTCGACGTAAAGGCCGACGGGGCTGGCAGCGCCAATCGCATAGGCCACCTGGACTTCTGCACGCTCAGCAAGACCCGCGGCGACGATGTTCTTGGCCACCCAGCGAGTTGCGTAGGCGCCCGAACGGTCAACCTTCGACGGGTCCTTGCCGGAGAAAGCGCCGCCGCCGTGACGGGCAAAACCGCCGTAGGTGTCGACGATGATCTTCCGGCCGGTCAAACCGGCATCGCCCATCGGTCCGCCCGTGATGAACGGACCCGCGGGGTTGATGAAGTAGTTGGTTCGCGAGGTGTCAAGCCCGGACTCTTCCAACACCGGGTCGACCACGTGGGCGCGGATGTCTTGGGCGAGCTCAGCGTGGGTCACGGTCTCGTCGTGCTGCGTGGAAAGCACAACAGCTTCGACCGTCACAGCCTTGTCCCCGTCATAGCCCACCGTCACTTGCGACTTACCGTCAGGGCGCAGGTACGGCAGGGTCCCTGACTTGCGAACTGCGGTGAGCCGTTCAGTCAGCCTGTGCGACCAGTAGATCGGCGTGGGCATGAGGGTCGCAGTCGAATTGTCCGCATACCCGAACATGAGGCCCTGATCGCCAGCACCCAGGGAGCTGTAAAGATCGGTCGTACCAGAGCGGGCCTCCAGCGAACGGGTCACGCCCTCGGAGATGTCGTTCGACTGAGCGCCGATCGACAGCGAAACGCCGCAGGTGTGGCCGTCGAAGCCCTTGGCCGAAGAGTCGTAGCCGATGTCGGTGATGACATCGCGCACCAGCTGGGCGATATCGGCATAGCCGGAGGTCGTCACCTCGCCGGCGACGTGCACAAGACCGGTCGTGACCATCGTTTCGACAGCAACGCGGGCGCGACGATCCTGTTCGAGGAGGGCGTCAAGCACGGCATCGCTGATCTGATCGCAGATCTTGTCCGGGTGGCCCTCGGTTACGGATTCAGAGGTGAATTGACGAAGTTCAGACACGCTTCAATCCTATTCGACCGCGTGTTTCGCGATCGTTTCCATGACAGAAACCGACACATCGGCTTTTTCTCCGGTGAATTCGCCGAGCCCCACGACGCCCGTACCCGTCAGGGCGAGCACTTCGACGTGCGTGGTGTCGTGGCCGAAGGTCTTGCCGTCGGACACGTCGTTGAATACGAGGATGTCGCAGCCCTTGCGCACGATCTTCTGCCTGGCCAGTTCCGCAGCGGGGGTCTCGGGACTTCCCGTTTCAGCGGCGAATCCGACGATCGTCTGGCCCTCACGGCGGTCGGCAACAAGACCGGCGAGGATGTCGGGGTTCTGCACAAGCTCGATTGTCAGTCCGGCGTCGCCGTCCTTCTTCATTTTGTGGCCGGCTGCCTGAGCTGGACGGTAGTCAGAAACAGCGGCAGCCATGATGACGATGTCAGCTTCTGCTGCCTGTTCAAGGCACACGCTTTCCAACTGGGCGGTGGTTTCGACTTCGCGAATGTCAATGCCCGACGGCAGGGTCTCAAGAATCGCAGAATCGACATTCGCCGCAGCCAGAACAACCTCGGCTCCAAAACGGTGAGCGGCCGCAGCAAGAGCCGCACCCTGTTTACCCGATGAGCGGTTGCCGAGGAAGCGAACCGGATCAAGCGGTTCGCGCGTGCCGCCGGCGCTGATGAACACCCGGCGGCCGGCAAGCAGTCCACTGTCAGAGCTGTGTGTACGAGGCGATGCCTCACGGTGAACCGACAGAGCGAAGTCCACGATGTCCTGCGGTTCGGGCAGACGTCCCGGCCCGGAATCAGCACCGGTCAGACGACCCGATGCGGGTTCGAGGACGTGCACACCACGTGCCCGCAGAACCGCGACGTTGTCGACGGTGGCCGGGTTGAACCACATCTCGGTGTGCATGGCGGGAGCAACCACGACAGGCGCCGTCGTGGTCAGCACCGTGGCAGTCAGAAGATCATCGGCCATGCCAGCGCGAATGCGCGCCAGGCTGTCCGCCGTTGCCGGGGCGATCAGCACGAGGTCGGCCTGCTGGCCGATGAGCACGTGTTCGACCTCTTCGACGCGGGTGAAGACGTCAGTCTGCACCGGCTGACCAGAAAGCGCTTCCCACGTGGGTGCGCCGACAAAGCGCAGAGCGCTTTCGGTGGGAACAACGCGGACGCTGTGTCCCGCTTCTTTCAGAAGTCTGACTACGTGAGCCGCTTTGTACGCGGCAATGCCCCCGGTGACGCCGAGAACGATGTTCACAGTGCGTCGGGGTCCAAGCTGAAGTCGAACTCTTCTGCGAGAGCTTCTTCCTGAGCGAGTTCTTCTGCAGTGGCCTCACGGCTGACGAGCTTGCCTTCGTTGATTTCGCGCAGGGCAATCGACAGCGGCTTTTCGCCGGCTTCCGGAGTCACGAGCGGACCGACGTTTTCCAGCAGTCCGTCCTGCAGCTGTGCGTAGTACGAGTTGATCTGGCGGGCGCGGCGTGCGGCCTCGATGACGAGTTCGTACTTCGACGGCGTAACATTGAGCAGATCGTCGATCGGCGGGTTGGTGATGCCTTCGGGGTTAGCAGTCAAGAAATTTCTCCACATTCACCTAGGGGTGTCTGATGACAGTCCCATCAAGTCTACTAGTTCGGCAGCCGCTGCTGAAACATCGGTGTTGACGATCACGTGGTCGAATTCGTCCTGCGCCGCCAGTTCAGTGCGCGCGGTCTCAAGGCGACGGGCAATCTGTTCGGGCGTTTCGGTGCCGCGGCCGGTGAGCCGGCGGACGAGTTCGTCCCAGCTGGGCGGTGCCATGAACACGAAACGCGCGTTCGGTGCGTGCTCACGCACTTGGCGCGCCCCGTCGAGGTCGATTTCCAAAAGCGGCGCCAGGCCATCGGCCAGAGCCTGCTCGACAGGGTCCGACGGCGTTCCGTAGCGGTGATGACCGTGCACGACGGCGTACTCGAGCATCTTGCCCGCTTCTATGAGCTCGTCGAATTCGGCGTCCGTCACAAATCGATAGTGCTCACCGTCGACTTCGCCGGGGCGAGGATCGCGTGTGGTTGCGGACACCGACAGCCACAGGCGGTCGGCGCTGTTCTTGGCGTGCTGGACGACGGTGCCCTTGCCGACCGCGGATGGGCCGGTGAGCACGGTCAGAACTGGTTCACTCAAATTTCTCCAATAGCGCGGCCCGCTGGTGCACGCCCAAGCCTCTGATACGACGTGACATGGCGATGCCGACTTCTTCCATAATGGCCTCTGCACGTCTGTCCCCTACCTTGGGGATTGCGCGCAGGAGGTCATACACCTTCATTTTCTGCAGCGCCTCGCTGTCACCCGCTTCCGCGAGCACCTGGGCGAGCGTCTTCTTGCCTGATTTCAGATCTGCTTTGACTTCCGCCCGTTCGACACGAGCGTCAAAGGCCTTGCGCAGGGCAGCTGATCGCTGCTCCTCAGTCAATGGCGTCAGTACCAATGTGTCCCCCTCCTCAAGATCCGTTTATAGATCGGGACACTCGCAGTCTATCGGCCTTTTGGCCTCAAAGCTTCGATAACCGTGGTTATTTCATCCGCAATGTCGGCACTGTCCGGACCGCGACGCGAAAGGGACCGCGAGGCATTGACGATCACCCTCCCGTCGCTGTAGGCATCCCCGAACACCGCCTCGAGGTCGGCAACCCCGGCCCCCTGCGAACCGAAACCCGGCGACAGCACGGGCCCCGAAAAGCTCGGCAGATCAATTCCAAGATCAGCCGCGGCAGTGCCGATGGTCGCACCCACCACCAGGCCGATCAGAGGCACATCGAGCTGACCGTTGACCTCCTCAGCGTGCCGGACCACCTCGGCGGCTACTGCCCTACCCTCCTGGGTTCGGGCGTGCTGCACTTCCCTGCCTTCCAGATTGGAAGTCAGGGCGAGAACAAACAGGCCTTTGCCGTGTTCTGCCGCAAGCTCCATGGCCGGCCGCAATGACCCAACCCCCAGGTAGGGCGACACGGTCAGCGCGTCAGCTGCCAGCGGTCGTGCAGGGTTGAGGTAGGCGTCGGCGTAGCCGGCCATAGTCGAACCGATGTCGCCGCGTTTGGCGTCGAGGATCGACATGACGCCGGCTTCACGAGCCTGCGCCAACAGATCTTCGAGAACCGCGATCCCGGCTGAGCCGTGCCGTTCAAAGAAAGCTGACTGGGGCTTGATGAACTTCGCCCGCTCTGTGGCCGCGCTCAGCACGTTCTGTGCGAAAGTGCCGAGCGCGTCCGGGGTGTCCGGCAGACCCCACTGCGCGATCTGCTCGGGATGAGGATCAATTCCCACGCACAGGGGGCTTGCCTGTGCGGCGTCGTGCCAGTTCCTGAACGTCATGCCCAGTCCTGGAGCGAACGGACTTCGGCAGTTCCCCGACGGCGTACGTCGATGGCGCCGACAGCCGATGAGAAAGCGGCCGTCGTGGTCATGATCGGCACGTTCGCGGCAATGGCCGCCGCGCGGATCTCGTAGCCGTCGGAGCGCTCCTGGCGGCCAGACGGAACATTGACCACGAGGTCGATTTCCCGCCGGTCGATCTTCTGCAGAATCGTGTCCTCGCCGTCAGCGGCTTCGTAGTGCTTGGCAATCCGCGTGCTGGGCACTCCGTGGCGGGCCAGAACATCTGCCGTGCCGGCGGTGGCGACGATTTCAAAGCCCATGTCGGCAAGGGTCTTGACCGGCAGGACGATCGAGCGCTTGTCGCGGTCGGCAATCGACACGAACACGCGGCCCTCTGTGGGCAACGCGGTCGAGGCGCCCAGCTGAGCTTTCGCGAATGCTTCCGGGAAGTTCGGGGCAATGCCCATGACTTCGCCGGTCGAACGCATTTCCGGGCCGAGGATCGAGTCGACGACTTTGCCCTCCGGGGTGCGGAAACGGCGGAACGGAAGAACAACTTCCTTCACCGTGACCGGGTGGTCCAACGGCAGGTGCGAACCGTCGGACTCTTCGGCGAGGATCGTGCCGCGCAGCTGGCTGACGGTGCTGCCGACGGCAATGAGGGCCGCGGCCTTGGCCAGCTGGCGGTGGGTTGCCTTCGACACGAACGGCACGGTGCGTGAAGCACGCGGGTTGGCCTCGATGACGTACAGAATGTCAGCTGCAACCGCGAACTGGATGTTGAGCAGGCCGCGCACACCCGTGCCGCGGGCAATCGCAAGCGTTGCTTCGCGAACGCGCTGCAGAACGCTCTCACCCAGGCTGATCGAAGGCAGAACAGACGTCGAGTCACCGGAGTGCACACCGGCCTCTTCGATGTGCTCGGAAATTCCGCCGATGTAGAGCTCTTCGCCGTCGTACAGGGCGTCGACGTCGATTTCCACGGCATCGTCGAGGAACTTGTCAACAAGCACCGGCCGGTCGGACGACACCTCTGTTGCGGTCTCCATGTAGGAGCGCAGCTGCTCGGAGTCGTACACGATCTGCATGCCGCGACCGCCCAGCACATAGGAGGGGCGCACGAGCACCGGGTAGCCGATCTCCTCGGCAATGTCGACAGCCTCATCAAAGGTGACGGCGGTGCCGTGCTTGGGTGCCACGAGGTTGGCTTCGGCCATGATCCGGCCGAACTCACCGCGGTCCTCCGCCAAGTCGATCGCTTCGGGCTGGGTGCCGAGAATCGGCACGCCCGCATCCTTGAGAGCGGTTGCCAGACCCAGCGGGGTCTGCCCGCCCAGGGTGCAGATGACACCGGTAACCGGACCGGCCTGCGCTTCGGCGTGGTACACCTCGAGAACGTCCTCAAGCGTCAGCGGCTCGAAGTACAGACGGTCGGCGGTGTCATAGTCCGTCGACACGGTTTCCGGGTTGCAGTTGACCATGACGGTTTCGTATCCGGCAGATTCGAGCGCCATAGCCGCGTGCACACAGGAGTAGTCGAATTCGATGCCCTGGCCGATGCGGTTGGGACCGGAGCCCAAGATGATGACGGCTTCGCGTTCCCGCGGTGCGACTTCGCTCGTCGCGTCGTAGCTCGAGTAGTAATACGGGGTCTTCGCTTCGAATTCCCCGGCGCACGTGTCGACCGACTTGTAGACCGGGCGAACGCCCAGCGCATGGCGAACCCCCATGACAACAGCCGGGTCGAGGTTGCGCAGCTGCGCTATCTGCCGGTCCGAAAACCCGTGCTTCTTGGCGATCGTCAGGACCTCCGGAGTCAGGTCCTCGGCTTCGCGAACGAAGTCGGCAACTTCGTTGATGAGCGCAATCTGGTCGAGGAACCAGCGGTCGATCTTCGTGTGTTCGAAGACGTCGTCAATGCTCATACCCGACATGAGGGCGCGCTGAACCGTGTAGATGCGGTCCTCGGTTGCGTGCGCGAGCTTTGCTTCGACATCAGTGCGCACACTGCTGTCTTCGAGGTTGAACGGAACATCGAAGGAGAACTCGGAGTTCTTCTTCTCGAGGCTGCGCAGCGCCTTCTGCAGCGCGGTCGTGAAGTTGCGGCCGAGCGCCATGACTTCGCCGACGGCCTTCATGGTGGTCGTCAGGGTCGGGTCAGCGGCCGGGAACTTCTCAAAGGCAAAGCGCGGAATCTTCGCCACCACGTAGTCCAGGGCGGGTTCGAACGCCGCCGGGGTTGTTGCCGTGATGTCGTTCGGGATTTCGTCGAGCGTGTAGCCCACGGCGAGCTTCGCCGCGATCTTGGCGATCGGGAAGCCAGTCGCCTTCGAGGCCAGTGCCGAGGAACGCGACACGCGGGGGTTCATTTCGATGACGACGATGCGGCCGGTATCAGGATGGATGGCGAACTGGATGTTGCAGCCGCCGGTTTCCACGCCGACACCCCGGATGATCGCAATGCCGATGTCGCGCAGCTTCTGATACTCGACGTCCGTCAGGGTCAGCGACGGGGCCACCGTGATGGCATCGCCGGTGTGCACGCCGACGGGGTCGAAGTTCTCGATTGCGCACACGACGATGACGTTGTCGTTCTTGTCGCGGATGAGTTCGAGTTCGAACTCCTTCCACCCGAGAATGCTCTCTTCGAGCAGCACCTCGTTTGTCAGCGAGTCGTGCAGGCCGTCACCGGCGATCCGGCGCAGGTCCTCTTCGCAGTAGGCCATGCCCGAGCCCAAGCCGCCCATTGTGAACGACGGACGCACCACGAGCGGGTAGCCGAGCTTTTCAGCGCCGTCGAGGACTTCGTCCATTGTGTTCGCAATGTAGGAGCGGGCGACTTCGGCGCCGCACTGTTCGACGACGTCTTTGAACTGCTGGCGGTCTTCACCGCGCTGGATCGCATCGACGTCAGCGCCGATGAGCTCAACACCGTGCTTGGCAAGAACTCCCGATTCGTGCAGGTTGATGGCCGCATTGAGCGCCGTCTGCCCGCCGAGAGTCGGCAGAAGCGCGTCCGGCTTTTCTTTTTCGATGATCTTCTCGATCACATCGGGGTCGATCGGCTCGACATAGGTGGCGTCGGCCAGCTCGGGGTCGGTCATGATGGTCGCCGGGTTGGAGTTCACGAGCACAACCCGCAGACCTTCGCGGCGCAGAATGCGGCACGCCTGGGTTCCCGAGTAGTCGAATTCGCAGGCCTGGCCGATGACGATCGGACCCGAGCCGATGACCATGACGGTCTTGATGTCTGTACGCAGCGGCATCAGTTCTCCTTGGCGTTGTCAGCCAGCAGCTGGACGAAAGTGTCGAATAGGGTGCGCGAATCATGTGGTCCCGCCGCTGATTCCGGGTGGAACTGCACCGAGAACGCGGGGATGTCGAGGCACTTGAGCCCCTCGACAACCTTGTCGTTCATGCCGATGTGCGAAACCTGCACCCTGCCGTACTCGGAGTTCGGTGCCGTGACCGGCTCGCCCAGCGGCGCATCGACCGCGAAGCCGTGATTCTGCGTGGTGATTTCGACACGGCCCGACGCGACGTCGAGAACCGGCTGGTTCGATCCGCGGTGGCCGAAGGGAAGTTTGTAGGTGTCAAAGCCCAGGGCGCGGCCCAGCAGCTGGTTGCCGAAGCAGATGCCGAAGAACGGGATGCGCTCTTTCAGCACGTGCTGCAGCACTGCGATCGGCTGCTTCATGGCAGAGGGGTCGCCCGGACCATTGGAGAAGAACACGCCGTCGGGGGAAAGCTCGGTGAGTTCCTCAACCGTCGTGTTTGCCGGCACCACGGTCACTTCGAGGCCGCGCTGGGCCAGCTGCTCCAGCGTTGTCTTCTTCACGCCGAGATCGTAGGCCACAACCGAGAAGCGCTTCTCGGTTTGAGCGGGAATCGTGTAGGGGGCATCACAGGTGACTTCCGAGGCGAGGTCCGCGCCCTCCATCTGCGGGGCCTGGCGGACGATCTCAAGCAGCTCATCCACTGGCTTCTGAGCGTCATCACCGGAGAAAATGCCCATCCGCATGGCGCCCTTGTCCCGCAGGTGCAGGGTCAGCGCACGAGTGTCGACGTCGCAGATTCCGACCAGCCCGATGGACTTCAGGTGTTCTTCGTAGTCACCTTCTGCGCGCCAGTTCGATGTGATCCGGGAAGGGTCGCGGACGACGACGCCGGCTGCCCAGCAGCGGCGTGATTCGCTGTCTTCGCTGTTGACCCCGGTGTTGCCGATGTGGGGGAACGCGTGAATCACGATCTGCCGGTGGTACGAAGGGTCGGTCAGGGTCTCCTGGTAGCCGGTCATAGCGGTGGTGAAGACCGCCTCGCCGACCGTTGTGCCCAGGGCCCCGAAACCGGCTCCCGTGTAGTGCGTGCCGTCTTCCAGAACGAGCTGGGCGGGCTGTGTGCGCAGGCTCATCGTCTCCTACCTTTGAGTGTGTCGATTTCCGCGGCGATGGTCTTCTTGGCACTGTGTGCTCGGGGGCGGAAGCCCGTGTCGACTTCGTGGTCTCCGAGGTTCCAGCGGATGATGATGATTCCGTCTTTTTCGGTGAACTTGCCGATCATGCCGGAGCCGAAGAAAACATCCACGATGTCTTCGGCGGGGATCCGGAACGCGTCGCGCCCGTCGAGGCTGAACACGACCCCGTCGTCTTGGACGTCGAGTCCGGCACCTGTTCGCACACCGAGACCGTGGACGTTGATCCTCTCGAGGTGCTGGCCGGCCGGCGTTGTCGCAATGTAGTAGCCGTCGTAGCCGCTGTCCGTCGGTGCGGCCGGCTGCGGGGCGGGAATGTCGGCCTGGCGTTTCTGTCGAGCTTTCCATCCCCAGCGCATGAGCACGAGGATCCCCACTGCGATGGCGGCGAGGACGAGCACCGGGATCAGCCGATCCACGAGCCCTCCCGAAGTTCGTGCTTGCGAACGATGTCGCCGTTTTCAACGATGTGGGTGCCGTACAGGATGGTGTGCACGACCCGCGTGCTGATCTCGAGCCCGCGGAAGGGGTTGTTGCGGCCCTTGGTCGCGTGGGTGTCGGGTTCGACGACACCGGGGGCATTCGGGTCGACCAGAATGATGTTCGCACCCGTTCCGACTTCCAATGAGCCGTGCTCGGTGTGCCCGGCAATCGATGCCGGGTTGGTGCTCATGACGCGTGCGATGTCTGCCCAGCCGAAATCGTAGTCGCGCATAGCTTCGACCACGATCGGCAGAGCCGATTCCATGCCGACCATGCCCATGGCCGCAGCTGACCATTCGCAGCACTTGTGTTCTGCGGGGTGCGGTGCGTGGTCGGTGGCCACAATGTCGATTGTGCCGTCGGCCAGGCCGTCGCGGACCGCTTCGACGTCACGGCGGGTGCGCAGCGGCGGGTTGACCTTGTACACCGGATCGAAGGATTCGACGAGTTCGTCGGTGAGCATGAGGTGGTGCGGGGTGACCTCGGCAGTGACCCGGACGCCGCGCGATTTCGCCCAGCGCACCAGTTCAACCGAACCGGCTGTTGACAGGTGGCACACGTGCAGTCGCGAACCCACGTGTTCGGCCAGCAGGATGTCCCGGGCGATGATCGATTCTTCGGCAACGGCCGGCCAGCCGGGCAGACCGAGCTTGGCCGATACGGTGCCCTCGTTCATCTGCGCTCCCTCGGTCAGCCGAGGGTCCTGCGCGTGCTGGGCGATGATGCCGTCAAAGGTCTTGACGTATTCGAGAGCTCTGCGCATAAGGAGCGGATCGTGCACGCACATGCCGTCATCGGAGAAGATGCGCACCTGTGCTGCGCTGCCGGCCATGGCGCCCAGCTCTGCCAGCTGAGTGCCCTCCTGGCCGACGGTGACCGCACCGATCGGAGCCACCTCGGTCAGCCCCACCTCGCGGCCCAGGCGCCACACCTGCTCAACGACACCCGCGGTGTCAGCCACAGGCTGTGTGTTGGCCATGGCGTTGACGGCGGTGAAGCCGCCGCGGGCGGCTGAGGCCGAACCGGTGGCAACTGTCTCAGCGTCTTCTTTGCCGGGTTCGCGCAGGTGGACGTGCATGTCGACAAGACCGGGCAGGGCCACAAGCCCCGTCGCGTCGATCGTGGTGTCGGGGCTGTCGACGGATTCGACGATCCGGCCGTCGCGAACGGCAATCGAACCTGTGCTGCCGTCGGGCAGCTGGGCGTTGGTGATGAGCAGAGATGTCATTGCATGTCCTCCGAAGTGCGACCGGTCAGAAGGCGATAGAGGGCCGCCATGCGCACGTAGACGCCGTTTTCCACCTGTCCGAGGACGGCGGCGCGGGGCGAATCGGCGGCGGCCGCACAGATTTCAAAACCGCGGTTCATGGGCCCGGGGTGCAGAATCGCGGCTGTTTCGGGCAGACGGCGGTAGCGGTCCTCCGTGAGCCCCCACAGGCGCGTGTATTCGCGCGGTCCGGGGAAGAACGCCTGGTGCATGCGCTCACGCTGCACGCGCAGCATCATGACGGCGTCGAAGGAGAACTCTTCGAGCGCGGCATCGAAGTCATAGCGGATTTCACACGGCCAGCTTTCTGCGCCCCACGGCAGCAGGGTGGGCGGGGCGATGAGGACGACAGACGCGCCGAGGGTTTCCAGCAGGTGCACATTGGACCGTGCCACGCGGGAGTGCAGAACATCGCC
This sequence comes from Brevibacterium sp. HMSC22B09, assembly GCF_001806795.1. Classification (NCBI taxonomy): domain Bacteria; kingdom Bacillati; phylum Actinomycetota; class Actinomycetes; order Micrococcales; family Brevibacteriaceae; genus Brevibacterium; species Brevibacterium sp. HMSC22B09. Next base: position 65,597 of record NZ_KV786004.1, on the reverse strand, counting down.
GACGATGGCGACCCGCATGCCGGAAAGATCCTTGCCGAAGCTCGCTTCAGCCGGACCGGAAACCGGTTCGTCCGACAGGATGCGGCGCAGCGTGAAAGCGTCGAGCAGCGCCTGCGTGGGATGTTCGTGCATGCCGTCACCGGCGTTGAGGATGTGTGCGTCAGTCCATTCGCTGCCGGCCAGGAAGTGCGGTGTGCCAGAACCGGGGTGGCGGATGACGATTGCATCGATGCCCATGGCCCCGAGCGTCTGCACCGTGTCCTGCAGGCTTTCTCCCTTAGAGACCGACGAACCCTTGGCCGAGAAGTTGATGACGTCCGCGCTCAGCCTCTTGGCTGCTGCCTCAAAGGAAATGCGCGTGCGGGTGGAGTCTTCGAAGAACAGGTTGACGACGGTGCGCCCGCGCAGCGCGGGCAGCTTCTTGACCGCCTGACCGCCGGAGACGGTCATGGCTTCAGCAATGTCGAGCAGATCAACAGCGTCAGCCTTCTCCAGGTCCGAGGTGCCAAGCAGGTGACGCATCACTCCTCACCTCCCACCGGGGAGGTGATGACGACCCGGTCATCCGCATCGTCCGTTTCGGACAGCGAGACCGTAACCCGCTCCTCGGCGGAGGTGGGCAGGTTCTTGCCCACAAAGTCAGCGCGAATCGGCAGCTGGCGGTGACCGCGGTCAACGAGGACAGCAAGGCGCACCGCCTGCGGGCGGCCATAGTCGTGCAGAGCGTCGAGTGCAGCCCGCACCGTACGTCCCGAGTACAGAACGTCATCGACCAGTACGACAGTGCGGCCGTCAATGCCGCTTTCAGGCAGCTGCGTGGGCAGAGCCGGGCGGAGCTTGCCCGTGTTGAGATCGTCCCGGTGCATCGTCGCGTCGATGCTGCCGACAATCTTGTCAGCACTCACATCCGGTTCAATGGCGCAAATGCGCTGCGCCAAACGCTGAGCCAGCGGCACCCCGCGCGTGGGAATGCCCAAGAGCAGAAGCCCTTCGGCACCCTTGTTGGATTCGAGAATTTCGTGGGCAATGCGTGTCAGCGCGCGCGAGATCTCACTCGCGTCGAAAACTTCGGCTGTGCGCATCGGTCCCCCTTCCCCGCCTCACTGGACGGTCATTAAAGGAGTGATTTCCATCAGCATAGCCGAACCCGGATCAGTCCTGTTCGTCTGAGCCTTCGTCGGACTGTGCTGAGTCCGGCTGCGGTTGTGACGCAGCCTGGTCTGAAGTGCCGCGGTCCTTCTTCCCCTGCTTGCTCACACGGTCTAGGAGCGCGTTTATGAAGGCCGGCGAATCGTCGGTCGAATAGGCCGCGGCGAGGCTGACGGTTTCGTCGATCGCAATGGGATCGTCGAGTTCGTCGTTGTAGAGAACTTCCCACAGGCCCATGCGCAACAGGGCCACGTCGACCTTCGGCAGCTGGTCGACGTTCCATTCCGAATACTCACGCAGTGTGGCGTCGATGTCGTCGCGGTGTTCAACAACACCGCGCACGATTTCGACCGCGTACTCCTTCATGGGGTATTCGGGGTCGCCGGAGCGCAGCTGGATGAGTTCGTTTTCATCCAGCTTGCGCTCCCCGGCTTCAAAAAGAAGTTCAAGCGCCCTGCGGCGGGCGCGGCTGCGGGCGCTCAATCGCGAACGCGCCCGAGGTACTCACCGGAGCGGGTGTCCACACGCACCGGGGTGCCCTCTTCGAGGAACAGCGGAACCTGGATTTCGTATCCGGTTTCCAGGGTTGCCGGCTTGGTTCCGCCGGAAGAGCGGTCGCCCTGCAGGCCGGGTTCGGTGTGTGCAATCGTCAGTTCTACGATCGGCGGGAGTTCAACGTAGAGCGGGTTGCCTTCGTGGAAGGCAATCTGCAGGGACTGGTTTTCCAGCATGAAGTTCGCTGCGTCGCCAACGAGGTCGGGGCCGATGGACACCTGCTCGTAGTCCTTTTCGTCCATGAAGACGTAGTCGGTGCCGTCGTTGTACAGGTACTGCATGTCGCGACGGTCGACCGTGGCGGTTTCCACCTTGGTGCCCGCGTTGAACGTGCGGTCGACGATCTTTCCTGACAGAACGTTCTTGATCTTGGAGCGAACGAAAGCCGGGCCCTTGCCGGGTTTGACGTGCAGGAACTCCAGCACCTGCCACAGTTCGTTGTCGAGAACCAGCACCATGCCGTTCTTCAGATCATTCGTCGTTGCCACGTTTCTCCTTCATTGAATGAATGGGCGAAAACCCCGTCGATTGTATCAGTGCTCAGCTCAGTCGCGTGATGGGCGAATCAGTTCCGATGGCCGTGTATGCGCTGAACGGCAGCGAGGTGTCGGCTGCCTCAAGCACTGCTGGACGGCCGATGTCCTCCAGGACGATGAACCGCAGAAGTGAACCGCGGGCCTTTTTGTCCCGCCGCATGGTATCGAGCAGCTGCGGCCATTTGTCACCGCGGTAGCCGGTGGGCAGACCCAGGTGCTCAAGAATGCCGCGCAGGCGGTTGACGTTTTCCTCCGACAGGTTCTTGGTGAGCACCGACAGCTCCGCGGCGAACATCATGCCGACGGCAACCGCTGCCCCGTGGCGCCACTGGTAGCGCTCCAGTCGCTCGATCGCGTGGCCCAGGGTGTGCCCGAAGTTGAGGAATTCGCGTTTACCCGATTCCTGGAAGTCTTCGCTCACAATAGCCGCCTTGACCGCGATGGAGCGCCGGATGACCTCGAACAGCTCCGGCGATTCGGGGTCGGTAAGTGAATCCTTGGGCGTCTTTTCGATGATGTCGAGGATTTCCGGATCGGCAATGAAACCGCACTTGACACTTTCGGCAAGACCCGTGAACAGTTCGTTCGGCGGCAGAGTGCCCAGCGTTTCCAGATCGCACAGAACACCCGCTGGCGCGTGGAAGGCGCCGACGAGGTTCTTGCCCTCTTCCGTATTGATGCCGGTTTTGCCTCCCACTGCGGCATCAACCATGCCGAGCACCGTCGTGGGGATGTTGATGTAGCGGATGCCGCGCAGCCACGTGGCGGCGACAAAGCCGCCCAGGTCGGTCACTGCTCCCCCGCCGACGTTGACGATGACGTCAGTGCGGGTGAAGTCGGACTGGCCGAGGATCTTCCAGCAGAATTCGGCTACACGGCTGTGCTTAGCCTCTTCAGCATCCGGGATTTCTGCCGCGAGAGCCTCGTAGCCTGCCGCCTGGAGATCGTCGCGAACGTGGTCACCGGTTGTCCGCAGTGCCCGCGGGTAGATGATGAGCACTTTCTGCGCGCGACCGCCGATGAGCTCCGGCAGTCGGTGCATGAGCTTGTGTCCGATAACAACGTCGTAGTCTCCCCCGGCGCTGACCGGCACGACTGCGTCTGTCACTGCAACTCCTGTTCCTGGCTGCTTTCACGGAATTTTTCGTATTCTTCGGCCCGCTGCAGGCCGGTGATGATCCCGATGATTCTGTTGACTGCCGTTGACGGCGGACCGTCATCGGCCTGGATGACGGCTGTTGCGGCTTCTTCGTACAGGCTGCGCCGTTCGTCGAACACCCGCTGCCAGCGGGCACCGGGATCATCGCTGTCATCGAGCAGCGGTCGTCTGGAACCGCCGAGGCGCTGCACGGCTGTCGTGCTGTCGATCTCAATGGCGATCGTCTTGATCGCAGGATGCTTGAGCTGAGCTCGCGTACCCGGGTTGAGCACCGCACCGCCGCCGAGCGATACGACTCCCGGCCGTTCCAGCAGGCGCCGCAGCTCACGGCGCACAACGGCGCGCTCGTATTCCCTGAAGCGGTCCTCACCGCGCTCGGCGAAGATCTGCGGGATCGGCCCGTAGAGTTCGGCAATCCGGTGGTCGGTGTCGACAAAGGGAATGTCGAGCCGCTCGGCGATCAGCCGCCCAATGGTTGATTTTCCCGCCGCGGGTGGGCCGACCATGACAATGCGCGCTCCGGCCGCCGGGACGGGGTCGACGGGCGGGGCCGGTCGTGGCAGCGGCCGTTCGGTCATGTCGTCGGGAAGTTCAGTTGGGCCACGTAGGCGTCGAGGTTGCGCTTGGTTTCTTCAAGCGAGTCCCCACCGAATTTCTCGGTGACGCTTTCGGCGATGACGAGAGCCACCATCGCTTCGGCGACAACGCCCGCGGCTGGAACAGCGCAGACATCCGAACGCTGGTGGTGGGCTTTTGCGGCTTCCCTCTTCTGCACGTCGATTGTGCCCAGGGCGCGCGGCACGGTGGCGATCGGCTTCATAGCTGCACGCACAACGAGCGGTTCGCCCGTCGTCATACCGCCTTCCGTTCCGCCGGCTCGGTTGCTTGCACGCACGGCGCTGTCTCCGTCGAGGCCGATTTCGTCATGTGCCTGGGATCCGCGGCGACGCGCGGTTTCGAACCCGTCGCCGACTTCAACGCCCTTGATGGCCTGAATGCCCATGAGGGCTCCCGCAAGGCGAGAGTCAATGCGACGGTCCCAGTGCACGTGGGAACCCAGACCGACTGGCAGTCCGTAGGCAACGACCTCGACGACGCCGCCAAGAGTATCGCCGGACTTCTTGGCGTCGTCGACCTCTGCGACCATGCGAGCCGACAGTTCCTGATCAAAGCACCGCATGGGGTCCGCATCGAGTGCCTCGACATCGGCAGCCGTGGGGCGGGCCGCAACGCGGGAGCCTTCGACAGGCCCAATCGACACGGTGTGCGAGACCAGCGTGATGCCGAGTTCTGACAGGAATGACTGTGCGACGGCACCCAGGGCAACGCGCATCGCGGTTTCACGCGCAGATGCCCGTTCGAGGATCGGACGGGCCTCGTCGAAGCGGTACTTCTCCATGCCGACCAGATCAGCGTGGCCGGGACGAGGACGAGTGAGAGCCTGAGCCCGGGCCTGGCCTTCGAGTGCGGCCGGGTCTACCGGGTCGGGGCTCATGACCTTTTCCCACTTGGGCCATTCGGTGTTGCCGACCTCAATTGCGATCGGCGATCCCAGGGTGCGTCCGTGGACAACGCCGCCGAGCACGCGAACGGCATCTGCTTCGAACTTCATTCGCGCCCCGCGCCCGTAGCCCAGGCGGCGTCTGGCCAGGGCGGCCGAAATCATCTCGGACGTCACGGGGACGTGGGAGGGCAGGCCTTCGATAATGCCCGTCAGAGCTTCGCCGTGGGATTCGCCGGCGGTCAACCATCTCAACATTCTTCAGAGTCTACAAAGCCAGCGGCGTGAGCAGAACGGCAGTCCACGTGCCGATAAGCAGATGTGGTCCGAAAGCGATGTGGGTAACCTTGGCGCGTTTAATGAACTTGGTGTTGATCCAGTACACGAGAGCGGATGCGTTGGCGACTGCCAAGACCACTATGAGGCCCCACAGGCTGACCATCCCAACGGCGAGTCCGATGAGCGCGCCGAGTTTCACATCGCCTAAGCCGATAGTGTCCCAGCGGCCCACGTAGGCCACGAGGTTGAGAACACCGAAGACCGCCACGACAATCGCTGCGCCGATCAGGCCCCGGATGCCGGCAGTCTGCGCGGCTTTGACGGTTTCGAAGTACCCCACCACCAGGCCGACGGCGGTCACGAGGAACATGGCTGCGCCCAGCGGAAGCACGAGTCTGTCCGGCAGGCGGTGGATTCTGCTGTCGATCCAGAACAGCCAGCCGGTGGCTCCGGCAAGAAGCGACAGCGCGGAGACGGGAAACAGGGTTCCCAGTTCATCGCCGAAGACAACCGGGGTGATGAAGGCGGCCAACCAAGCCAGAACGAAGGCGATAGCCGTGAACACGACCGCAAGGAAGCGCGGCGGTTTGTGCGGCCAAGTGCCTTGGCCGATCAGCAGGCGCAGTCCCGCTTCGTCGTGAATGATGTCGGCGAAGCGGAAGCGGATGACAAGACTCGTTCCGACGCTGAGAGCTGAGCTTATGAGCAGCGCCAAGCCGAGCGTCAGCGTGTCATTCACAGTGTTTGTGCCTCCTGAGTCATCGTTTCTTCCAAAGCGGTGAGTGTCTGTGCGTCGAATGGACCTGCCAGCTGTCCTTGGGCGATGCCGAACAGCTCAATCTGGCGAATGGCCTGGTGGATGAGCATGCGCTGCCCGGACACCGCTGTTCCGCCGCGCTCGGCTGCGGCCCTGGCAAGCGAAAAGCCGCCGGGGGCATAGCCGGCCTCAAAGACAGTCGTCTGGCAGTTCTCCGGCAGCTCCAGGGAGTCTTCGGTCAGAACCCCCGAGGGCAGGGTCGACAGGACTGTCGAGCAGCTGGCGAGGGGGAGCTCCCCTATTGCCTGTGTGTGCGACTGCGCGCCGAGGTACTGGGCGAAATCGGCCAGGGCCTGGGCTTTGTGCGCAGACCGGGCGTACACATCGACCCGTTCAGCGCCCAGGTGCACAGCGGCGAGCACCGCGGACTTCGCTGTCGCTCCGCTGCCGACAACAGCGCACGCGGACACGTCCGCGCGCACTTCACGCAGAGCCTGTTCAATGCCGTACACATCGGTGTTGAAGACCCCTGGCACCGGACCGCCTACCCACGTGTTTCCCCCGCCGGTCAGCCCGGCGGTGTCATCAACGGCCCATCCGTGCTGCCCGGCCAAGCGAACCAGCTCGGTTTTGAGCGGCATGGTCACAGAAAACCCAGCCCAGCCTGAGTGAGCATCGAGAAAAGAGGCGAGATCCGCCTCGGCGACTTCAAACCGCCCGTACTCCCAGTCCCAGCCCAAGGTGCGGTATGCCGCAGCGTGCAGAGCCGGCGACAGTGAGTGGGCTATCGGCGAACCGAGGACGGCAAGCTGTGTGTCAGCCATTCTTTTCGCGGTGCTCCCTGAGCCACTTCTGGTATTCCTTAACGTTCTTTTCGTGCTCCGAAAAGGTCTCGGCGAACTTCACTACACCCTTATCCGGGTCAGTTGCCACGAAGTACTCCCATTTGCCCTCGGCCGGGTTCTTTGCCGCGGCGAAGGCACCGTCGGACGGCGAGTTCACCGGTCCGGGCGGCAGGCCCTTGTGCTTGTACGTGTTGTATGGACTGTCGGATTTGCGCTGCTCGGCCGTAGTCGACAGATCCTGTCGGGCTCCGAAGATATAGGCCACGGTCGCATCAGACTGCAGGTAGCCGTGGGTTTCGGAGTCCTTGGACAGACGGTTGATGAACACTCGAGCAACCTTGGCGCGCACCTCGGGATCACCGGTCGCTTCGATCTCCACGAGGCTGGCCAGAGTCATGAAGTAGTTGGCGTCGTCATTGCTGATGGCCTGCTCGTTGAGCATATTCTTCGTGCCGTCGACCATCGACTGCACAAGCTTTTCCGGCGTCGTATCAGCGTGGATTTCATATGTCGCCGGGTGCAGATAACCCTCGAGACTCGGCGCATCGACATCGAGCCCGTAGTCCTTCGGCTTTTTGTCATCAAGGGCCGCGTTGATTTCGTCCTCGGAGAATTCGTGCTCGGCAAGCTTCTTTTTGAGCACCTTGATCGTGTTGCCCTCGGCCAAAGTCAGCTTGTTCGCCGCCTCAGCAGCTTCCAGAACATCAGCTGCCGCCTTCGAGCTCATCTCGCGGCGCATAGTGAACGTGCCCGCCTGAATGACGATCTCGCGTTCCTCAATCTGCTTGAGGAACGGACCGGCTGCCTTGATGACGCCCTCATCGACCAGCTGATTGGCAACCTGACGAGCAGATGAGCCCGGAGCGATCGAGATTTTGACCTCGTCCTTGCCCTCACCCTCGTAGTCACCTCTGCTCAGCAGCGCATCGCCCAGAGAGTTCTTCGTTGTGAGCACTCCGACGACCGCGCCTCCGCCCAGCAGAAGCACAGCGATCACGAGGATCGCAACCAGGCGGCGCCTGCGGAACTTCTTGCGGCGTTCCCGTGCTCTGCGTTCAGCACGGGTCATCGTGTCCGTGCCGAACTCGTCCACGAGGCTGTTCATGCGGGCTCCTCCCCGACGCCGACAGATTCCGTCAGCGGCCCATTGGAGCGCTCGTATTCGAGGGCGCTCTGCAGGATGATGACGGCTGCCTGCGCGTCCACGATTTCGCGACGCTGCTTGGAGTTCCGTCCCGCTTCGGCAAGCTGCGCGTGCGCCTGCGAAGTCGAGAACCGCTCGTCCATGAGTTTGATGGGCATGCCCACGGCACGGGACAGCTGTTCTGTGAAAGCCAGAGCTTTTTTCGCGGATGCCCGCTGCCGGCCGTCGAGCGATGTGGGTTTGCCGCTGATGATTTCGATCGGCTCGTATTCTTCGATGAGCTGTGCGAACTGCTTCAGCACGGCTTCGTCGCCTTCGCGCCGATAGAGCGTCCCGACAGGGCTGGCGAGGATGCCGTCGGGATCGCACGCGGCAACGCCCACGCGGACCGTGCCGACATCAACCGCCAGCCGTTGTCCTCGTCGAAACGTCACCCGCGCTCCTGAAGTTCACGACGGACAGCCGCGATCGCCTCGTCGATCTTGGAGGCGTCTTGACCGCCGCCCTGGGCGAGGTCGGGCTTTCCTCCGCCACCGCCACCGAGCACGCCGGTTGCGGTCTTGACGAGGTCACCGGCCTTGAAGCCGAGCTCCTGTGCTGCGGGGCTGACCGCCACGACAACCGTGGGGCGTCCGCCAGCAGCGCCGAATGCGGCAACGACGGAGGCAGTGTCGCCCAAGCGCTGCTTGACGTCCTGTGCAAAGGTGCGCACGTCACCGCCGCCGGCTTCGCCGAGGTTGACACCGACAAAGCGCACATCTCCCACGGTCTGCGCATCCTGCGCAGCCTGGCCCGCACCGGCCAGCACCTTGTCGCGTTCGAGCTGCGCAATGGTCTTCTCGGCTTCCTTGATGCGCCCAAGCAGACCGCCAACACGGTCGAAGACTTCCGGACCGGGCACCTTGAGCAGGTCAGACAGCGCCTGAACGATGGCGCGTTCCTTCGACAGCGAGCGAATCGCGTCAAGGCCGACACTGGCTTCCACACGGCGCGTGCCGGAGCCGACCGAGCTTTCGGAGTACAGCGAAATCGGGCCGATCTCAGCTGTCGACTTCACGTGCGTACCACCGCAGAGTTCGCGCGACCACAGACCGCCGATGTCGACCACACGGACGATCTCGGGATACTTTTCGCCGAACAGGGCGGTCGCACCGGACTTCTTGGCGTCCTCGTAGGACATGTACTCATAGCCGACTTCGAAGTTGTTGCGCACTGCCAGGTTTGCGGCTTCTTCGACTTCAGCCCGCATCTGCGCGGTCATGGCCTCCGGATAGGAGTAGTCGAAGCGCAGGTAGCCGGGCTGGTTGAGCGAACCGGCCTGCGTTGCGGTTTCACCCAGGACTTCGCGCAGAGCGGCATGAATCATGTGGGTTGCCGAGTGAGCCTGCTGAGCCTGGTAGCGGTGTTCGGAGTCGACCTGCGCTGACAGGCTGGCGCCCGCTTCGAGTTCGCCCTCGAGGATCTCGATGCGGTGTGCGGCAAGACCGGCAACCGGGTTCTGCACATCGTGGACCCGCGCCTTGAAGCCGTCGCCCACGAAGATGCCGATGTCGGACGTCTGACCACCGGATTCGGCATAGAACGGCGTGAGGTCGAGAACGGCATCGACGGTTTCGCCAGCGCGTGCCACGGGAACGGAGGCACCGTCTGCAACCAGGCCGCGCACAGTGGAGTCAGCCACGAGCGCGTCATAGCCGACGAACTCGCTGGGACCGCCTTCGCGCAGAGCGGCAAAGGCGCTCAGGTCGGTCTGCAGTCCGCCCTTCTTGGCCTTTGCATCGGCCTTTGCGCGGGTGCGCTGTTCCTTCATAAGCGCTTCAAAGCCTTCGCGGTCGACCTTCACACCGGCTTCTTCGGCCATTTCCATAGTCAGGTCAATTGGGAAGCCGTGCGTGTCGTGCAGTGCAAAGGCGACATCACCGGACAGTGTTCCGCCGCAGCTGATCTCTGCAACAGAGTTCTCCAGCAGCTGGGTGCCGGATTCCAGTGTGCGCAGGAACGCCCGCTCTTCTGCGTAGGCAACCTGCGAGATGCGCTTGAAGTCCTTTTCAAGTTCGGGGTAGGACTCCTTCATGGCATCGCGCGACACCGGCAGGAGTGAGGGCAGGACCTCGTCCTTCACACCCAGCAGGCGCATAGCGCGAATAGAGCGGCGCAGCAGACGGCGGAGAATGTACCCGCGGCCTTCGTTGCCGGGACGCACACCGTCGCCGATGATGACGAGCGCGGAACGCACGTGGTCGGCCACGACGCGCAGGCGGACATCGTCTTCTTCGTCATCGCCGTAGGAAATGCCTGCCATGTCCGCGGCAGCCTTGATGACTGGGAAGACTTCGTCGACTTCGTACATGTTCTCGACGCCCTGCTTAAGGAAAGCAACGCGCTCAAGGCCCATGCCGGTGTCGATGTTCTTTGCGGGAAGTTCGCCCTTGATGTCGAAATCGGTCTTCGAGCGAACCTCGGAGAGCTCGAATTCCATGAACACGAGGTTCCAGATTTCGATGTAGCGGTCTTCGTCGGCTTCCGGGCCGCCTTCCACACCGTAGTCGGTGCCGCGGTCGAAGTAGATTTCCGAGCAGTAGCCGCCGGGCCCGGGCTGGCCGGTGTGCCAGAAATTGTCTTCGTTTCCGCGGGACTGAATGCGCTCACGCGGAATGTCGGTTTCTTCCAGCCACAGTTCGATCGAGGCTTCGTCTTCGCGGTGGACGGTGACCCACAGGCGTTCGGGGTCAAAGCCCAGACCGCCCTTGTCTTCGGGGGTGCTGAGCAGTTCCCACGCGAACTGGATGGCTTCGCGCTTGAAGTAGTCGCCGAAGCTGAAATTGCCGTTCATCTGGAAGAACGTGCCGTGGCGGGTGGTTTTGCCGACCTCTTCGATGTCTGCGGTGCGCACGCACTTCTGCACGCTCGTGGCGCGCGGGTAGGGGGCGGGGACGTCGCCGGAAAGGTACGGAATGAACTGCACCATGCCCGCGATGTTGAACAGGATCGACGGGTCGTTGCTGATCACCGAGGCCGAGGGAACGACGGTGTGCCCTTTCGACTCGAAGAACTCGAGCCACCGGCGCTTGATCTCAGCAGTTTTCATTCCGGGCCTTTCCGTTTGGGTGTTGGCAGCCTGCCAGGCAGGACGCGTGCTTTGTCGAGTCTAGTGCACCTACAAACAACAAGTGCCCGGGCCGACACGGCCCGGGCACTTGAATAAAGCAGATCAGCGCGAGTAGTACTCGACGACCATCTGGACGTCACAGGTGACGGGGACTTCTTCGCGCTTGGGGCGGCGGGCCAGGGTGGCCTGCAGTGCCTCAAGGTTCACGGTCAGGTAACCGGGAACGGTCGGAAGAACGTCGCGGTGTGCACCGGCTGCGGCAACCTGGAACGGGTCCATGCCGACCGAACGTTCGCGCACGCGGATCATCTGACCCGGCTTGACGCGGTAGGACGGACGGTCGACCAGCTGATTGTCCACCATGATGTGGCGGTGGACGACGAACTGGCGTGCCTGAGCGATGGTGCGGGCGAAGCCAGCGCGCAGGACGAGGGCGTCCAGGCGCATTTCGAGCAGCTCGACCAGGGTTTCACCGGTCAGACCGGGGGTGCGGGCTGCTTCCTTGAACAGGTTGAGCATCTGAGCTTCGCGGATGCCGTACTGAGCGCGGAGGCGCTGCTTTTCCTTCAGACGGACCGAGTAGTCGCTGTCGTTGCGGCGACGTGCACGGCCGTGCTCACCGGGAGCGTAGGGACGGCGTTCGAAGTACTTTTCAGCCTTCGGGGTCAGCGGGATGCCGAGAGCGCGCGACAGGCGGACCTGTCGGCGTGAACGTGACGGAGCCATGTTCACCTTTCATTTTCAGAGTATTGTGCTTCGGCCGACTTGCCTCGGTCGGATCAGAAGCTGTTGTTTCCCCCTGTGGGAAAGAGGTGATCATCGCGAGGTCGAATGATCACGACCGCCTATTCATATGAGGCACAACAGCGGTCCAGTTTAGTTCATTGACAGCCCGGGGCACAATGCGGGCTGGCGTGTCGTCGCCCACGCTCCCCTGACGAGGTGCCGCTGTCAGTCTTCCTGTTTGCCTTCTGTCTGTGTCGGCTCGCCTTTTTCGGCACTGTCTGTGCGCTGTGGTCTGCCGGTGCGCAGCGCTTCGAGGGCGGCCAGACGGTCTTCCATTGTGCGTTCGGCTCCGTTGGCGGTGGGCCGGTAGTAGCGCTTGCCGCGCAGCGGTTCGGGCATGTACTCCTGGGGTGAAACGGAGTACGGGTAGTCGTGTGAGTAGCGGTAGTCGACTCCGTGGCCGAGTGTTTTTGCTCCGGGATAGTGGGCATCGCGCAGCGGTTTGGGGACTTCGCCGAAGCTTCCCTTTTTGATGTCGGCCAGAGCTTCCCCGATTGCCTTGTAGGACGCGTTCGATTTCGGCGCGCAGGCCAGATATACAACTGCCTGGGCCATGGGGATCCGCCCTTCGGGCATCCCGATCCGTTCGACCGCGGTCTGCGCAGAGACTGCAACGGTCAGCGCCTGCGGGTCGGCCATGCCGATGTCCTCCGAAGCCGAAATCACGATGCGGCGGCAGATGAACCGAGGGTCCTCCCCCGCTGAGATCATGCGCGCAAGGTAGTGCAGCGCTGCATCCGGGTCAGAACCGCGAATCGACTTGATGAACGCGGACACGACGTCGTAGTGCTGATCCCCCGCCCTGTCATAGCGAACCCGGGCTTCGTTGGCGGCTTCGAGCACCTCGGCTTCCGTGATGACAGGAGTCCCGCCCTCGGTGCGGGCCTCAGCGATGCCGGCTGCCGCCTCGAGAACGGTCAGAGACTTCCGCGCGTCCCCGGATGCGGTCTGCACTATGTGCTCAAGCGCTTCTTCCTCAAGTTCATAGCCGCCGGCCAGACCTCGCGGTGAGTGCAGGGCGCGCTCAAGAAGGGAACGAATATCGTCTTCACTCAGAGGTTCGAGCTGCAGCACGAGTGAGCGCGACACGAGCGGGGCGATAACAGAAAAGGACGGATTTTCCGTTGTTGCGGCAACCAGCACAACGAGCCGGTTTTCCACTGCCGGCAGCAGTGCGTCCTGCTGGGCTTTTGTGAACCGGTGGATCTCATCGAGGAACAGAACCGTTGTGCGTCCGTAGAGGTCACGGTCATTGCGGGCAGTCTCGATGACCTGGCGGACGTCTTTCACGGTTGCCGAAATCGCCGACAGTTCGACAAAGGAGCGGTCGGGAGCGTGCGAGACAACGTGAGCGATCGTGGTTTTGCCGACCCCGGGCGGGCCGAACAAGATGACCGAGCTGGGGCCGGCTTTCGAACCGGCCTGCGAGGTGGCCAGCTGCTGCAGCGGCGATCCGGGATACGTGAGGTGCTTCTGTCCCGCTATTTCGTCCATTGTGCGCGGGCGCATGCGCACCGCCAGCGGGTCAAGAGCAGAAGCGGAGCCCGAACCGGCGTTCGGTTCGGGCTCCGCGGAGAACAGGTCAGCCAATCAGGCGTCCTTTGATTCCTTCGGCTTGGCGTCAACGCCGGCATCCTTGCGCTGCTGCGCGGTGATGGGCGCTGGAGCAGCCGTCAGCGGGTCGTAGCCCGCGCCGGTCTTCGGGAAGGCGATGACGTCGCGAATCGAATCGGTGCCGGCCAGCAGGGCCACGATGCGGTCCCAACCGAAGGCGATGCCACCGTGCGGGGGTGCGCCGTAGCTGAAAGCCTCGAGCAGGAAGCCGAACTTCTCCTGGGCTTCTTCTTCGTCCAGGCCCATGACCTTGAACACGCGCTCCTGGATGTCGCGGCGGTGGATGCGGATAGAACCGCCGCCGATTTCGTTGCCGTTGCACACGATGTCGTAGGCGTTGGTCAGCGCAGATGCGGGGTCCTGGTCAAAGGTGTCCAGGTGATCCGGCTTCGGTGCCGTGAAGGCGTGGTGGACTGCGGTCCAGCGTCCGCTGCCGACAGCGACATCGCCGGCGGCTTCGGCCTCTTCAGCCGATTCGAACATAGGTGCGTCGACAATCCAGACGAAGGCCCAGTCGCCGTCCTTGATCAGGCCGGTGCGCTCAGCGATTTCTCCGCGGGCGGCACCCAGCAGGGCACGCGATGCGTTCTTTTCGCCGGCTGCGAAGAAAATCGCGTCACCGTTGGATGCGCCAACGGCCTCCTGCAGGCCTGCGCGTTCAGCATCCGACAGGTTCTTCGCGACAGGACCGCCGAGTTCGCCGTCTTCGCCGATGAGCACATAGGCAAGACCCTTGGCACCGTGCTGCTTGGCCCACTCCTGCCACGCATCCAGCTGGCGACGCGCCAGCGAAGCACCGCCCGGGTAGACGACAGCACCGACGTAGGGAGCCTGGAAAACGCGGAACGGCGTGTCCTTGAAGAACTCCGTCAGTTCCGTCAGTTCGAGACCGAAGCGCAGGTCCGGTTTGTCCGAACCGTAGCGGGCCATGGCCTCGTGGTAGGTCATGTGCGGAATCGATGCGGGCAGTTTCACGTCAATGAGAGCCCACACTTCGCGCAGGATGTCTTCGGCAATTGCGATGACGTCTTCCTGTTCGACGAAGGAAGCTTCGATGTCGAGTTGGGTGAATTCCGGCTGGCGGTCAGCGCGGAAGTCTTCGTCGCGGTAGCAGCGGGCAATCTGGTAGTACTTCTCGATGCCGCCCACCTGGAGCAGCTGCTTGAACAGCTGCGGGGACTGCGGCAGTGCGTACCAGGAGCCGGGCTTAAGGCGAGCGGGCACGAGGAAGTCGCGCGCACCTTCCGGGGTGGAGCGGGTGAGCGTGGGGGTTTCCACTTCGATGAATCCGTGGTCGTCGAGCACGCGGCGGGCTGCGCGGTTTGCGTTGGAGCGCAGACGCATGCGCTGTGCCTGTTCCGAACGGCGCAGGTCGAGGTAGCGGTAGCGCAGGCGGGTTTCTTCACCCACCTGGCCGGAGTCCTCTGCGTGGTCGGACACCTGGAACGGGAGGGCTTCAGCCAGGCTGAGCAGTTCGACCTGGGTGTCTACCACTTCGATGTCACCGGTGGGAAGCTGCGGGTTGGCGTTGCCTTCCGGGCGGGCTTCGACGGTTCCGGTCACCTTGATGACGGATTCGCTGCGCAGGCGGTCGGCGACGTCTTCGCGGACGACGACCTGCACAATGCCCGAGGCGTCGCGGAGGTCGATGAATGCAACCCCGCCGTGGTCACGGCGACGGTCGACCCATCCGGTGAGGGTGACGATCTGGCCCTTGTCGGTCAGACGCAGGGATCCTGCTTCGCGGGTTCTCAGCACTGCGCGGTCTCCTTGGAGGTTGTTTCGAGGGTGTCTGTGTTCAGTTTAGCCATCGCGGCGGGGTTCATTCGGCGTCGACGCGGAGCACGCGGGGCCAGATGTCCTCTTCCGGCGGTGCCCACAGGTCCGGGTCGGCTGAAACCTGTTCGCCGGTCCGAATGTCTTTGACTTCGCTGCCGGTTTCGGCCGTTGGAAACCACACGAAGGGAATGCCCCGGCGTTCTGCAAACCGGATCTGCTTGCCGAACTTGTCCGCGGATGGGGAAACGTCGACGGGAATGCCCCGCCGGCGCAGCGCCGTGGCGATCTGATCAGCTTCTGGCCGCTGGTCTTCTGCCGTCACGGCGACAAGCACTGCGGTCGGCACACCGCGGGTGGCTGTAAGCGCCCGGTTGACTCCGACAAGGCGTGACATGAGGCGGGAGACCCCGAGCGACATGCCCACGCCGGGGTAGACCTTCTTATCGGTTTTGGCCAGTGCGTCGTAGCGGCCGCCGGAGGCAACCGAGCCCAGGGATTCGTGGCCTTTGAGGAAGGTTTCGTACACGGTTCCGGTGTAGTAGTCGAGGCCGCGGGCGATCTTCAGCTGGGCTTTGACTGCGCCCGGGTGCAGACGGTTGGCCGAATCGAGAAGCGCGACGAGAGTCGCGATTCCTTCGTTAAGCAGCGGGTGCTCAACACCGAGGGCGACGACGTCTTCGGCAAATGCCGAAGTTCCCGATTCGATTTCTGCCAGGCGCAGGCACTGCTTGGCCTGTGTCTGGTCGGCGCCGGCAGTTTCGATCAGCAGCTCTTCGACCTTTTCCGGGCCGATTTTGTCGAGCTTGTCGATGGCGCGCAGAACCGAGGTGACGTCATCCAGCCCCAGTCCGCGGGCAAAGCCCTCGAGGAGTTTGCGGTTGTTGGCAACAATGCCGGCCTCGGGCACACCGAGTTCACGCAGAGCGTCGAACGCCTGCACCATGACCAGCGGGATTTCGACTTCGAAGTGGTCGGCGAGGACCTCATCGCCGATGACGTCGATGTCCGCCTGAATGAATTCGCGGAAGCGACCGTCCTGCGGGCGCTCACCGCGCCACACCGGCTGAATCGAGTAGCGCTTGAACGGGAAGTTCAGGTGACCGGCGTTCTCCAGCACGTAGCGTGCGGTCGGCACGGTCAGGTCGAAGTGCAGGCCCAGCGGGTTGCGCTCTTTGCCCTCCGAGTGAAGCCTCCCGAGGGTGAAGATCTCTTTGTCGATCTCACCGTCTTTGGCGAGGATCGAAAGCGGTTCGACAGCGCGCACGTTGACCGCAGCGAAGCCGTTGAGTTCAAAGGTGTGCTTGAGCAGATCGAGGACGCGCTCCTCGATGATCCGGTCCTGCGGAAGCCATTCGGGGAAACCCGACAGCTTTGCGGCTTTGGACATGACAGTGCTCCTTGAAAAATCCGTAGTTCGGAAACGATAGGCCGGACTCAGCCGACAAGAAAGGGGTTGGTGGCGACTTCGTGGGAAAGTTCTGTGCCGGGGCCGTGGCCCGGGTACACGGGCGCTGCCGCGAATGTCCGCAGTGCAGCCAGGGACTCCTGCATGGCGGCGTGGTCTCCCCCAGGTAGGTCCGTCCGGCCGATGGAACCGGCAAACAGGACATCACCGCTGAAGTACACCCTGTCGGAACCGTCTGTGACGGAGAAGACCGTTGAGCCCTCCGTATGACCGGGAAGATGATGAGCAGAGATCTGCAGGCAGGCAAGATCCCACTCATGGCCGTCAGCAAAGGATTCGGGCTTCGGTGGTGCCCACCCCTGCAGAACATCGGCGAGCATGGGCTGGAACTGTGCCGACATGGTCGCGGCGGGGTCATCGAGCCGGTAGACATCGGCTTCGTGCAGCCACACGGGAACGTCCCAGTGCTGTATGTAGTCGGGCAGACCCAGCACGTGGTCGACGTGACCGTGGGTCAGCAGAACAGCGACGGGAGTCAGGCCGTGTTGCTGCAGTCCAGCGGCAAGAGCATCCGTGTTGCCGTATCCGGCGTCGACGAGCACGCAGTCGCTGCCGCTGTCCGCAGCCACCGCGTAGCAGTTGACGCCCAGAAAAGGGGCTTCTGAATTGAGGATGCGCATAGGCGACAGTCTAATGACAACTGAAGACAGGCCGCACAGCGGGTCCGACACCAGTGCTGGAGCTCGTATGAAAGCGCCTGCCGGGGTGACCGGGCAGAGCAAATCCCTGTCCGAGCAGCCGAACAGTCCACAACAACCGCACAGAAAAGCCGAAGAATCGCTATGCTGGCAGTGTTTCGCGCCCGCGGGCGCCGTATTGCAGACAAAACCGAAGGCAGACGATGACCGACTCACCCGCTCCCAAGCCGCGCCCCGTCCCCAAGCCGGCTCCTCGCCCAGCCGCCGCAGCAGCACCCGCTCAGCCCAGCTCAGAGGCGCTTATTGCGGCCATGAACTGTGGACGCGCAGACGACGAAGGCAATGTGTATCTGACCACCTCGAAAGGCGAGGTTGTTGTCGGCCAATACCCGTCGGCCTCGAAAGAGCAGGCGCTTGAGTTCTACGCGCGCCGCTTCCTCGAGCACGCATCGGCCGTTGACCTGCTGGAGGAGCGCCTGGCCGCCGGCACAAAGGCCGATGACATCATCCGCTCGGTCGAAAAAGCGCGGACCGACCTTGACGAAGCTCGTGTGGTCGGCGATGTCGAAGGCCTGAAGGAGCGCCTCGACAAGCTCGAAAAGCGTGCGAAGGAAGCCGCGAAAGAGCAGGCTGCAGACCACGAAAAGGCGCGTGAAGAAGGCGTGCAGAAGCGCATGACGGTCATTGAGCGGGCAGAAGAGCTCATCGCCCAGGCTCCCGGCAGCATCCACTGGAAGAACACCTCGGCGAAGATGAACGAGCTCTTCGACGAATGGAAGGACATCCAGAAGAGCTTCCCCCGCATTCCCCGCGCCCAGGACACCGAACTGTGGGAGCGATTCAAAAAGGCCCGCGGATCCTTTGAAAAGATGCGCCGCGAGTTCTTCGCCGAACTCGACAAGCGCAGCGCCGAAGGCAAGAAGATCAAAGAGAAGATCGTCGAAGAAGCCGAACAGCTTGCCGATTCGACCGCATGGCGCGAAACCAGCAGCCGCTTCCGCGAACTCATGAGCCGGTGGAAGGCCTCGCCGCGCGCTCAGCGGGGGGACGACGACAAACTGTGGGAGCGCTTCCGCTCCGCACAGGACAAATTCTTCGGAGCTCGCAGCGCCGACCAGGCCGAACGCGACGAAGAGTACCGAGGCAACCTCGAAGTCAAGGAAGAGCTGCTGGCCCAGGCCAAGGCGCTTCTGCCGATTGAGGACCACAAGAAGGCCAAACAGCAGCTGCGCACCATCCAGGACAAGTGGGAAGAAGCCGGTCCGGTCCCCCGTGCTGACATCAGCCGCATGGAAAACGGACTGCGCGAAGTCGAACGCGCAATCGAAGACGCCGAACAGGCCGAATGGAAGCGCACCGACCCCGACAAGCAGGACCGTGCCTCCGGCATGCTCGCACAGCTGGAACAGCAGACTGCCCAGCTGAAGGAAAAAGCAGACAAGGCCGAAGCTGACGGTGATTCAGCAGCGGCAGCCAAGCTGCGTGACGAGCTCGCAACCAAGGAACAGTGGCTCGAACAGCTGCGCCGCACAGCCGCTGATTTCAGCTGACATCCGCTGACCGTACGTTCAGCCGAAGCAGGCCCCCGAAAGTTATCCACAGCTTTCGGGGGCCTCTTGTTTCACCGGGATCCACCGCGGAAAGTGGATGCATGGACACGATCATTCGCACAGGAAAGCCACTGAGCGCACTCCAGCTGTATGCGCTCAGACGCGACGGCCTGCTGGTACAGCTGACGGAGACCTCTTGGATACGCGCGGGTGCGGTGCTGACGCCCAAGCTGCGCGCAGCCGCTCTCGGCGCCCCGCCGATTCACGGGACGGCCTTCTCCCACGCGGCTGCGCACTGGGTGTGGTGGGGCAGCGCACAGGCTCCCGCACTGCTGGACGTCACAACTTTGGTCAGACGCCGTGTGCGTCGCGTACCCGAAGGCACCGCTGTGTGGGAACGGAGCTTAGGCGGTGATGAGTACCGGGAGTTTGGCGACTGCCGTGTGACGGAACCGCTCAAAACGCTGTTCGACATAGTCGTCGACTGCATTCTGCCAATCGAGGATTTCACACAGCGTAAACGAGCCGCTCGTTCGGTGCTCGCCCCTACGGCCCCGCAGCAGCGCAGAGCTTTGGCGGCGCTGGCGGAAGAGTCCTTTCGCCGTCCCGGGGTTGTCGAAATCCGCAGGCTGCTGCGTTCAGTTGACCCCGCCTCGCACGCGGGTCTGTGACCCGAACAGGCTCTGGCGGAAGGCGGTTTTCCCGGCGGCTAGCCGGTGATGCGGTAGACGTCGAAAACGCCGTCGACCTTGCGCACGGCGTTGAGAACCGTTTCGAGGTGGCCCGAGTCCCCCATTTCGAAGACGAAGCGCGACTGTGCAACGCGTGCCTTCGACGTGGCGATCGTGGCGGACAGGATGTTGACGTGGTTGTCGGTGAGCACCTTGGTGATGTCGGACAGCAGACCCGCCCGGTCAAGCGCTTCGACCTGGATCTGCACCAGGTAGACGCCGCGAGCATCGTCAACCCACTCGACGTCGATGATGCGTTCGGGCGAGGCTTTCAGCTGAGCGACGTTGCGGCAGTCCGTCCTGTGCACCGATACTCCGTCACCGCGGGTCACCCAGCCGATGATGTCGTCACCGGGAACGGGAGTGCAGCAGCGAGCCAGCTTGATGAGGATGTCGTCGACACCCTTGACCCGCACACCCGAGGTCGAGGAATGGTGTCCGCGGGAACGCCCGGAGGCGTTCGAGGGCGGGACGGGTGAGGTCTCTTCAACGTCTTCGGTATCGTTTTCGACTTCCCGAGCCAGCAGATCAACCACGTGAGCAGCAGAGATCGTGCCGTTGCCGATAGCCGCGTAGAGGGCGGAAACATCGTCAAAGTGCTGCCCCGTGGTGACGGCTTCGAGCGCTTCGCCGCTCATGAGTCTTTCGGCAGACAGGTGGTGTCGGCGCATGGCCCGGGCCAGCTGTTCGCGGCCGGTTTCAATTGCCTCTTCCCGGCGTTCCTTGGAGAACCACTGGCGGATCTTGTTGCGTGCACGCGCCGAAGCGACGAAGGTCAGCCAATCGCGGCTGGGGCCTGCGTTTTCGTCCTTCGAGGTGAGGATCTCAACAACGTCGCCGTTCTTCAGCGCGGTGTCCAGCGGCAGCAGTCGTCCGTTGACGCGGGCGCCGATTGTCTTGTGCCCCACCTCGGTGTGGACGGTGTAGGCGAAGTCGACCGGTGTCGCACCGGACGGCAGCGAAATGATGTCGCCCTTCGGAGTGAAGGCGTAGACGTCCTGCGCATTGACCTGGTAGCGCAGGCTGTCGAGGAATTCATCAGGGTCCTGGACGTCCTTCTGCCAGTCCATCAGCTGACGCAGCCACGCCACCTGGTCGACTTCACCGCCGTCGCCGACTTTCGCAGTCCGGGCTCCGGCGGCTCCGAGAGTCGCTGCAGTGCCGCCCCGGTTCTTGTACTTCCAGTGGGCTGCAACACCGAATTCGGCCCTGCGGTGCATTTCGCGGGTGCGGATCTGAATTTCAACAGGCTTGCCGTACGGACCGATCACAGTCGTGTGCAGGCTTTGGTACATGTTGAACTTCGGCATCGCGATGTAGTCCTTGAAGCGGCCGGCAACCGGACTCCAGTGCGAGTGGACAAGGCCGAGGACCGCGTAGCATTCGCGGACGGTCTCCACCAGGACGCGGACACCCACAAGGTCGTAGATGTCTTCGAAGTCGTGGCCGCGGACGACCATCTTCTGGTAGATCGAGTAGTAGTGCTTGGGCCTGCCGGTGATGTCGGCGTCAATGTGCGCTTCAGCAAGTTCCGCGCCGAGTTCCTTCGCTACGATGCCCAAGTATTTGTCGCGTTCGGGAGTGCGTTCGGCCACCAGGCGCACAACCTCGGAATACACCTTGGGGTAGAGCACCTGGAAGGACAGGTCCTCAAGCTCCCACTTGATGGTGTTCATACCCAGGCGGTGAGCCAAGGGTGCGTAGATGTCAAGGGTTTCACGCGCCTTGCGCGATGAGGATTCAGGGGAAACGTACTTCCACGTGCGCGCGTTGTGCAGTCGGTCGGCAAGTTTGATGACGAGCACCCGGATATCGCGCGACATGGCGATGACCATTTTGCGCACCGTTTCGGCCTGGGTGGCCTGCCCGTACTCGATCTTGTCGAGCTTCGTGACGCCGTCGACCATGACGGCGATTTCGTCGCCGAATTCTTCGCGCACATAGTCAAGCGAATAGTCGGTGTCTTCCACGACATCGTGCAGCAGCGCTGCAGCGAGCGTAATGGGCGGCATACCGATCTCTGCAAGGATCGTCGCCACTGCTACGGGGTGCGTGATGTAGGGGTCGCCGCTTCGGCGCATCTGCCCCTTGTGGGCTTTGTCAGCCAAACGGTACGCCCGGAGGATCACATCCGTGTCGAGCTTCGGATGGTTTTCTTTGACGATCTGCAGCAGCGGGGCCAGGACTTTCGGCGTCTGTGGGCTGTTCTGCGCGCGCGCCGTCCAAAAAGCAAAGCGACGGCTGAGTCCGCGTCGACCGGAACCTGAGTGTGGCTGTTGAGTCATCTTCCCCTCTGAAACGCCGAAGGTGCTTCCCCATTGTACGCGTGGGGAAGCACCTTCGGGATCAGAACACGGACCGTGCCGTCACGGGGTCACGATGCGACCGGCTCCTTTTCGGCGGAAGGCTTCGCGGTCTCGCGGACCAGACGCTCCTGCTCGCGCACCTTTTCCTCTGTGCCGCGCAGAACTGCGTACAGGGGCGAAGCGACGAACAGCGTGGAGACCGTGGCGACGATCGTTCCGACGAACAGCGACAGCGCGATGTCGGTGAGAGTTCCCGCGCCCAGCAGGAACACGCCGATGAACAGAATCGCACCGATCGGCAGGGCGCCGATGGCTGTCGTGTTGATCGAACGGACGGTCGTCTGGTTAACACCGAGCTCTACCAGCGACGAGAACGTCTGTTTGCGGTTGTCCTCAAAGCCCTTTGTGGTCTCGCGGATCTTGTCGAACACCACCACGGTGTCGTACAGCGAAAACGAAAGAACCGTGAGGAAGCCGATGATCGCCTCGGGCGTGATCTCAAAGCCGGTTGCCGCGTAGATGCCCGTGGTGAGCACCATGACGAAGAACAGACCGACGATCGCTGCCAGCGACATTTTGAACGTGCGGAAGTACAGCGCCATGATGATGAGCGCCAGACCCACGTAGATGACCAGTGCGAGCGTCATCTTCTTGGTGATGTTCTGTCCCCACAGCGGGCCCACGAAGTTCGATGTCACGTTCTCCGCGCTGACTTCGAAGGACTCAATGAGCGAATCGCGCACTTTCTGCATTTCATCGTCATTGAGCTGACGCGTCTCGATTTTGAGCGAGTCGTTCGAGGTCGGCACAGTGCGCGGTTCAGCACCGGGCACGGCGTCGGTCACGGCCTTGTTGGCCTGCGCTTCGGCTGACGAGTCAACGTGGTCGACCTGGAATTCCGAACCGCCGGTGAAGGCAATCCCGAGGTTGAACGGCTCCGCACCCGCCATGCCGCGGACAACGGGCACCATGAGCGACAGGACGGTGAGCAGCGCGGCAAGTCCCAGCCACAGCTTGCGCTTGCGCACAAACGGGATCGAAACTTCGCCCGAATGCAGCTTGTTGCCGAAATCAAAAAACTTCTTCATCAGTCTTCCCCTGCTTCTTCGGCGGCGGCTGCTGCTTTGCGTGCGGCAAGCGATGACGATGTGTCGCGTTCCCTGCGCTTGCGCGCACTTTCGCGCCTCTCGGCTTCCTCAGCGGAGCGGCCGGTGGTCTTCTGCTTCGCCTTTTCGAGGTCAAGCCCCATGGCGCCGCGGTAGGCGGCAGGCTTGACACCCAACTGACGGGGGTCCATACCGGACATCGGGTGGCCTTCGCCGAAGAACTTCGTGCGGGCCAGCAACTGCAGCATCGGGTGGGTGAAGAACACGACGATGACGACATCGACGATCACAGTCAGACCAAGGGTGAAGGCGAAGCCTCGCACCGAGCCGACAGCAAGGATGTACAGGATGACAGCCGCCAGCATGTTGACTGCCTTTGAGGCGTAGATCGTCTGGCGTGCGCGCACCCAGCCGACTTCCACCGCGGACGTCAGACGACGGCCGTCGCGAATTTCGTCTCGGATGCGCTCGAAGTACACGATGAACGAGTCGGCCGTCATGCCGATGCCGATGATGATTCCGGCCAGACCTGCCAGCGACAGACGGTACCCGTACCGCCAGGACGCAAACAGCAGCAGGAGGTAGGTGAGAATACCCGCCGCCACGAGGCTGGCGATCGTCACGGTTGACAGCGCACGGTACTGCAGCACCGAGTACAGAACCACGAGCAGCAGGCCGATAGCACCGGCGATGAGGCCCTTCTGCAGGTAGTCAGCACCGAGGGTGGGCGAAATCTGCTCTTCGGACTGCACCTGGAAGGAGATCGGCAAAGCACCGTTCTTCAGCTGGTTGGACAGCGTCTGCGCTTCTTCTTCGGAGAAGCTGCCGGTGATCTGCGCGCGGCCGTCGGTCACGGCTGACTGCGAGGCCGGGGCGGACAGCACGAGTCCGTCAAGTTCGATTGCGAACTGGTTGTACGGCTGCTGCTGGCCGGTGATGGTCTGCGTGATTTCGCCGAACACCTTGCGGCCGACCTCATCGAATTCCATCGTCACGGCCAGACGGTTGGTCTGCTGGCCCGATGACGAGGTTTCAAAACCGTAGGAGGCGTCCTTGACGTGCTCACCGGAAAGCTCAACCGGGCCGAGCACGAACTTCGCCGAACCGTCCTGCGCACATTCGACGACGACTTCATCTGCCGGCGTCTGCTTTCCGCCCGTGCGGTTGGCGGGGTCGGTGCAGTCGAGTTCGGTGAATTCCTTCATGACCTTCTGCGACTGCCAGCTGGTGTCGGTCATCGGGTCGAAGCGGGGGTGCTTATCCGCATCTTCTTTGCCGTCCTTGGGCGCGGCAGGGGTTTCACCTTCAGCTGGCTTCTTTGCGTCTTCGCCGTCGGCGGGAGCAGAAGCAGTTCCGCCTCCCTGGGGAGCGTCGCCGTCTTCCTGTTCGCCCTCCTGGTCACCGATGAGGTCCTCGATCCGCTTCTTGTCTTCGTCAGACAGGCCCTCGGACTTCTTCTTGTTTGCGTCCTCTTGTTCCTTCTGCTGCTCTTCCTGTGCTGCAGCGGATTCGGGCGGGCCGACGAAGGCCACACGGCGGAAGGACAGCTGAGCCGAGGAGCGGACCAGGTTGCGGGTCTTCTCGTCGGGGTTGCCGGGCAGGTTCACAACGATGTTGCGGTCGCCCTGCGTGGAGATCTCAGCTTCCGACACACCCGTGGAGTCGACGCGCTGACGGATGATCTCAACAGCCTGTTCCAGCTGTTCCTTGGTGATCTGCTGATCTTCGATCTGGGGTTCCAGGATGATCGAGGTGCCGCCTTCGAGGTCGAGGGCGAGCTTCGGGGCCCAGGTTGCCGAGGAGAACACAACTCCCAGGGCTACAAGACCAGCAAGCAGTGCGGAGAAGATTCCCAGCACTGCGAAGCTGCGTCCCGGGCGAGCTTTTTTATCTGAAGCGGACACGGTCTGCTTTCTGGTTGGTGTTACTTAGCGTCGTCAGAGTCGTCGACGTCGTCGCCCTTGGCGCGCTTGGCTTCGTTGTGGGCGTCGAGTTCGGCGTCGGTGATGCTGGGTTCGGAGTTGTTCAGCGGGGTTTCGTCGGCATCGTCACGCTGGATGGGACCCTGGTTGGTGCTGGGCTCGGCCGATGCAGCCGGTGCGGCTGGTTCATCGACTTCGATCTGGCCGATGGCCTGACGGTGGACGATGAGCTGGGTTCCGGGACCGGATTCGATCGTCACCTGGTTGGTTTCTTCGTCAACCGAGACGACGGTGCCGAAGATGCCCGCACCGGTCATAACGCGCGCTCCAGGCACAAGGCCGCGCGAGATCTGCTCCTGGCGGGCTTTCTGCTTGCGGCGGGAGCTGACCATCATGAAGATGAGCAGCGCGCCGAGGGCGAGCATGATGAGGAGATTGGGGTTCACCGGAAACCTCTTTCGCGTGTGGGGTCAGAACAAACCTCGGACATTCTACCGTTGTCGTCAATCACTGCGAAAACCGTCGGCGAGTGTGACCGGCGGCAGACCCGGTCAGAACATCTGGGAAAGAGCGCCTTCAGGCGGTGTCAAACCGATGTGCTCCCAGCCTTCCGCGGTTGCGATCCGGCCCCGGGGCGTGCGAGAAAGCAGTCCTTCGCGTACGAGGAAGGGTTCGGCGACCTCTTCAACCGTTTCGGACTCTTCGCCGACGGAAACCGCAAGCGTCTGCAGACCCACCGGTCCCCCGCCGAAACGACGGCACAGGGTGTCGAGCACTGCGCGGTCCAGCCGGTCGAGTCCTCGACTGTCGACTTCGTAGACTTCCAGCGCGGCCTGGGCCGCGTGGCGGTCGATGATTCCGCTGCCGCGCACCTGCGCCCAGTCGCGTACGCGGCGCAGCAGGCGGTTGGCAATGCGCGGTGTGCCGCGGGATCGGCCGGCGATTTCGGCCAGACCGTCAGAATCAGCTTCTATGCCGAGCATCCGCGCTGATCTGCGCAGCACGATCAGCAGGTCTTCTGGCGAATAGAAGTCGAGGTGCCCCGTAAATCCGAACCTGTCGCGCAGGGGTGCTGGAAGCAGACCGCTGCGCGTGGTTGCACCCACCATGGTGAAGGGCGGCAGGTCAAGGGGAATCGCTGTGGCGCCGGGGCCTTTGCCCACGATGACGTCGACTCGGAAATCCTCCATGGCCACGTAGAGCATTTCCTCTGCGGCGCGGGCCATGCGGTGGACTTCGTCAATGAAGAGGACTTCGCCCTCTTCCAGGGAAGACAGAATCGCAGCGAGATCTCCCGCGTGCTGGACGGCCGGACCCGAGGTGATGCGGATCTGCGAGTTCATTTCGTGGGCGATGATCATCGCCAAGGTCGTTTTGCCCAGTCCCGGAGGGCCGGACAACAGCACGTGGTCGGGTGCCTTGCCCCGGGCTCGCGCGGCATCGAGTACGAGCGAGAGCTGTTCGCGAACCTGCGGCTGGCCTGTGAAGTCATCCAGGCCTTTCGGGCGCAGAGCCGCTTCGGCAGCGCGTTCATCCGAACCCGCACCAGCACTCATAAGCCGTTCAAGTTCAGCTGGTGTCGGTTCGTCTGCACCGAAGTCGATTTCGTAGCTGTCGCTCATCGTTTCTTCCCGAGTTCGCGCAGGCTGGCCTTGAGCAGACTGCTGACCTCGCTGTTGGCGTCATCTTCAGCCGCAGCTTCCACAACCGGCTGTACGTTGGCTTCTTTCCAGCCCAGGCCGATGAGTGCCTGCACGACTTCGGCGATGATTCCCTTTTTGCCCGCAGCCTGGGGAGCAGTTTCTGCCCCCGTGGGCGCGGCTGTGATCTTTCCGGACAGTTCCAGCACCAAGCGACCCGCAACCTTGGGCCCAACGCCGGGAACCCGAGTGAGCGCCTTGGTGTCTCCGTTTTCTACAGCGGCGGCAAGTTCGCCCGGGGTGAGCACTGCCAGGACCGCCATCGCGAGCTTGGGTCCAACGCCCGAAGCTGACTGCAGGGCGACAAAGGTGTCCCGTTCATCGCGGGAAGAAAAGCCGAACAGGGTGAGTGCGTCTTCGCGAACCACCAGCTCCGTGTGGATCCCGACGTCCTGCCCGTGTCGAACACTGCTCAGAAGCGACGGGCTGACAAAGACCTTGCGGCCGATGCCGTGGGTCAGAATGACAATGGAGTCAGCGTGGATCGACTCAACGCTCCCCTGGATAAAGCTGATCAAAGAAAACCCTCAGATTTTTAGAACAGGCGTACGAAAACAGTATGCCACTTCATCAGCGTGATTTTGCGGTCCGAATCGCCGCGGCCCACTGTTCCTGCGCCTTTGTCATGCCGGAACCCTGCAGACCTTGAGCGCGGCGGGCCAAAACGTCCTTCGTCGAACCGGGAGTCGACTGGGCCCCCACTGCACCGCGCCACAGGTGGCATATGGCAACTGCCAGGGCGTCTGCCGCATCAGCGGGTTTGGGAGGTTCGTCAAGGCGCAGGATGCGGGTGACCATGTTTGTCACCTGCTTCTTGTCGGCCCGACCGTTGCCGGAGACGGCCTTCTTGATTTCCGACGGCGTGTGCATGGCCACGGGGATTCCGCGCCTGGCCGCAAGACCCATCGTCAGCCCTGAGGCCTGCGCGGTGCCCATGATCGTCGAAACATCCGAACGCGCGAATGGGCGTTCGATGGCAACGACGTCCGGTCGGCAGTCGTCGAGGAAACGGTCGAATGCATCCGCAATGAGGCCCAGACGGACGTCTGATGCCCCGTAGGCATCAGTGCGGATGACGTCGACGGCTACAAGCGACGGCCGTGAGGCGCGACCGGAATCGATCACCCCGATACCGCATCGGGTCAGCCCCGGGTCGACGCCGAGAACACGCATGTCAGTCTTCGGCCAGAGCAGCCGCTACTTCGTCCGAGATGTCTGCGTTGTCGTAGATGTTCTGCACGTCGTCAAGGTCTTCAATCGCGTCAACGAGCGTGGCGAGCTTGCGCGCATCTTCAACCGAGAGCGGAACTTCAACGTTCGGCACGAAGGCCAGGTCGGCGCTGTCGTAGTCAATGCCGGCTTCCTGCAGGGCAGTGCGGACGGGCACGAGGTCGGTGGCCTCCGAAATGACTTCCCAAGTTTCGCCCTGGTCCTTGACCTCTTCGGCACCTGCGTCCATGGTGGCCTCGAGAATCGCCATGTCGTCAGCAGCGGACTGCTTGACCACGACGACGCCCTTGCGTGCGAAGTTGAACGCAACCGAACCGGGATCGGCCAGGTTGCCGTTGTTGCGGCTGACTGCCACGCGGACCTCAGAAGCCGCGCGGTTCTTGTTGTCGGTCAGACATTCGATGAGCAGGCCAACACCGCCGGGGCCGTAGGCTTCGTAGGTGATGGGGAAATACTCCACACCGTCGCCGTCAAGACCGCCGCCGCGCTTGACTGCGCGATCGATGTTATCGGCGGGTACAGAATTCTTCTTGGCCTTCTGGATGGCATCGAAGAGGGTGGGGTTACCTTCAACATCGGGGCCGCCGGCACGGGCGGCTACTTCGATGTTCTTGACCAACTTCGCGAAGAGTTTGCCGCGCTTTGCGTCGATAGCGGCCTTTTTGTGTTTGGTTGTCGCCCATTTTGAGTGACCTGCCACGAATTCTCTCCTCGCGTTCGATTGATGTCCGGCCTACATTGTAAGACCACTGACGGACTTACGCGTCCAGCCGTCTACTCCACGCCGCTGGGAACGCCCAGGGCGAGCGGCGACACGGGCTCGGCACCCGTGCTGACAAGGTCGATGAGGAGGGGCAGCTCAGGAGGGTAGATCACCTCGGAAGAGCTCTCGACTTCCTCTTTGGACCACCAGCGCGAACCGGTGATAGCGGCTTTCTCTTTGTCACTCCACATGGCCTCGTCAAGATCGATGTCTTCCGTGCAGCGCATGCCGAAATACACCTCGTCCTGCACCAGGACACCGGTGGAGAACTGGATGGAGACCCGGCGCGTGGCCAGCGGGCCCAGAAGCTCGGAGGGGTCGCACTCAATACCGGTCTCTTCGGCAAGTTCACGCGCTGCGGTCTGCTTCGAGGTCTCCCCCAGTTCGGCTCCGCCGCCGACGGTGAACCAGTAGCGTCGCGTATCATCGCCCAGGTCGCGGCACTGGAGCATGAAGACTTGGTCTTCGGCATTGAGAAGCACCACGCGGGCAGCCGAGCGAACCTTCATAGCGCGTCCTCCGATTTAACGCTCAGGAACACTGAGCGCATTCTCTGAAAAACAGTCACAAGGGCACCGGCGGCAACCAGTGCAAGAGCAATAGTGAGCAGACTATACGGCGCACCGAGGCCGACACAACCAGCGGCCACCAGCACCACGACCAAACGCTCCGTGCGCTCCATCAGACCACCCGAACCGTCCCCGCCGACAGCTTCACCTCGGGCGCGGGTGTAGGACACGGTGAAGGCGAAGACCAGGGCAAACAGAGCCAGCCCACCCGTGACCGGCCGGTCGGTGAGAAAAGCGGCGGCGGCAAGACTGCCGAACACCGCACCGTCGGCAACCCGATCGAGTGTCGAGTCCAGAAAAGCTCCCCACCTGCTGGTGGTGCCGCGTAGGCGGGCGAGCGTCCCATCGAGCATGTCGAACAGGACGAAGATCGTCACAGCAAGCGTGCCCCAGAAGTAGTGCTGGAGCGGGTACAGGACAGCGGCTGATAGGACGGTGCCGACGGTGCCGATGACCGTGATCGCGTTCGGTGTCAGCCCCAGCCTGCCCAGCACGGCCGCAACGGGACGCGTACAGACCTCGGCCGCACCGCGGAGCTTAGAGGTCAGCATCGCCGTCGTGCGGTTCCTGTCGGTTCCATTCTTCGCTGTAGAGCTTCTGCACCTGCCCGTGGACCAGCGGCAGAGCCTTGGTTTCGGCGATGATCGGGAAGAAGTTCGCGTCCCCTCCCCACCGGGGCACAATGTGCTGGTGCAGGT
Organism: Brevibacterium sp. HMSC22B09; assembly: GCF_001806795.1. Taxonomy (NCBI): domain Bacteria; kingdom Bacillati; phylum Actinomycetota; class Actinomycetes; order Micrococcales; family Brevibacteriaceae; genus Brevibacterium; species Brevibacterium sp. HMSC22B09. The sequence goes on along the minus strand of NZ_KV786004.1, from coordinate 35,706 downwards.
GAGCGGCAATTCCCGCTCCCGCGACGGCTCCCTGGTTCATGCCCAAGTTGAAGCCGTGAGGCGAAGACACCGCCCGAATGACACGCATCATCTTCTGCGACATCTGGGCGATTTCAACGGTCTCCTCGGCCGTCAGGTCGGTGTAGTCGGCCACGTGGCGGTACGGGCAGACGAGCACGTGGCCCGGGTTGTACGGGTACAGGTTGAGGATGACGAATGCGTGCTCGCCGCGGGCAACGATGAGCCCGTCTTCGTCGCTGCGCTCAGGTGCCGAGCAGAACGGGCAGGACTGTTCGGTGGAGTCGGCGGGCTTGTCCTCCCCGCCGACATACACGAAGCGATGGGGTGTCCACAGTCGCTGCAGTCCGTCGGGTTCGCCGGGAAACCCGGCGGCTGCTTCCGGTTCGGGGATTCCCGCCATCAGACCTGTGCCCGTTCCTCAATCGCCTTGACGATCCGTTCGACGGCTTCGTCGATCGGCACGCCGTTGTCCTGGCTGCCGTCGCGGAAGCGGAAGGATACAGCGCCTGCGTCACGGTCTTCGCCGCCTGCGATGAGCGTGTAGGGCACCTTGGACTTCGATGCGTTGCGGATCTTCTTGGGGAAGCGGTCGTCGGAGGTGTCGACCTCCACGCGCACTCCCCTGGCCTTGAGCTTCTGGGCGATGTCGTGGCAGTAGTCGTCGAACTCGTCGGCCACCGGAACCAGCGTGGCCTGGACCGGTGAGAGCCACACGGGGAACGCACCGGCGTAGTGCTCGGTGAGCACACCGATGAAACGCTCAATCGAGCCGAACTTGGCCGAGTGGATCATGACGGGGCGACGGCGGGTGCCGTCCGAAGCGCTGTATTCAAGGTCGAAGCGCTCCGGCTGGTTGAAGTCCATCTGCACCGTCGACATCTGCCAGGTGCGGCCGATGGCATCGCGCGCCTGCACCGAGATCTTCGGACCGTAGAAGGCTGCACCACCCGGGTCCGGTACGAGCTCAAGGCCCGTGGCTTCGGCAACTTCGCGCAGGGTGTTCGTGGCGATTTCCCACTGTTCGTCGGAGCCGATGAACTTGTCCTTCTTAGCACCGTCGACTTCGCGGGTGGACAGTTCGAGGTAGAAGTCGTCCAGGCCGAAATCACGCAGCAGCGACAGCATGAAGTCCAGCAGGTGCTTGATTTCCGCTGCCGCATCTTCTTCTGCCACGTAGGAGTGCGAATCGTCCTGTGCGAAGCCGCGCACGCGCGTCAGGCCGTGGATAACACCGGACGGTTCGTCGCGGTACACGGTGCCGAATTCAAACAGTCGCAGCGGGAGGTCTCGGTAGGAACGGCCACGGGAACGGTAGATGAGGTTGTGCATCGGGCAGTTCATTGCCTTCAGCCGGTAGTCCGTGCCCTCGTGGGTGACGGTGCCGTCTTCGTCGACGTGCTTGTCGACGGTGAAGGGCGGGAACATGTTCTCGCCGTAGTACGGCAGGTGGCCCGAGGTGTAGTACAGGGTCTCCTTGGAGATGTGCGGGGTGCCCACGTACTCAAAGCCCTCTTCAATGTGGCGCTGGCGGACGTAGTCCTCCATGACGCGTTTGATGACGCCGCCCTTGGGGTGGAATACGGGAAGGCCCGAACCGAGTTCGTCGGGGAAGGAGAACAGGTCGAGTTCCGCACCGAGCTTGCGGTGGTCACGGCGCTCGGCCTCTGCGATGCGCTCCTGGTAGGCGCGCAGTTCGTCCTTCGATGGCCACGCGGTTCCGTAGACGCGCTGCAGGCTGGCGTTGGCTTGGTCTCCGCGCCAGTACGCGGCGGAGGATTTGGTGACGGCAAAGCCGTTGCCGATGAGCTTGGTAGACGGCAGGTGGGGTCCTCGGCAGAGGTCTTCCCACACGATGTCGCCCTTGCGGTTGCGGTTTTCGTAGATGGTCAGCTGGTCGCCGCCGACTTCGACGCTGGCGCCTTCGGCACCCTTGCCCTTGTCTTCGACGAGCTCGAGTTTGAAGGGCTCGTCGGCCAGGCGGGTGCGAGCTTCGTCGTCGCTGACTTCGGTGCGGTGGAAGGTCTGGCCTTCTTTCACGATCCGCTGGCAGCGCTTCTCAATGGCTTTGAGGTCCTGCGGTGTGAACGGCTCTTCAACCTGGAAGTCGTAGTAGAAGCCGTCAGTGATGTAGGGGCCGATGCCGAGCTTGGTTCCCGGAAACAGTTCCTGTACGGCCTGTGCGACAACGTGCGCCGTGGAGTGGCGAAGAATGTTGAGGCCCTCTTCACTGCTGATGCTGATGGGCTCGACGACATCGCCGGGCTGCAGCTCGCGGTGAAGGTCGCAGGAAGCGCCGTTGATCCAGACGGCCACTGTCGTCGGATCGGATGCAAAGAGCTCTGTGCTCGTCATCCCTTCGGTGTAGGGAATCTCTTCTCCGGCGACGGTCAGCGTGTCAGACACGGCTTCTCCTTTTACGTGGTCGTTTCAGCGTTTCTACTGTACCCGCTGGCAGGTGTGGTCGTACGTCCGATTCAGCAGTCAGGAACTGCTGGCTCTTACGGGAACGAGCCCGGATCTGGTGACCAGCCAACTTAAAGACTGTGCGGGGTGGGAACCGCCTGTTCCCACCCCGCATTCACCAGCCTGTTTCAAGCAGGGTCACTTGATCTTGAATTCCTCTTCGTCACTCCAGTCCTTGTTCATGATCGAAATCGAGATCTCGGCGTCTCCAGCGCGATCGTATTCGATTGCCTGCGCCGTAAGGAACTCGTGTTCTTTACCGGCTTTGATGGGTTTGGCGCCCAGGTCGAGGGTCGGGACGTCAAGATTCCTGTCGCCGATCTTGCCGTGCACATTCTTAGAACAGTCCTGACCGTTGGCAATGCAGTTGATTCGAGCGGAGCCAATCTGAGCGTCCTTGTCACTCGTGTTCTTCAGGAAGTACTTGATGACAAGAACCTCACGGCCGGCAAATGCGCTGGGAATCGAGTACTCATCAGGTTTGCCGCTTGTAATGTACGCACGGACCTCAATGCCTTCGTACGTTCCGATCAACGTGGCTTTGTCAGATCCGGCGTTGATGTCGCCTCCTTCAGCAGCACCGTCGCCCGCAGCTTCGCCCTTGTCGCCGGATTCGCCCGGGTCACCGTCGCCTTCTGGTTCTGCCGGGGCTTCAGTGCCGCTGCCGGGATCGGCCGGAGCGGGCGCCTTACTGGCAGCACCAACGCCCAGAACGAAGACGATCACGGCGATCACAGTGACGATCAAGCCAACCACGGTCGTGAAGAAGCCCAGGATAAGACCGGTCAGGCCAACGCCCTTGTTGTTGGCCTGACCGTTTTTGACGGCCTTGAGGCTCATAAAGCCCGTAATGATCGCAACGATTCCGGCGAGCCAGATGAAAAAACCAACGATGCCGGAAACCAGTGAAATAACGCCCAGACTGTTCTTTTCAGTGCTCGATGGACCACCCGGGCCCCCGGGACCGCCTGCCCCGTAGAGGTCACTGCCGCCGTACGCCTGCGGGTCTTGCTGGTAGTCGGCGTAGCCGCCCTGGCTGCCAACAGGCTGCTGAGCGTCCTGGCCATAGTTGCTGCCGAAGTCAGCCTGCGAGTACTGGCTCCCGTAATCACCCTGGCTGCCGACAGGCTGCTGGTAATCGGCGTAGCCGCCCTGGCTGCCGACAGGCTGCTGACCATCCTGGCCATAGTTGCTGCCAAAGTCAGCCTGTGAGTATTGGCTCCCGTAGTCACCCTGGCCGTAGTTTCCCTGGCCATAATTGCCCTGACCGTAGCTTCCGGAGCTGTTTCCCGAAGGGTCGTAATTGTTGCCGTAGGGGCTGTTCTGCGGGTTCGAGCCGTTATGCCCGGAGGGGTTCTCGCTCATGCGGTTTCCTTTTGTTTTTGTTCGTTCAGGTGCAATCGAGCATGATCTTCACTGATCATTCGAACTTCCCAAAGCATAACGCCGATACTGGCAGAAATTTCCAGGAGAACTTCATTTCACGTTCACCGGGGATCTCCAGATACAGCAGACCACAGCCGCAAGACACAAAAAAGCCGGGGGCTTAAACCCCGGCTGTCTGTGCGCGATACTGGGATCGAACCAGTGACCTCTTCCGTGTGAAGGAAGCGCGCTACCGCTGCGCCAATCGCGCCTAAAAAGGCTATTCAGTTATGGAGCGAACTCCGTGCGCGATACTGGGATCGAACCAGTGACCTCTTCCGTGTGAAGGAAGCGCGCTACCGCTGCGCCAATCGCGCCAGCCCTGTTCGAGGTGGCGACGGGATTCGAACCCGTGTATACGGCTTTGCAGGCCGCTGCCTCGCCTCTCGGCCACGCCACCAGAGGCGACCGCCATATCTGGCGAACCAGAGCGGATGACGGGACTCGAACCCGCGACCCTCACCTTGGCAAGGTGATGCTCTACCAACTGAGCCACATCCGCGTGGTGCACTTTGAAGGTTTTCCTTCGTGCCGTGCAACAGGACTAAACATTACACACCCTTTTGCAGAAAACCAAATCGGCAGACAGTGACCCTCGTCACCATCTGCCGATAGGTGTCTGCAAAGCCCGTAAATCCGCTCAGCTTCCGCTCTCATCAGCGCCGTCGACAGACTTCGACGACAGCGCCGTCATGCGCGAAAGGCAGCGCATGTACTTCTTCCGGTATCCCCCGCCGAGCATTTCGTCAGAGAAGATCTTGTCCAGGCGGATACCGGAGTTGACTATCCCGATGTCAGCGTCGTACAGGCGGTCGACGAGAGCCACAAAGCGCAGCGCGACACCTTCGTTGCTGATCGGTTCGACCTGCCTCCACGAAGCAAACTGCACACCATCAATGAGCCTGCGGTACTTCGAGGGGTGGATTCGCTGCAGGTGCTCAACGAGTTCGGGGAACTCATCAGTCGCAAGCACTCGCCCATCACTCAGAACCTTCTCCTCGGCACTTGCGAGCTCTTCAGCACCCAAAGGCTCCGGAGGCTCAGTGATTTCACGGTGGCGGTAGTCATCACCGTCGATTCGCAGCACGTCGAACTGATCAGACAGCGCCTGAATTTCGCGCAGAAAGTCCTGTGCGGCAAAGCGCCCCTGCCCCAGTGCACCGGGAAGAGTGTTGGAGGTGGCGACGATCTTCGTGCCGGCATCAGTCAGTTCGCGCATCAGACGCGACATCATGACGGTGTCGCCGGGATCATCGAGTTCGAACTCGTCAATGCAGACGAGCTTCATCTTCTCGAGTTCCGCCTTGGCAGTGGGAAAGCCCAGTGCGCCGATGAGGTTGGTGTATTCGACGAAGGTGCCGAAAGCGGCTGGCTTATCAGAGGCGTGCCACGCTGAGGCCAGCAGGTGGGTTTTGCCGACACCGTAGCCGCCGTCTAGGTAGATGCCCTTCTCAGCTGACTTGTCGCCCTTGCCGAAGAGCTTCTTGAAAAGCCCTCCTCCACCTCGTCCGGCCTGCGCAAAAGCCTGCAGGCTGTCTCGCGCCTGCGACTGGGACGGCTGGGCCGGGTCCGGTTGGTAGCTGTCGAAGGACACCCCTTCGAACTGCGGAGGCGGTACGAAGTCGGCGAGAAGTTCGTCGCGGTTGACGCGGGGGTCACGGTCGGTGAGATGAACGGCTTGAGTCACGCCGGCAAGTGTAGCCGGATGCGCCGGACGGCACCGACGTCAGCCCGCAGCGACGCCTATTCGAATTCGAAGCCCAGGCGACCCAGAGCCCGCGGATCACGCTGCCAGTCCTTCGCGACCTTCACGTGCAGGTCCAGGTAGACAGGAGTGCCGAGGATTCCCTCAATGTGCTTGCGCGCCTTGCGACCGACTTCTTTCAGGCGAGATCCGCCTCGGCCGATGATGATGGCCTTCTGACTTTGCCGCTCCACGTACATGTTGACGTAGACCTCCATGAGGGGACGGTCTTCCGGCCGGTCTTCACGAGGGCGGATCTCTTCGACCTGCACCGCCAGGGAGTGCGGCAGTTCGTCGCGAATGTCTTCGAGTGCGGCCTCGCGAACGAACTCCGCAATGAGGACTCGTTCGGGTTCATCCGTGATGTCCCCATCCGGGTACAGCGGCGGGCTCAAAGGCAGGTGCTTGGCGAGAACCTCGTCGACCGTGTCGACCTGGAAGTCATCAACAGCGGACACCGGAACGATGTCCGCGAAGTCCATGAGCTCACCGGCCGCGGTGAGAGCCTCAACAAGGCCAGCACGGTCGACCTTGTCGGCTTTCGTCACAATGCAGACGACCGGTGTGGAGCCCCGTGAATCAGCCAGCTGTTCGGCGATGTAGCGGTCACCGGGGCCGATCTTTTCATCCGCGGGGATGCACAGCGCAATGACGTCAACGCTGCGCAGAGTGTCGGCTACAAGGTCGTTCAGGCGCGAACCCAGCAGGGTGCGCGGACGGTGCAGACCGGGGGTGTCGACAAGAACCAGCTGGTGGTCATCCCGGTGGACGATCCCGCGGATCGTGTGACGCGTGGTCTGCGGCTTCGACGATGTGATGGCGATCTTCGTGCCGACCAGCGCATTCGTCAGCGTCGACTTTCCAGCGTTGGGGCGGCCGACGAAGCAGGCAAAACCAGCGCGGAAGTCGTCGGGAACTTCGCGGAACAGACTCATTCTTCCTCCCGGGTGATGATGACGTGGCTGATGCGGTGGCGGCGACCCTGGCCCGGCTCGGCAACCAGCCGCAGCCCGTTGATGACAGCTTCAGAGCCGGCAATCGGCACCTCGCCCAGTTCGCTTGCCAGCAGACCGCCGACGGTGGTGACGTCTTCCTCGTCGATCCGCACGTCAAAGTATTCTGCAACGTCCTCGATGTCGGTGCGGGTAGCAACGCGCGCTCCCCCGCCTTCGAGCGGAACGATGTCGTCTTCATCGCGGTCGTACTCATCCGCGATTTCCCCGACGATCTCTTCGACGATGTCTTCAATCGTGATCAGACCGGCGGTGCCGCCGTACTCGTCGACGATGATGACCATGTGAGTCGCTTCGACCTGCATGAAGCGCAGGAGCGAGTCCACCGTTTTGGTGTCCGGCACGAAAGTCACGGGGCGGGCGATGTCGAGGGCCGGCTGGTCGCGATCCTCAGGGTGGGTGTGCAGGCGCCGGGCGACGTCCTTGAGGAACACGATGCCGCGGACGTCGTCAAGATCTTTGCCCACAACCGGGATGCGCGAAAAGCCCGAGCGCAGGAACACCGTCATGGCGTGTTCAAGGGTGCTCTCGGAACGCAGGTACACGAGGTCGGGCCTGGGCACCATGACTTTGTACGCCCGGGTGTCGCCTAAGTTGAAGACGCTTTCGATCATGTCGCGTTCGTCGTCTTCGATGATGTTGCCGGCGCTGGCCCGATCCACGAGGTCGCGCAGCTGCTCCTCTGTCACGAACGGGCCATCGCGGAACACCTTTGCCGGGGTGAGCATGTTGCCCAGCCATACGAGCACGCGGGCCACCGGGCCGAGCGCTTGGCGCAGGCCGGAGACCAGCGGAGCCGAAGCAAGCACAACCGTGAGGTTTTTGCGTCGCCCGATTGTCCTGGGCGAAACGCCTGCGATGACGAACACGGCGACAGCTGATGTCAGGGCGGTGACAATGAGCGCTGTGGGCATGCTGTCGATAAAGCCTGTGAAGGCCAGCAGGGTGAACACGACGGCGGCAGTTTCAAACAGCTGCCGCACAAAGGTCAGCACGTTGATGTGCGTGGGCAGGTCTTTCAGGATCCGCTCAGCCTTCGGGGCTGTGCGCTTGCCGTCCTCGACTGCTTCTTCGACTTCGTGATGGCTGACTGTGGAAAACGCGGCGTCAGCAGCTGCCAGCACCGCTGCCAGGGTGAGGCTCAGCAGTGCCAGCAGGAAGTTCAGGGCTATTTCCACTTAGGACTCCGTGGGGATCGGCAGCCGCGTTCGCTCAGGTTCTGTGCGGGCAAACCAGGCGCGAAGAACATCGGCCTGCTTGCCGAACATCTCCTGCTTTTCTTCAGCCGTTCCATGGTCGTAGCCGGCCAGGTGGAGAACACCGTGGACGGTGAGCAGCTGGATTTCGTCAGCTTGGCTGTGGCCGTTGGCTTCTGCCTGCTGCTGTGCGACGTCAGGGCAGATGACGATGTCACCGAGCATGCCGGCCTGAGCGCCGGGCTGCAGTTCGTCCATGGGGAAGGACATGACGTCGGTGGGGCCTGCAAGGTCCATCCACTGCACGTGCAGCTGGCTCATCTGTTCGGTGTCGATGAACTGGATGGACAGTTCAACATCCGGGTGGATCTGCAGATGTTCCAACGCGAGTGCAGCTACGCCGCGCACCGCTTCAAGGTCGACGTCCGCGGGTGTTTCGTTGTGGATTTCTATGCTCATGGTCGGTGCTGTTTTCTACGCCCATTCTTCGTAGGCTTGGACGATCTTCGTCACGAGTGAGTGTCGAACGACGTCTTTCGCGGTCAGCCGGTGGAATTTGATGTCGTCGACATTGCCGAGGATCGACTGAACCACGTTGAGTCCAGAGTTCGTTCCGCCGGGCAGGTCGATCTGGCTGGTGTCGCCGGTGACCACCATGCGGGAATTGAAGCCCAGGCGGGTCAGGAACATCTTCATCTGTTCAGGCGTGGTGTTCTGCGCTTCGTCGAGGATGATGAAGGCGTCGTTGAGTGTGCGGCCGCGCATGTAGGCCAGTGGGGCCACTTCGATGATTCCCTGGTCCAGCAGCGATGAGATGCGCTCGGCTTCGATCATGTCGTGCAGCGCGTCATACAGCGGCCGCACGTACGGGTCGATCTTTTCGTCAAGAGTGCCGGGCAGGAAGCCGAGCTTCTCCCCCGCTTCGACCGCTGGGCGGGCCAGGATGATGCGGGAGACCTCCTGGTTCTGCAGGGCGCGCACAGCCATGGCGATCGCCAGGTACGTTTTGCCGGTACCGGCCGGGCCGATCCCGAACGTGATGGTGTTCTCGCGGATCGAGGTGACGTATTCGTGCTGGCCGAAAGTCTTCGGCCGCACGGTCTTGCCGCGGGTGGAGAGAATGTTGTCGGTCATGACCTTCGCCGAGTCCTGGCCCTCGTCGAGCATTCCCGCCACGCGGGACACGGCTTCGGGGTCGAGGCGGCCGCCGCTGGCGATGATTTTGCGCATGTGGCCGAACACTTCGGTCACGCGAGCCACACTCGTGGGGTCGCCGGTCAGCTGGATGGTGCGCTGGCGGACATGGATTTTGACGTCGGGGAACAGCTTTTCGACTGTCCGCAGGTTCTGATCCTGCGGTCCGTACAGTGCGATGAGGTCGACGGATTCGGGAACGGACAGTGCGGTGCTCTGGTCAGTGTCCAGGAGAGCTTCCTTTCCTCAGTTCTCTTCTACCAGCCTAGCTGTTTTCGGACGGGTCCCAGCGTCCCAGTTCCTGCTGAGCCAATGCGAGTGCGATTGGGCCTGCCGAAGATGCCCGCAGAACCGTGGGGCCGAGCACCGCGGTGACGGCTCCGGCCTCTTCCATCTGCTGTTGTTCTGCATCCGTGATACCGCCCTCGGGGCCGACGACCACGTAGATTTCCCGTGCTTCTCGCTGGCCGAGCTCACTGCGCAGGATCTGCACGAAAGGCCGGGTTCCGGCTTCGTGCAGAACAATCACGAGCGCGCCTTCGCGCGCTTTCTGGACGGCGAACGAGGTGGAGCTCAGCTGCTCGAGCTGTGGAAAGTTCACGCGCCGGGACTGGAGGGCTGCCGCCTGGATGAGGTTGGCCCATTTGCCGTGCGCTTTAGCGGCCTTCACGCCTTTCCACTGCACGATTGAGCGCTGCGCCTGCCACGGAACAACCACGTCGACGCCGACTTCGACCGCGGTTTCCACTGCCGCTAGGTCTCGGTCGCCCTTGGCCAAAGCCTGGATCAGACCAAGCCGAGGGGTCTGCGGATGCTCATGCTCCACCTCGTCAACCCTGAGGACAGCGGCTTCTTTAGAAGCCGACTCGAGAACCCCGCGCACCCGCAGACCAGCCCCGTCGGTGAGTTCGAGGGCTTCGCCGGCTTTCATCCGCCTCACGATCACGGCGTGACGGTGTGCCTGGCCGGTAAGCGTCAGGCTCTGGCCGGGGCGGACGTCCCCCAGCGGGGCGTCGGTGTAGAAGACGGGAAGAGTCACGACCTGTGTGCGAACCTTTCGCGGAAGCGGCTGAAGGCGCTCTTGTTCTTCTTCTGCAGACCGTGGTCGGCCGAGTCTTCGCCGCGCATTTCTGAGAGCTGCTGCAGGAGCTTCTTCTGTTCGCCGCTGAGTTTGGTGGGCGTCTGCACGACGACCGTCACCAGCAGGTCGCCGCGGCTTTCACGGCGCAGGCGGCCCGCACCGAGCCCGGCCAGTGTTTCCACGGTGCCGGTCTGAGTGCCCGGTTCGATTGTCAGTTCACGCGGACCGTCGAAGGTTTCGAGTGTCACGGTGCTGCCGAGAGCCGCTGTAGTCATGGGCACGGACAGTTCGGCGCGCAGGTTGTCGCCGTCACGAGTGAAGACGTCATGTTCGCGGACGGTGATTTCGATGTGGAGGTCACCAGCCGGGCCGCCGCCGGGGCCGACCTCACCGTGGCCGGACAGGAGGATGCGGGTGCCGTCGTGCACACCGGCGGGAATCTTGACGGCGAGGGTCTTCTCTTCGCGCACGCGGCCTTCACCGCCACAGCTGTTGCAGGGGTCTTTGATGACATCGCCGTAGCCGGAGCAGTTACCGCACACCTGCTGGGTGCGCATGTCACCCAGGATGGTCCGCTGAACAGCCGAAATGGTGCCGGTCCCGTGACACAGTCCGCAGGTTTCGGGTTTGGTGCCTTCACGGGCACCGCCGCCGTGGCAGGTTTCGCACGTGACGGCCGTCTGCACGCGAATGTCTTCTTTGCCGCCGAAGACAGCGGTTTCAAGGTCGATCGTGAGTTCTACGAGAGCGTCACGACCGGGGCGCACGCGCTGGTTCGGCGGGCCGGCCTGGCGTGGTCCTCCCCCGCCGAAGAACGTGTCGAACAGGTCGGAGAAGCCGCCGAAGCCGCCTGCGCCTCCGGTGGAGCCGCCCATGTCGTACTGGCGTCGCTTATCCGGGTCGGACAGTGTTTCGTAGGCCACGGAGACTTTTTTGAATTCGTCTTCGTGACCGGGGTTGACGTCCGGGTGGTACTTGCGGGCGAGCTTCCTGTAGGCCTTTTTGATGTCGTCTGCGGAAGCGTCGCGTTCAACGCCAAGTGTTTCGTAGTGATCGCTCACTGCTTCTTCTTTCGTTCGGATGCGTCTGTGAAAAGTGCGGGGTTCAGTGGTGTGCTTGCGGTCTTCGGAAGGGCGGTCAGCTGGTCAGAGCGTGCAGTCAGTCCGACAGGATGGTTGACACGTATTTCGCTACAGCTCTGACGGCGGCCATTGTTGTTGGGTAGTCCATGCGGGTGGGGCCAAGAACTGCCAGTGAGGCGGTTGTGTCTTCTGTTCCGTAGCCGGTTGCAATAAGGGATGCTCCGGCCAGGGCTTCGAAGCGGTTCTCACTGCCGATCTGCACGGCAATTCCGTCGGCCTGCATATCCGCCAGCAGCTTGAGCAGAACAACCTGCTCTTCGATTGCTTCAAGTAGAGGACCCATGTGGGTGCCGAACTCACTGCCTGCTCGGGCGAGGTTGGCGGCGCCTGCCATGATCAGCCGGTCCTGCCGTTTGCTGCGGGCAAGTTCCACCAGCCGTTCGGCGATTGCGGTTGCAGTCTGAGCAAGTGCCGCAGGCACCGCGAGTCCGCTGAGGGTGTCTTCAACAGCGTCGAGCCGCGTGTCTTCCAGCTCCTCGTTGAAGGCACGCCTCATGCCCCGGACATCGTCTTCGTCAACCGGGTCGAGCACTTCGACCATGCGCTGTTCGACTTCACCGGTGTCGGTGATGAGGATGACGAGGATCCGCTCGGGGCTCAGCTGCACCAGTTCGATGCGCCGGATGGTGGTCTGTGCGCGCACCGGGTATTGGATGAGGGCCACCTGGTGTGTCAGCCGCGACAGCAGGCGGACTGTCTGCGCGAGGGTGTCGTCAATGCTCTGTGTGCTGGACAGGATCTGGGAAATGGCCCGCTTTTCTGCACTGGAGAGCGGTTTGACGTCGTCGATGCGGTCAACGAAAGCTCGGTAGCCCGCATCGGTCGGGATGCGGCCGGCCGATGTGTGGGGCTGTGCGATGAGGCCTTCTTGTTCGAGTGCCGCCATGTCGTTGCGGATGGTGGCTGAGGAAACACCGAGTTTGTGACGTTCGACAAGGGCTTTCGAGCCGACCGGTTCGTTGGTGGCCACATAGTCTTCGACGATGGCCCGCAGAACTCTGCTGCGCCGCTCGTCGTTCATCCCGCATCGCTCCTATCTGCACCGAACCGGACGGCGTTTGTCAGCCGACCCTCTTGGCACTCTCAGTCTTAGAGTGCCAATTCTAGTGATGCGCGCACATCTATACAAACCCCCTACCTCTGCGGATGTCGGCCCTGCGAGCAAAACCACGCACGACAATGCGACCGGCAGAGCTGACGCGCGGTTATCGTGGTCTTCATGTCTGACCGCTACGGACGCGATGTCCTCTCTTCTGGCCGCACCCACCAACGACCCAAGACCCAGCAGGTTGAGGTCAAACGCGGAATGGTCGTTGAAGAGGTTCAGACCGGCTACGTCGGGGCGATCGTCAAGCTTGAGAAGACCAACGGCGGATTCCTCATCCACCTCGAAGACCGGCACGGTCGCACGCAGGCGTTCCCCCTGGGCTTCGGCTACCTTCTGGAGGGCAAGCCCGTGGAGCTCGTGCGCCCGCGGCCAACCGCACAGAAACAGCCCGGGCGCACCGCCTCGGGAAGCCGTGCCGTGCAGACCAAGGCGCGAGTCGCCCGGGGCAGCCGTATCTGGGTTGAGGGAAAGCACGATGCGGAGCTGGTCGAGAAGATCTGGGGTGACGACCTGCGGGTCGAGGGGGTTGTTGTGGAACCCCTGGGCGGCCTGGATGACCTCATGGAGGCGCTCGTCGAGTTCCAGCCGGATGCCGAGCACCGGGTGGGGGTTCTTGCCGACCACCTGATCGAAGGCACAAAGGAAACGCGGATTGTCAGCGAAGTCGCCAGGCAGCCGTGGGCTGAGCACGTGCGAGTCACGGGGCATCCGTACGTCGATATTTGGCAGGCCGTGAAGCCGTCTGTTGTTGGGATTGCCGAATGGCCGCAGGTGCCGCGCGGAGAAGATTGGAAGCTGGGTGTTCTGCGCCGGATCGGCTGGCCGCACGCCGACCACACCGACACGGCGCGAGCCTGGCAGCGGATTCTCGGTTCAGTGAGGTCCATTGGGGATGTCGACTGGACGCTGTCGGGCCGAGTCGAAGAGCTCATTGACTTCGTGACCGTAGGCAGGCACTGATGGCACCAGTAATCTGCACGTGAGATACACCTAGTCATTTTTTCGAAATAAGTACCTATATTCATGCGAATCTGGTAAAGTCCTGAGTTGCTCTTCAGAAATCCCTGCGCACAGGTCTTTGGGAGGGCATTGTCTGTTTGAACATCGCCATCTGCTGCACTCAGCGGGTGGCGATGCGAGCATCTCGGAAGGGAACCACCGTGGCCATTGTTCGACGTCTTGCGACTGCTGTCACTGCCGGTGCACTCATTGGCGGTATGACCTTCGGCGGCATTGCAGTTGCCGCCCCAGCTGATACTGCGCCCGCCGCAGGTACGCAGAAGTCCGATATTGATCAGCTCGAGGAAGACCTGGCTAAGGCCAAGGACGCGCTGGCGAAAGCGGAAGAAGAACTCGCCGCGCAGGACCCGGACGCTCCAGCTGCTCTAGAGGCTGCACAGAAGGACGTTGACGCAGCTCAGGCTGACGCTGACGCCGCGCAGAAGGCTCTTGACAACGCGAAGAAGACCAACGAAGCGGCGAAGTCGGCGCAGGACAAGGCCCAGAAGGACCTTGACAACAAGCAGGCCGCAGCCGACAAGGCCGCAAAGGAGCGCGATGCCGCGCAGAAGGCCTACGACGATGCCGTCGAAGAAGCCGCGAGCGACGAAGAAATCGCCAAGCTGAAAGCCGATGTCGAGAAAAAGCAGGAAGCTCTCGACTCGGCTAAGGACAAGGCAAAGACCGCTGCGAATGCTCTCAACGAGGCAAAGAAGGATGCTTCGGAAGCAAAAACCGCTGCTGACGCAGCACAGAAGAAAGCTGACGACGCCAAAAAAGCCGCTGACGACGCAGCAGGCGAGAAGACAGCGGCTGAAAAGAAGCGCGACGAAGCGCAGACGGCTGTAGATAAGGCCCAGCAGGCTCTGAACACAGCGAAAGAAAAGCGTGACGCCGCGTGCGCCGCTGTTGAAGACACTCCTGCTGTCAAGGAAGCGCAGCAGAAGCTCGACAATGCCCGGAAGAACCAGACTGCACAGCAGACTGCGCTGGACAACGCTGAGAAGAACGCCGAGCAGGTCCTTAAAGATGAACAGCAGGGCACCGCGGGCTTCTTCCGCTGGCTCGGCGATGAAAAGAACGACGCCGATGCCAAACGCGCCTTTGACCTTCTGACCACCGGGAAGTACACGGATTCGAAGGGGAATACGAAGGACATCAGCCAAAAGACGGACGAACACGGCGATTTCTTCGCCAAAACCGAGCTCAACAAAGACGGCGATGCCACGACGCTGAAGAACTTCAAGGCAACGCTGAAACACATCGACAGGGGCAATGAGCTGCGCCGCAGTGACGATATCTTCCCCAATCGAACAGATCTCAAGGTCAACTCGCTTCTGATGGCCGCCTCGCAGATTCAGACCAATGCGTCGAATGACGTAATTGCCCACCGTCCATACATTGCCGGCTTCGAGAACCTCTCATGGGGTTACTCCGACCCCTACAAAGGTTGGTACGACAAAGAAAAAGCACAGTACAAGGAAGAACCGTACGGCCCTAAGAGCCGCACAGAAGAAGATGACCGCGAAACTGGCCACTACGAAGCCCTGCTAAAAGAGGATTTCGTTCTGACCGGTTTTGCTGTCGTCGACAAAAAAGGAACTAAATACGGCATTGCACATGGCCAGGTTTTCGACCAGAAGAACCGCTGGTACACCGACAGCAGCGCTCCTTCATACACAACTGAGGAATACAGCGCGCTGATCTCCGAGTACGAAAAGTACCTCGATGAGGGCAAAAAGGAAGTCGACGAGGCCCAGAAGGCGCTGAACGAAGCTAAGGCTGAAGTCACAGCGGCTGAGCAGGCTCTCAAGGATGCACAGGCTTCTGCTTCCAAGGAATGCGAGACTGCAGAGGCTGAACAGAAGAAGGCCCAGGGCGCTCTGACCGCCGCTCAGAAGGATCTCGATTCTGAAAAGGCGAATGCTGAAGCAGCTGCGAAGGCTGCTGAGGATGCCAAGGCTAAGAGCGACGAAGCGAAGAAGGAAGCCGAGGAAGCTCAGAAAGCCAAGGCTGACAAGGACGCAGCCGTTGATACGGCCCAGGCTGACGCTGACACGGCCGATGCCGCTGTGACGACAGCGCAGTCTGAACTTGACGCCGCACAGAAGAAGCTCGCTGATGCCACTCCAAAGCTCGACGACCTGAAAAAAGCCGCCGATGACGCACAGGACAAGGCTGACAAGGCAGACGCGGCGGTTGCTGCCGCCGAAACTGCTCTTGCCGAAGCTGACGGTAAGGCCAAGGGCGCAGCCCAGGCTGTTGAAGACGCAGAAAAGGCTGTCGAGGATGCGAAGAAGGCTCTCGCAGCCGCTGAAGCTGCCCGTGATGGCCTCGCCGCTCCTGCCAAGGCCTACGAAGATGCTCTGGCCGAGGCGAACAAGGCCAAGGACGCTGTCCGTGATGCCCAAAAGGCTCTGGACGCTGCCACGGCACCGAGCGAAGACGAGCCGGAAGCCCCCGGTGACAAGGGCAACGACGGCGACGGTGACAACGAGGACAGCCAGCCTTCAGAAGGCGGTGACACCGACGGCGGTGGCAAGGATGGCGACAAGGGCGGCCAGTCCGGTCCCGGCGGTTCGTCGACTGGCACCTCGAACGGTTCAGGCACCAGCGGTACTCCTGTCGACACGGCCAAGAGCAAGGGCAAACAGTCCATGCCCGTTACGGGCGCGACAGCTGTTCCGCTCGCACTCATGGGTGCAGCTCTCGTCGCGGCAGGTGCCGTTATGGTGCGCGTGCGCCGCACGAAGGGCTGATCCTAGGCTGAACCCGCAACGATGATGGGGCCGTCACCTACAGGGTGGCGGCCCCTTGTCTTTGCGGCGAACCGCAGGTATTCAATTGACTTCTGCAGGCGCGCCCCGCACTCTAGACCGATGGCGCACAGCGAAAACCCTTTCCTCAATTCCAGTGAACTGGCTGACGGCACTGTGACTCTCCGCCCGTACCGGCTGGATGACGCAGACGACCTTGTGGCCACCTGCGCCGACCCCGCCGTGCTCGAATGGACGCAGGTCCCCCAGCACTACACCCGTGACATGGCGCTCGACTGGTGCGCGAACCCACCGGAACCTTCGTGGGTCATCACCTCCCCGACAGCAGAACACCCTGGCCGATACTCGGGCCAGATTGATGTGCGGGTCCATACTGCCCATTACGTGTCGTTGGGCTACATGTCTGCCCCGTGGGCACGCGGACAGGGACTCATGACAGCTGCTGTGCGGATCGTGACAGATTTCGCCTTTGCGCGCGGCGCACAGCGGGTTGAAATCTGCGTCCACCCCGACAATGCAGCGTCACGCAAGGTTGCTGAGAAAGCGGGGTTCACATTCGAGGGCATCCGCCGCAACGGCGAAGTGCTGCGCGGTGATATTCGCGACCTCGCGGTGTATTCCGCTGTCCCAGGCAACGACTGAACGCAACCGCACAATGCAGCAGGGCAGCCACCGTCAGAGGTGACTGCCCTGCCATTATGGGCGCCTATCGGCACACACGTCAGTGCTTAGCTTTGCGCCTGGTTCCCATCAGCAGCACACTGCCCGTGCCGATGCCCACCAGGGCAAGCGCCACCAGCGCGGCCGCTTCGGTTCCCGTACGCGGAAGCGCACCAGACTGCGAACCTGAACCAGCTGACGCACCCTCTGCCGAGGTGCCGCTGCCGGAACCGCTGTCTTCTGCGGTGTCGCTGCCGGTCGAGTCTTCCGAGGTGCCGCCGCCAGCCTGGCCGTCGCCGGCTTCTCCACCTTCCGAACCGTCTGAGTCAGAGCCGCCCGGCTCTGATTCACCCGGTTCTTCACCTTCACCAGGTTCTTCACCGTCACCTTCGTCAGGGTTCTCCGGCGTTTCCGGCTCCGGCTGTTCGTTATCAGCTGCAGGAACTGTCACCTTCTGGGTCGCAGTACGGCCATTGACGGTCACGCTCAGCTTTGCCGTTCCAGGGCGAAGCGCTGTGATCTCGCCGGTGGACGGATTGAATCGAATGACAGCGTCCTGAGCTGCCGCTCGCTCGAACTGCTGGCTGCCATCGACGACTTGCACGCCGTCGCCGCCCCACTGAGCGGTAACAGGCCACGCCACCGGAACGGTACGGCCGTCCTGCGTAAACGATGCGGTAGCCGAGCTGCTCTCACCAAGCGGAACAACACCGGCGGCCTCGAGCGACACCTCGTCAACCCAGGGCCGGGTTTCAGCGGCCAGCCAGTTCACGCGGTCCTGAGGTGACGGGTTCTTTCCGACCTTGCCCTTCGCCGGGTCGATGCCGAGCATCGTCCAGCCGGTGAAGCCGCCCGTTTCCGGTGTTCCCGCCGGGTTCTTACCCGAGTTTCCGTTGATCAGATAGGTGACACCCTCAACGGCCGAACCGTGGAAAGCACCGACGTGACCGTTGATGACCGCGGCCGACTTACCTGAAGAGCGTTTGAAATCAGCCATGAGCTTCTCAAAAGCACGAGCTTCACGCTGATCCGACAGCTGACTGCTCTTGGTGGGCAGCGGGTCGTTCGGCGGGTGGTGGAAGAACACCGTGACACCCGTCAGCTTGTCATCAGCCTCGACTTCGTCCAGCTGCTTTTCAAGCTTCTCAATCTGGTCGATTCCACCGCTGCGCAGCGAACCGCCCGCGGTGTTGAGCGTGATCACCCGGGTGCCATTGACGTCGCGTGTGGTCGTGGCCGGGCCGATCTCCGTTTCGAACACACCGATGTCTTTGCTGCCCATGATTTCGTGGTTGCCGGGCACGTAGATGTACGGAATGTTCTTATCCCACTCTTCGTCGAGGATCTTCTTCGCCAAGTCGAAGTCCTCCTTCGACCCTTCGTCCACGAAGTCACCGTCGATGATGAGCAGGTCAGGCTTAGCTTCGCGGATTTCACGCAAAGTGCGGCGGGCACCTTCAACTGCTGCGGAATCCGGCTGCTTGGCGATGAACTGTGCATCGCTCATCACGGCGATCCGCTGAGGGCGGTCTGCCGTGGTCCCGTGGGCAAGCAGTGCCGGGTCGTGGATTGCGGAGTCCTTTTCGCCTTCCGCAGTCGGCACTGTTGTCACCTGGAGGTTGGAGACCGCGATGTCACCCTTGTACTGGGCTTCCGGCCGGGTTTCCATGATGCGGATGCGATCAACTGTCAGAGGCTGCGCCAGGCCGTTCGGGACGGCGAACCTGACCTTCTGCCAGCCTTCTTCTTCGAGGTGGTCCCCGTCGAGGTTGGCAACTGTGCCATTGGCGTCGGTCACCTGCAGACGGGGCCACGCGCCTGTGCCATCACTTTTCACGTCGAGGCTGAAGCCGATGGCTGTGCCGTCGACGGGTTCGGTTTCCTTCGAGCCCAGGTAGAAGCCGCGGGTGGCTGCCGAGGTGGTGAAGTCGTACTTCATGCCGATGGCAGGCTTCCCGTCCTGGCCTTCTGCTTTGGCGATCTCGCCGGACGCGCGTGCATTCGCGGTTTCGAAGTTCTCGGGGTCCGAGAAGTCCCACACGGCAGTGTCCTTGGTTCCGTAGGCGACTGTCACAGTGGTGCTGAGGTCGCCGACGGTGAAGGTGATCTTGCCCGTGGGTGTTTCGCCTGTCGCCTTAACGGTCCAGGTGCCCAGTCCGTCGTCTTCGACTTCTACTCCCCCGGTGGTGCTGACCTTGACGTCGGAGGTTTCGATGCGCGCCCGCTGGCCGTCAGCGTCAAGACCGGTGAGGGTGATCTTCGCGCTGGCGTCTGCATCGGGCAGGCTGAGTGACTTCTCCGAGGCGCGCAGGGCGATGGCTTTGCCGAGCACCCGCAGCTTCGTTTCGTCGCTATTGTCGCCCGCGCTGTAGGTGACCGTGCCGGTTCCGCGTTCTTCACCGGTAATGCGGGCTGTGTTCTTATCAGTCGACGCGACCTTCAGCGGCGCGTCTGCGCTGAACTTTCCTGCGGCCTCAGCCGGGGACAGATTGGAGGCCAGTCCTGTGCCCTTCACGGTGCGGGTGAGCCCTGGGAACACAGCGTCCTCGCCTTTCAGGCCGAGGCTCAGCTGAACGTCCGAGGTGTCGTCGGACTTTGCGGAGGAGTAGAAGACGAGGGCGTTGGGCACCTCGCGCACCCGTCCGTCCGAGGGGGTGTTCCAGATCTTCGGACCGTCATCACCCGCAACGCGGGCGGACATGGCGGACGATCCACCGCCGTCGAGGTTGAGCGCGTTGTGCGCACCCATGTCACGCAGCAGCTCACCGATTTCGGTGAGGTTCATACCGCGTGACTTGTTTGAGCGGCCGTCGAGGACCATGACGTACAGTTCGGTTCCGTCCTTGCTGATGCCGACGGCGGTGCGCGGGTGGGTGCCCGTTGCCAGGCTGTCGGTCATCTTCGGCACTGTGCCGTTGGTGAGAATCTGGTGTGAACCGGCGATGCCGAGGTCGACGTCTTCAGACGGTCCCACTTCGATTTCAACCTTGTCGCCCTCTTCCAGCTGGGCGATGGTCTCTGCTCCTGCTTCACGGCCGATGAGCACCTGGGTGCCATCGGCCACGCGGCGCTTGCCGAAGCTGTCGACAATGTCGGTGGTTTCCGTGACGGTGCCGTCTTCGATAACGGCCGCGGCGATCTTCTTAGCCTTCTTGTCCGGCGCTCCCACCGGGCGGTCGAGGGTGTAGTCACCCCACGCCGAGGTGTAGATGCCGATTCCGTCCGCTGCCAGCTGCGGGGTGTTCATGCCGGCGAGTTCGTGCTTTTTGCCTTCGGGCAGTGTTGCGGTGCCCGTTGCGGAAAGCTGCTGGACTGCTGCACGGCTCTGGGCGATCGTCAGGGACGGCTGAGGCTTCGAATTTCCTGCGCGTAGGCCGTCGCTGCTGACCGATGTGTAGATCGGGGCGTCAGAGTGGTTGATGTCGAAGAACGTGCCGTTGACTGCTGCAACAGCTTCTTTTCCACGCGGACCCTGGTGCATCACATCGTCCAGCGGTGCGCGTCCCGTTACCGTCCCGGTGTCGCGCAGGTCAGTTGAAAGTGTCGACTCGCTGAGATCAGCGGTGAGAACGCTGCCTTCGTTCCAGCCGGGCTGTTCGAGGCGGGAGAAAGTGGTCAGGTCCAGGCCGGGAGCAACCGGCTGGGTTTCCGAGGTCCGCAGTACGCCGCCCTTGGACAGCTGTTCGTCGGTGACCTCTGCGGCAGCAGGTGCGGCCTGCCATGTTTCGAGTGCGGTCAGCCCCGGTGTGAGAAGCGCAAAGACCGCAAGCAGCGCAAAAATGCGAGCGCGGATCGTTTGGTGCTTCAGAGAGCCGAGATGGGCAGTGTCTGTGTGCTCAGCAGCTGGAGAGCGCATCAAAGCCTTCCTGGGAAAACAATGTGTGGGTGCTCTGAAACCGTAAAAGGGCGAAGCGTCACTCAGATCACTCGCAGATGAATATCGCGTAACCACTCGCAGACCGCCTGACCTGCGACGATGATGTTGGGAGAATCCAGGCGAGCACCCGGCAAACCGGGCTCGGAAAGGGTGCCGGCGGCACCTCGTGAGTGACATCCTGGTGAACTCCCCATGAAGGACGGCGGGAAGTGCGAGCAACGGGCGGTTCAAAGGCGTGACCGGTGTAAAACTGGCTGTCTACCGACAGAGAGGTCACGATGTTCTCCTTTTTCAAGAAGAAGCACAGCGAGCCGGCGGCGGCTCCGCTTGACGATTCCCCTGACGCGACCCCGGCACCCGCAGTGGATTTTGATTTCACAGCGCAGGCGCCCGATGGGTGGGAGCTGCTCATCGATGGAGAGAACCCCGCTGCGATCGGGTCTTTCGAGCAGGTCCGTTCAGCACTAGCGGGACTGGAGGAATGGGGATTCGCCGTCGTGCAGAAGTCCGGTGACCCAGCGCTGAGCGCGCAAGCGCTGTACAAGGGTGAGCGCTGCTATCAGGCCGAAGTGCTCACTGGCAATGAGCCGCTCATCTACGGGCTTCCCACCAAGAAGGGCCGCAACAGTGAGGAGGCCGGGCTCGATGATGCCGCCGCGGTTCTGTGCACCTTCATCCGCGATGACGGAGCGCTCCCCCAGATTCCACACCTCGTGACTTCTCACCCCGAGCCGGGGGTTTCCTTCGGCGGGTTCTGAGCGCAGGCTCCGAGGTTGAAGGCTGGAGCCGGTCTGGCATTTCAGTCATCGTCTGTCACAGAACGTCAAAGAAACCACCCCAAGATGACGGAATCTTTCCGGCCGTGACGGTGGAGCCCCGTGGGCGCCTCGTGCGTGCCTAGCGTCAGCATTGTTCAGCAAGTCCAGCGAAGAATGCCGAGGCACCCATGACCACGAAACAGCTGCCCATCCTTGACCTCAGCCTGGCCGACGACCCAGCAACCGCCGAGCAGTTCCGCGAAGAGCTGCGCCGGGTGACACACGAGATCGGATTCTTCTACCTGACCGGCCACGGAATTCCCGCTGAGGATTTCGCACAGATTCTCGAAGTCTCGCAGAAGTTCTTCGACCTGCCGGAAGAAGTGAAGCTGGCAATTGAGAACACTCACTCCAAGCACTTCCGCGGCTACACCCGCACCGGCGGCGAGCACACTCAAGGTGTTGTCGACTGGCGCGAACAGATCGACATCGGCGCTGACCGACCCGCGATTGCCGAACCGGAACACGATTACGACAACCTGCGCGGACCCAACCAGTACCCGGATTCCCTGCCAGAGCTTAAGACCATCACCGACAGCTGGTTTAAGCAGCTCACAGAAGTCGGAGACAAACTGCTGAGCGAATGGGCGCTGAGCTTGGGGCAGCCGGCTGACCACTTCGCACCCGCATTTGCGAATGAACCCGAATCGTTCATCAAAATCATCCGCTACCCGGCAGCCGAGGATGACTCGGTCACGCAGGGCGTGGGCGAACACCGCGACTCCGGAACACTCACGCTGCTGTACCCACAGCCGGGAACTTCGGGACTGCAGGTGCTGACAGCCGACGGGTGGATCGATGCTGACCCGATTGAGAACACCTTCATCGTCAACATCGGCAAACTGCTGGAAGTCGCAACCGACGGCTACCTCAAAGCCACTCTCCACCGTGTGCTGCCGACTAAGCCCGGTGAAGACAGGATCTCGGTGCCGTTCTTCTACAACCCAGCACTGAGCGCGCAGCTGCCGGCAGTGACTCTTCCGCCGGGGCTTGCCTCGAAGGCGCGCGGGGTTTCGGTCGACGAACTCGATGTCCTGCACACCGTCTACGGCGACAATGCCTTCGCTTCCCGCCTGCGCAGCCACCCGAATGTGACTGAGAAGCACTACCCGCACCTCGTCGGAGCGCAGTGAGGGGCACGGTGAAGTGTCTGTTCAGGCGGAAGATCGATAAGTTGGCGGCTAACAGGCCGATAATCTGCCTGGTAACGAGGCGATAAGTTGGCGGTTATCTCCTCGATAAATCGGCGGTTAGCCTGCTATTGTTCAGACTATGGCCATCGACTACCCGACTGACAGCCCCTCGTATCTCCCGCGCTACATCGACCTTGAATTGGACGAGCTGACGGGGGCATCTGCCATCGCCATCGACGGACCAAAAGCAGTGGGCAAGTCCGAGACGGCCACAAGGCGAGCGAATCGAACATACTTCCTCGACCGTGACAGCGAACGGGAGCTCCTTCGGGCTGACATGGACGCCCTATTGGTTGCCGAAGACACACTGTGCATCGATGAATGGCAGCACTTGCCTCAAGTTTGGGATGCGGTGAGGAGGAATGTAGACAAGCAGGTAACCACGCGCTACCTGCTGACCGGAAGCGCCACACCCAAGCAGGGCGTCGATACACACTCAGGCGCCGGACGTGTGATCAGCCTACGGATGCGACCACTCGCCCTGTCTGAGCGCGCTGACACCTCACCAACGGTCAAAATCGCTGAGCTCTTCACAGGCACAGCCACAATCTCCGGCCACACAGACTATTCGCTGACAGACTATGCTGAAGCACTGTCCGCTACCGGACTGCCGGGCGTCTGCCGACAGCCAGCCCGGCTTCGTCGCCAGCTCATCGACGCCTATGTTCAGCGCGTTATCGACCGCGACGTTCCAGAGCAGGGACTCCTGGTGCGCAAACCAGAATCGCTGCGTGCATGGTGGGCGGCATACGCAGCGGCATCCTCAACCACCACTTCGTACACCAAAATTCTGAATGCCGCCTCTCCGGGTGACGCTGCCAAAATCTCCAAAGATTCGGCTCTGGGTTACCGCGACATCCTCAGCAAACTGTGGCTGTTGGATCCGGTACCGGCATGGTTCCCCAACCCCTCCCCATTCAAAAAGCTCACTGCTGCCCCGAAGCATCAGATATTTGATCCCGGCATTGCGGCTGCTCTGCTCGGTCTTACGCCCAACATCCTTACCTCCGGCGAGCCCGGCTCGTGGGAGCTGTTTGGCCAGCTCTTCGAATCGCTGGTCACTCTCACTGTTCGCGCGGCTGGACAGGCTTCCGAGGCGAAGGTCTCACATCTGCGCACACAAGGCGGAGCACAGGAGATCGACCTGATTCTTGAACGGTACGACGGCAGGGTCGTTGCCTTCGAAGTGAAGTTGAAGCCAACACCCACGGACAGGGACGTTCGCCACCTGCATTGGTTGGGCGATCACATCGGTCCGCGCTTGGCGGACAAGGTCGTGGTCACAACGGGCACAGATGCTTACCGAAGACCGGACGGTGTGGCCGTTGTCCCACTCGCACTGCTGTGTTGAAGGCACAGGTTCACAGCCGTCATTATTCAATCCGCATAGGGATGCTGTCGTATTTAGGGCGCGGGTCAGCTGTCAGCCTCCCGTAGGTGTCAACGTCGATCCGCTGGCCGTCAATGAGGAACTTCGCCCGCTCGGTGCCCTCTTTGATGAAGCCGGCGGATCGCGCCACGTGTCCTGATGCCGGGTTGTTCACCCGGTGACCGAGTTCAAGCCGTTCCAAGCCTTCATGGTCGAGTGCCCAATCTGCCACTGTGGCGGCTGCCCTGCTTGTCCAGCCTCGGCCGCGGGCTCGTGCGGTCATCCAGTACCAGAACCAGCCAGAACGGTTTTCGTCGTCAACGGTCACGCAGACCAAACCGACAAGAGAATCTCTGTCGCAAACTGCCCATGGGCGGTGAGGCGAGGAAGCCTCACACAGTTTGCCGACATAGCGTTCGGCTTCCGCGAGGGTCGTCACATCGCCTTGCCGGGCCATATCCGGGGCGGACAAGAATGCGTCCAAAACAGCGGTCACATCGGAAGTGCGCAGTCGGCGGAGAGTCGGTGTCAACGCGAGTTTCCTTTCGCGGCTTGGTTCCGGGTGCTGATTGCTTCGTGCGTTTTGCGCCGCATCAAAGCCATAACTGGAATCTATCGCGTTTTGGACACCTGTGATACAACGTGATCCATGAAGCTCCGCAGACGCCGCACAACCTACCTCGAGGTCGAGGGTCATCGCTTTCGCGTGGTCGCTACCCCGCGGACACAGCACGTGGATTGGCTGACCTGCCCGAGCGAGGAGTTCCCCAGCGGGTACTCATCGGGAGCATACGTCGCGGCGAACAGCAGATTCACCTATTGGATTGAAACGCTGAAGCTGATGTTGTTCGGACCGCTGCCAACTGATGCGCAGTTGCGCGAAGAGATCGCGGACTGGCTTTCGTTCACGCTGTCCGAAGACGATTAACCGCGATTCCCCGCAAGAGCCGTGCGAACGCCGAGGAGAATCAGAATTGCTCCGCCCGCAGTGTCAATCCGCCGTTTCCAATCGGCCATGTTGAACTTGTCGGAAATCGTGCTGAGTCCTGTAGACCAAAGCCCAAGCCAGGCGGCCATCACACAGACGTGCACAGCAGCGAGAATGAGCATTGAGAACACTCCCACCAGCTGCGCCGGAACAAATTGCGGCGCCAGCGTTAAGTACACGGTTGCGGCCTTCACATTGAGCACGTTCGCCAAATATGCCTGCCCCACCTAGCGGGCGACGGACTTAGAGGAACTGCGCGATCGCTCAATCGATGCCGAATCGCTCCTGCGGCGTCCACGCCACAAAAGCAACACACCAAGGCCGACCAGATAGATCGCTCCAACTAGCCGCAGCACCTGGTACACCTCTGCTGAGCGCATTACGACCGCCGCTAGCCCAAGGCCCGCAAGAAGCCCGTGAGTGAAGATACCCAGTCCAGTCCCCACGATGACGGCCCATGCACCCCGCCTATCGCCAACCAGGCCACGTGAGCTCACCAGAGTGAAGCTGGCGCCGGGAGTGACGACAAGTGGAGTCACTGCGATACCGAAGCCAATGAGCGCAGCAAACGAAAGCATCAAGTCATTGTGCCATCGCCGCGTAGAACAAGTCGCCAGGTCCGCAGGCTGAACAGCGCCACGAGTCGGCAACCTGCTTCTTTGAAATCTTGGTGTGCCCTTGGTACGTTGAATCTGCTATCCGGCGGCTTCGCCCCGCTGTCAACACCAGCGCAACTCAGCTATGCGCCTTCTGCTCAGGAGTACGTTCAACGAATGGTTCTGTGATCTTCACTCAGCAACGCTGAGACGCCGTCCGCGTTTTCCGCTCACTGGAGATCACTATGCCTTCTATCGTCCTTGATAACGTTTCCTTTTCCTACTCAAGCAAACCCCTGCTCTCGCAGATCAATCTGACTGTCGGCCCAGGCGAACGTGCCTGCCTCGTAGGTCCGAACGGTTCAGGAAAATCCACCCTGCTCGCTATTGTTCAAGAGAATCTTCTTCCCGATTCAGGACGCGTCGGGGTTCCCGCATCCACGCCATCCGCCTCGATTCAGTCCTGTTTTGAGGACCTCGAGCAGACTGTTTCCGCAAGCATGAAAACCGCACTTTCACCTCTGCGGAACCTCATATCCGAATTCGAGTCCGTCACCGAGCAGCTTGAAGCCGACAGCTCCGGCTCAGCTACCGCCCGCTACGACCGTTTGCTGAGCGAACTCGAACGCCGTGATGCGTGGTCGATCGATGCTCGTCTGAATAAAGCACTCAGCGGGCTCGGGCTCAGCATCGCAGCCGAAAACGCAGAGTCCCTGCGCCTTAGACAACTCTCCCCTGGTCAACGCACACGGCTGCAGCTAGCCGCGCTGCTTGTGCTCCGGCCGCCGGCTCTTGTCCTGGATGAACCGACCAACCACTTAGACGACGGTGCCGTCGAGTTCCTCACCGAAGTGCTTCTGGACTGGAGCGGACCGGTGCTCCTCGCCAGCCACGACCGGGCTTTCATCGAGGCTGTTGCCACAGTGCTCTACGACTTAGACACTGTGGTGTGGAACGAGCTATCGCATGCGGACGGCACCACTGAACCAGGCGGTCTGCACAAAAACTCCGGGAACTACACGGAGTATCTCCAAGCGAAAGACAAAGCCCACCGCGCACACCGTGCACTTCACGCTGCTCAACAGGAAGAGAAACGCAGTATTGAGGAACACCGCCAGGGCAGTCAAAAGATCGCCCGCGGCGGTGTGCGTCTTGCAACTGCTCAAGGAAAAGAGAAGAAGTTCTTCGCCGACCGGGCTGCCGCAACAGCGGTCCGCCGCACCCGAAACGACGATCGCCGTTTAGAACACCTAGCAGAACACGAAGTGCGCAAACCTCGGCTGTACGAACTTTCGTTTCCCGCGCGCGCAGGTAATGAACCGGCAGGATCGGCAATCGCAGCCCGCGATGCAGCTATAACCGGCAGGCTTTCGCCAACGACTTTCGATCTGTCCTACGGAGAACATCTGCTGCTCACCGGCCCTAACGGATCAGGCAAAAGCACACTGATCAGCTGGATCGCTGATGGCAAGCCGCCCGCGGACACACCGGCATCAGGATCGATCACCAGAGACGACGACATTGCGCTGGTGCCCCAGAGGCTGCCAAAATGCGGCGACCCCGGCTTCACTGACGACATCTGGCACAGCGGAGTGGGTCCCACCGGACGAAGAATCCTCCACCCGTCCACGTGGACAACACCCATTTCCCACCTGTCCGACGGCAATCAGCGCCGGGCTCAACTCGCAGTCGCCCTGGCAGACCAGCCTGTGGTCCTCCTCATTGATGAACCGACAAACTACCTTGACCTCAGCACTCTCGAAGCCCTCGAAAAGGCTCTGGCAAGCTGGACGGGCACGCTTGTCATCACTACCCACGACCGCTGGCTGATCAACCACTGGCAGGGCAGGCGACTCCACCTGGAAGCATAAGCCACCCGGCCCAACTGCCGTCGACAACGAATAATCACGAGGTGCCGCCGGGCTTTCATAAACGACCTGGCTCATGCATGTTGTACCGGTCGACTCATTCATTGCTCCTGCAGGGAAGGAAAAATCCCCCAAGTGCGCTTCCATGGAGAGGCGTGGGGGATGTAGTGCTCTCAGGCTAACAGGCGCTGAGCACGGAGCTCCGGCGCGAACGCTTCCCGACCCCAAGGCTAAAGGCCACCCTAAGAAAGAAGCGCCTTAATGCCCTCAGCCAAGATCTCTTGCGGACTGATGTGATGCGCCGTGTGGAGACGCGCATAAGTGGGAGCTTGCCCAGGGTCGATGACGACACGCTTTTCATCAGGCGCCATCGGAGCAGTCAGGGCTGAGCCGATCACCAGGTTGGACAATCGGTAGGCAGTCCCGAGCGGGTCCGGGATTCCCGCCTGCTCGAGCAGAACGCACATCCGTTCGGAGAGAGTCAGATATGCGGGACCTCTTGGCGCGCGCATGCCGATGACCTGCCCGGCCCAGCGGTGGGTCGTGAGGTGCACGAAAAAAGCCTGCATGAGGTCAGGCAGGTCAGCGCTGTGGATCGCCTCAGACATCAAGGGATCATCTGCCAGCGCTGCGTCGAGGGCGAGGTCAAACAGATCGTCGACCGAATCGACACGTGAGTACAGGCTCGCTGGCGCGACACCCACCTTCTGCGCCACAGACCTTAACGTGAGGGCTCTCAACCCTCCTTCGTCCAGCAGTTTGGCCGACACCCTCGCAACCTCCATTATGTCCACGGCACGAAGGCGCTGAACAGGTTTGCGATGCTCCCAGTAACTCACTCGACCAGCCTAACCAAACAATATTCTATTAGCTATCCGTACTATGTTAGGTTTAGTCCATGCTTGATGTCACCACCCTTCCGATTGTCTTGGGGAACACTTGTTTACGCACCTTGTCCGAACTGGACGCAGACGCATTTGCGACAGGCACCAAGGATGAAGCTGTGCGGCGCTTCGGCCACCTTCCGGAGCCCGACTACACTCCCGAGTCCGTGCGACGCATGATCGGCGAAGAGGTAGCAGCGGGGCTAGCGTCAGGCAAGTTGGCAGTCCTTGCGCTCGCGGATACCGAGACGAACCGGTTTGTGGGCTCCATGGTGCTCTTCGATGCCAACTCGGAGACAGCCGAGGTCGGGTTCTGGATTCATCCCGACGCACGCGGAAAAGAGCATGCCCGTCGAGGATTGGAGCTGGCGTCGCGTTTCGCACGCAACAGTGGACTCCAGACTCTGACGGCGCGCACACTTCCGGAGAACAAGGCCTCCCAGCAATGCTTGGCCAATGCAGGGTTCCGTGAGGCGGAGCGAGGTGTCGGAATCACGCCCGTCAGCCAGCACGAGGAGTTGTTCCATTACCGACGCATTCTCACACCTACCGCTCAGTGGCCGTTGGTGACGGAACGACTCCGGCTCCGTCTGCATGATGCTGACGATGCCGTTTGGCTTTACAAGCTGTACTCTCAACCCGGCGTTGCCCGCTACCTGTTGGACGAGCCATGGACCAAGGAAGTCACGCGCGACAAGCTCGCCGAGCGACTAGAGAAGACCGACATCGATGGCGAGACTGGTGCGCTGGCTCTTGTCATCGAGCATGGCGGCGTCCCGATTGGGGATGTGGCTCTCTGGCTCACCGATCACGAACACCGTCAATGCGAGATCGGGTGGGTTCTCGACCCAACACACGGTGGGCAAGGTTTTGCCAGCGAAGCAGTCCGGGCAGTACTCAGCCTCGGGTTTGATCTCTACAAACTCCACCGCATCGCCGCGCAGATGGATGCCCGCAACAGTGCCTCCGCGGCACTGGCTCGCCGCGTCGGGCTACGGCTCGAAGCACATCACGTCCAGGACTGGTTCAGCAAAGGCGAATGGACGGACACCCTCATCTACGCGAAACTCTCTTCCGAGAACGCGCGCCAATGATCGGGAGTCTGACTTCCATGCTCCCTGTATGCGTCGGTAGAAGCGAGCGTGTGCAGACGTGCTAAGTGGGTGGCTGTTGTCCGCTGGTACAGCGCGAGACGAGGCTTTCCATTGACCAGCGTGTAGGTGCAGCTCATAATAGCCTCAAATGGATTCTCGTCACCGCGGGCGGCTTTGGCTTTGTAGACAATGACAGCTGCACTGTTTCCAGCCGCGATCATTCACGCATCTGCGATCTCGCACCCGTCCCGACCAAGCCCGTCGTTGAGTGAAGCCACGACAGCCTCACGGTCCATGACGAAGCCGTTGAACAAGACCATGCGGCCATCATCGGTAATCAACTCGCCGTAGCAGGCAGCCTCTGTGCGGTTGCACAGGGGTTCCCACCCTTCTCGCTCAAGGTGCAACAGCGTATCCAACGTCGCTATGCCCATGGTAATGACCTGCCCAAACACCGCCTGCCCAACGGCAGTTCAGGGCGCTCACGCACCCCGGACGTCTGAGCCTCCGGCGTCTCCCGAGGGTAATTCATCAACTCGGAACAGGCGCACAAGGTCGCACGCCTCGACACGACAGGCGCCGTCCACGTGCTTTAGGGCTCCCCCATACCCTCAACCATCAGTGAGCTTTGCTGGGACCACGACGCTTCGAGGTGCGCGTGGGCTTCAACCAAGTCCGCTGGCGTAAAAACTGTAGACCAGTGGGACACGTTCCTTACGTGTGGGATCTTGGCCGTCCATTTGTGCAGCTCGGTGCTCGACGCGCTTCAGTATGAACCAGAGATCCGAAAGTCATAATTTTCGAGCGAATCGTTGTTTAAGATTCGTGAATCCTGCCAGGGGGCAGTGATTGTCATTAAACTGTGACCATTGACATCGCGCGTCCTCATGACCTGTAAATGTCGCGGCCGGAAACTTGAAGCATGGATGCTTCGATACTCGCCTGGATAACTGCAATAGGCTCAGTCGTTACGGCGCTGGGAACAGCTGCACTATCGTTTGTGGCTCATAAAACGTTAACGAACGCTGGAAGGCAGCTGGAGCATCTCAAGGAGGACTCGGCGCGTCGAACTCGACCATACGTCTTTCTGGAGATCGTTCCTGGACTTCAAGGACACGGAGCGTGGGATCTCCGAATCAAGAATATGGGTGCCTCTGTAGCGCACGACGTTCACGTATCCGTTGGTGAGCTTCAGCCCTTGAGCGCTGACGATAGGGTTGTTGGTCCGCTCAAGAAATTTCTGGATCGATCAGTCATACTGCCGCCCTCTGCTGGCATGAGAGTCGTATGGCGCAGAGATGATCGCTCCAGAACGTTGCTGGAAGGTGCGCCTTCTTCTGCTGAAGCCGTTGTTACCTATAAAGGGCCGGACGGCAAAAAATACTCGGAAGCTTACACCCTCAATACCGAAGGATGGGGTGAAGCGATGCCTTCGCCGCAAGAAGGTAGTAGGCGAAACTCCGGATCTGACAAAGAGATCGCAAACATTGCTTACGCACTTCGAACCCTGAACGTGCATATGGGAGAGCTAAGGAGATAGTTTTCTAAGGCTCGGAAGGACGGTTTCTGTGAACTACAAGTCGAACGAAAGCTCGGTAACGCCTACAATCGCGATATATCAGAACTCGGAGCACGTTGCCGGATTACTCCAACAGCTGTTCGCCGCACCGGTTGTTACTGATCTAATCACTGAAAGTGGACGAGAAGACAATAGTACTTCTGCAACAAGGGGAGACGGAGGTACTGCGGCGAAAGGCGGCTTGAAGGCGCCTGGCGTCGGGCATGTAGAACTAAAAGTTGGTGGGAATGTCGCCGCTAGCGATCTTGCAGGGTCGGTCGTAAATAACAAAAGTGTTCAGAATTTCAAGTACTCGCAAGCCTACTATCTATCGCAAGTGCGTAATGAGCTGATCTCTAGGAAACTGCTGAAATCAGTAGAAGACGCCAGTGACGCTCGACAGTTGAAAAGTGGCGACTTCGCGGTATTTCGACCCAAACCTTTTAAGAGAGAGACACAGACACGCATTGCAGGCACATGTCTACGACACAGAGCGTCCTCGTTGAGGGCACGCTGCAGGGGTTGCAGCTATGTGACACGGGACACAATCGCAATCAAGGTGTCTCTTCTTATTTAGATTTTCTTCAAAAAGTGGAAAAATTACGAAACGAAAACCATTTACGCTGCTCAACGTATGTTTTTGTGTTTCGTAGTTTTGTTCTTTTCGTTTACGAGATTACGAAATGACCCGCAAATACCTACGTGACCTGCGGTGATGTGTTTCGTATTTTTCTGCGTAATTTCACGTCGCCCGAAGCAGACACCCTGCCGTGTGCTTGCTGCAGGGCTGCGGCCGTCCCTCCATGTGGAGCGTCAGTGTCGATGCTGTAACTTAAACGTACATACATTTGTGGCGCTCTCGTTACGTGTCTGTGCATTGCCGAGCTCTTTACTGTTGTGTGTGGGCGCGCAGCCGTAGTGTCCGTGCCACTCCGAGTAGGGCGCGTCGTACCCCAAACCCATGTTCAATTAAATTCCAATCCAGAGAGGTCTTGCACTGTTGCGGTGCGGTTGTCTTCTTTCTCACCGTATTGGACCCTGCGAAATTAATTGGATACGATAGGCCCATGTTGATTTCAGGTTCCGTTTTCATGCGGCCGCTCACCAGCCGCTAAGGCGGTTTTCTCCCTCCCGCAGGTTAGAAACCGCTCCGGTCCTTTAGCCGGGCGGCCATTTGCCATGCCCGGCTCCGTTTCAACTCCACGGAGCACACCTGATGTCTACATACGGATACGGCCGTCACGAACATGGCCAAAATTTTCTCACAGACCACAAGATCATCAACTCCATCGTCGATCTTGTAAAACAAACCTCCGGCCCCATCATTGAGATCGGGCCAGGAAGCGGTGCCCTCACTCACCCGATATCCCACTTGGGGAGGGCAATAACGGCAGTTGAGGTAGACGCAAAACTAGCTGCCAAACTCACAAAAAAGACCGCCTCGGCGTCGGTCGAAGTGGTCCATGATGATTTCCTCAACTTCCCGTTACCCGCCACTCCCTGCGTCATTGTGGGAAACATTCCCTTTCACCTCACCACTGCCATTCTTCGAAAGTTGTTGCATGCGCCGGCATGGACTGCCGCTGTACTCCTCATGCAGTGGGAAGTCGCTCGCCGCCGGGCCGGGGTAGGTGCAAGCACGATGATGACAGCTCAGTGGTCCCCATGGTTCACGTTTCACCTTGGTTCCCGAGTACCAAGGTCTGCTTTCCGGCCACAGCCAAACGTTGACGGGGGGATCTTAGTGATCCGCCGGGTGGGTGACCCGAAGATCCCGATAGAGCAACGCAAAGCCTTTCAGGCGATGGTGCACACCGTTTTCACCGCCCGGGGACGCGGGATAGGGGAAATTCTCCGAAGGGCAGGGTTGTTTTCATCACGTTCAGAGACACAATCATGGTTGCGCTCGCGAGGAATCGACCCCGCAACCCTACCTCCCAGATTGCACACCAGCGACTGGATCGATCTCTTCCAGGTGACTGGTTCCTCTTCACCGCGCCATCGGCCCATTTCACAATCGGGAAGTAGTCAACGCCCTCCTCAACGGAAAAATCGAGGCCGGCGGCGGTAATCCCCCCACCACCAAAACCGAAATCCACCAGTAGTAGTGAACGACCCATGTTCGTCTACCGTGAGCCGCGTTATGGCAGTGACGTGTTCTCGTCGGGCACAGTCATAGTTCCCGGCGTTGCCAGCGACAGGGTTCTACACCCAGCAGCGGGACCGATCAAAATCACCCGCACGGGGAACGACCCTGCTGGTGGTTTCGATTTTGATGAAAGCGAGGAGACATAGCCCCTCGCCAACTCCCCGTAGCTGGCGAACAGTAGCTCCTGGCGCTGGCGCTCGTTGGTGAGTTTGCGTGCCACATCGAAAGCCTTATCGACTTCCCGGTCCAAGTTGTTGTGAGCCTTGAGCAGAATTGGGTCCATCGATAACGGGTTGTAGTGCTCCGCGAGTGACCGCTGGGGGTGCCGCTCGCGTGCCCGCAGCACCAACTGTCCAGCGTCGATGATTCGCTGCTGCGCCTTCTCATCTAGTTCACACAGAGCTGGTCCGCAGTTGTAGCTCCCGATGTACTCCGAAAAACGGAAAAAATAAATAGTGGGGATACATCAACCTTCCACTTTCCATTCTTCCGGCTCAGAGTATTGAGGGGTCTGGGACCGGGTCCGTAAACCCTTTATGTTTTTCGCGCACAGCGGTTTTTAGCGACGCACCCTATAGGTTTTCCGCAGAACCTATATGTGTTTCTGTGCACCCCCATATGTTGTCTGTTTCTAGCGGTATTTCGTTGTACTTTGCGCATCGAATAGTTATTTATCGACGACACTCCGTCGAATTCAAGTCTTCCTTCCAACCAAACCAGTTGCACGCGCTCTTGGACATCGTTACACCGAGCCTTGTCGCAGCTATCGTAGAGCATCAGGTTAGAGCGGACGCGATCAAGTTATATGATGCATACTCCAGCTTCGAGGAGCGGAAAATGTTTGCCGAGAAGAGTGCAGCCAAAGCTGAGATTCGTGCAAGTTTGGCGCGAACGATAGCTGAAGCTGTGCGTGTAGATTTCCGCGCCGAGAAGACGAGGGAGTTTTACGGCGATATTTCAGACGTTACAGCTATTACTATCTGCGACAGCGCCTATTTTGCTGTAGATGACGAGGATAGGATTCTAGATGGCGAATTTTCGGTTCTGGGCAAAGTAACGTCCTCAGTTCAGGAGAACGTGCCTGTTCTGCATCGAAATAAGCTTCTCCAAAGGGTCTCTCCGGATGTAGTCGACGAAGTTTTTTCTTTCCTTCGGGACAATGTGTCTACTCAAGTAGACAGATTTCAGGCCGGGGACGGAAGTCCCATGAAGCTCAGGAACGCGATAGACCTTGCTCTCCCCTCTCGTATCAGCGGCCCATCTTTCAAGGTCGTTCCAATAGCAATCTATGTATGAGGTCCGTACGAACTTTAGCTACACGGGTTTTTCATGCGCCCCTGCGAGATCGTTGCAGTTCAGAGCTAGATTGTCATAAAGGACCTGGCTCGTTCACGGTGTACCGGTCGACTCATTCATTTCTCCTGCGGGATAAAAATCCCCCCCCGTTACATTCATTCATAGGTCCTCACCAGAGGATCTGGTCGCTGGTCCTGGTATGGCTTTCTTGCCCTGTCACTGATGATCCGGGGGGTGTTGCCGCCAGGAGTCCAGGACGCGCGTTGACTGCTGATAGGGACGTGGCCTGACTCTTGTCGAGGTCTCTTCGTAACGTGGGTGCCAGCATCGGGTGTCGTGACATCAGCGACCCGGGTAACGCAGGACGAGGGGGACCTGTCATGACAACCGAATACGCAATCACACTGGGCCTCGATGTCGGGAAGTCCGCCCATCATGGATGCGCGCTCACACCCGACGGGCAACGTGTGTATGACCACGAGCTGCCCCAGGACGAAACCACCTTGCGGAAGGTCTTGACCGACCTGCAACAGCACGGTCGGGTGCTTGTCGTGGTCGACCAGCCGAACACGATCGGGGCACTGCCAATCGCTGTCGCCCGTGATCTCGGCACAGACGTCGCTTATCTCCCGGGGTTAGCGATGCGCAAGGCCGCGGATCTGTATCCGGGACGGTCGAAGACCGACGCCAGGGACGCGTTCATCATCGCTGATACCGCCCGGATAATGCCACACACGCTACGAGCCGTGGACCGCAATTCCGAGGTTTTGTCGGCACTGAAGGTGCTCTCCGGGTTCGACGAAGACCTCGCTCGTGAATCAACGCGCGCGATCAACCGACTACGGTCCCTATTAGTCCAGATCTACCCATCACTGGAACGTGTCTTCCCCGGTGCCGTTCTCACTCGGGCAATCGTATTGGATCTGCTGATCCGCTACCACGGTCCCGCCGGACTCAAAGCTGCCGGCAAAGCCGGAGTGAAACGGTGGGCACGTCACCACAGCCGCAAAGACCCGGGCCCGCTCATCGACCAGATATTCACCGCACTGTCCGAGCAAACCGTCACAGTGCCCGGTGCCGATGCTGTTGAGCTCGTTATCCCCAGAGTCGCAGCTCAGATCAAAGAGCTCAAACATCAACGGGACATCGTCGCCGAAGAAGTAGAGAAGCTGGTCGACGACTTCCCTCTTTCC